>JAUVBB010000286.1 GCA_030591445.1 Deltaproteobacteria bacterium | reverse complement strand
ATATCTTTTGCCGAGGAGTCCTGGACCGGCGCAGGCGTAGCCAACGCCCTTGCTTTTTTTCAACAGAAAGGGAAGCGAGAATATCAGGGTGAGTTTTTCCGGAAACTGGGGGAGGTCTATTACATCGATGCCAAGTTTGAACGCAGCATCGAGGCCTACCGGGAAGCCTTGCGCCAGCATCCACTCCACCCGCGGAACCCGCAGCTGATGGCCTCGATTGTGGATTCCTATTACCGCTTGCAGCGTCCGGATGATGCCACCAAGGCCCAGGAAGAAATGGTGGCCGCCTTGGGTAAGGGCTCCAAGTGGCGAGAGGCCAACCTGGAGGAAGTCGAGGCTTTACTCGCGGCCGACAAATTGGCCGAAAATGCCCTGTATGCTTCCGCGGTGCGACACCATACCTTGGCCCAACGATTTAAAGAGCAACAACAGCCCGAACCGGCGCGGCAAGAATATGCCAAGGCGGCCCAAGGCTATTCCGGTTACCTGGAGCAATTTCCGGATTCCCGCGATGTCTACAAGCTGACCTATTACGTGGCCGAGTGTTACTACTATTCGCTTGATTTTGCCAAGGCCGCCACCAAATACACCGAGGTACGCGACTCGGTAGCTGGTACCGAGTACCTGGCCGATGCCGCCAACGCCGTCATCTTGTCTTACCTGAATCTCATCAAACAGGCAGAGGCTGACCAACAGCTTGAACCCCTACAGATATATACCAGCGCGAGTCGTCCGGCAGACTTGGCGATGACGCCGCGGGAAATACCCGCCTTGCGTAAGAAATTTATCGCAGCGGCCGACGTTTTTGTAAGCAAGTTGCCCCAAGATGAGCAAGTGGCCAACATGATCTTCAAGACGGCCAGAATCTACTACGCTTACGACCATTTCGACATCGCCCGCGAACGCTTGGCGCAGATCATGAGCGCTACCAAAGATCGGGATTTGATCACTAGTTCCATCAACCTGGTGGTAGAGAGCTACCTGATGTCCAAAGACTGGGAACAGGTGGAAATCTGGAGCCGTAAGCTAGCCGCGCTTGCGCGCGATCCGATGCAAAAAAAGGCGCTACGCGAGTTTGAGCTAGGTGCGCGTTTCAAAAAAGCCAATCGGTACATGTCCGATGGCAAGAAGATGGTGGACGCGGACCAGGTAGAAGGTACCCAGGAGAAGCTGGACCAGGCCGCTTCCGAGTTCATCCGCCTGGTCGACGACGATCCCAAGGGCAAGAACGCGGACAAGGCACTTAACAACGCCGCCTTGTGTTACACTTGGTCGAGTCGGCCGTTATCCGCAGGCAAGGTGTACGAGCGAATCGTCAAGGATTACCCTGGTAGCGATTTTGCCGACCAAGCTTTGTTTCTCATGGCCGGTAGCGCCGAGGGTAGCTACCAGTTCCAGCGAGCTATCAATAATTATCTCAAGCTGGTAAACAATTACTCCGATTCGAAGTTTCGTGCGGATGCCTTGTTTAACGCGGCCGTGGGTCTGGAAGGGGACCAGCAATATGCTAAGGCTGCGCGCGCTTACGAACGCTACGCACGCCTGTTTAGAGACCGACCGGACGCGGCGGATAATTTCTTTCGCGCCGGTCTGGTGCTGGAAAAGAAAAAAGGCTGGAAGGACGTCATCGGGCTCTACGGGCGTTTCATTCGCACCTATCGCAAGCATAAATCTCAACATGAGAAGATCGTAGTGGCCCAGGGCAAGATCGCAAGTGCTTGGACTCATCTCGGCAATCACAAGAATGCCCGGAAATCTTACGAGAACACACTCAAGACCTTTGATAGCTACAAATTGACCGCTGGTGGACCAGCGGCAGAGGCCGCGGCCCGGGCCAAGTTCAAGATGGCGGACCTGGTCTTGCGCAGTTACGAGAATATCACCTTCGATGTGCCCATGCGCCGTTTGAAAAAAACGCTGAGTCTCAAAGCGGTCAAGCTGAAGAAAATGGAAAACCGATACAAGGCCGTCTTTGCCTACAAGCGGGTACAGTGGACACTGGCCGCCTACTACCGGTTGGGCTATTTGTACGAGAACTTCGCTACCGTACTGGTCAATGCGCCTTGTCCCCGCGGTCTCAATGAAGAAGAGTGCGACATGTACAAGGGTCAATTGCTGGATTATGCGGAGGCGCCTATCCGTAAGGCGGTGGCTGCTTACCAAGAGACCATGGAAAAATCAAAGATGTTCAAATTTGCCAACGACTGGACCAAAAAGGCTTATGCCAGTTTGAATCGCTACGAGCCGATTCAGTTTCCTCTGCAGAAAGAACCCCAAAGAGCCTTGATTCTGGATCGGCATGGACCGATGCCTTTGCTGCGGGAAGCCCAGACTGGGATCAAGCCAACGGGCAAATGATATGAGAACAAGCACTATCATACGGAGACGAATCCGGTTTGGACTAGGGACCCTGGTGGCATTGTTGGCTGCCGGTCATTTTGCTTGCGCCTCGGCTCCAGAAATCAAAGCAGAAGCGCAAACAAGTACCGCGCAAGACGATGCTGCTGCCGAGGAGACCGTCCAGCCACTTACCGAGGAAGATCGCACTACTACCTCTTCGGCAGAAGCTGTCCCGGCAAGCGAAGAACAAGCGGTGGCGGCAGAAGAGGCCCTCCCCCCGAAGGTAGAGATACCTACCGAGGCGCTCGACGAGGAGACCTCTGGTTTGTTGGCATCGGCGGCGCAAATGGCTGCGCAGGATCCAGCCGGAGCCTTGCGCGTTGTGAATCGTGCGGGTAAGGATAATCCCAGATGTTTCCAGTGCTTGTACGATCGCGGGGTGTTGCTGGAGGGCAAGGGTGAATATCAAGACGCCTTATCCGCCTACCGTGCTGCCTTGCGCATTCACCCGGCACACCTGCCTACCGTGGTTAATATTTCCAATCTCTACCTGCGCATGGATCAAGACCGGCCCGCGCGGGCCGCGGTGGCGGCTGCCATTCGGGCGGCACCGAGAGATTTGGGTTTGCGCAATCAGCTGGCTAGTCTGTTGCTATCGATGGGCAAAATCAAAGATGCCGCCGAACAGGCCAAAGGTGTGCTTTTGGTCGATGAGCGCAATGTGCAGGCTATGATGTATCTGGGCCAGGCCTACTATTCCTGGGGTAAGTTTGAATTGGCCGAGCGAATTTTGCACAAAGCCAAAGATATCGATTCTACCAATGCATTGATTCAGATTCGTTTGGGCTTCGTGTCCTTAAAGATGAAGGATTCAACTTCGGCCATTGCCTTTTTTCGCAAGGCGGTTGAGCTGAATCCAGATTTACCGGAACCCTATAACAATCTGGGCGTGCTTTACAGCCAGGCCCTGGATTTTACCGGCGCCACCGAGCAACTGCGCCGGGCCGTTGCCCTGGCACCGCGCTTCTATGAGGCTTATCTCAATTTGGGCAATGCCTTGCGCGGAGACAAACATTTCAAAGAGGCGGAACAGGCTTATCAGCAGGCGCGCCAATTGCGACCTGGAGATCCGCAGGCCTTGTTCAACTTGGGCGTGCTTTATCTCGATGACCAGGTACCAGGCTACGAGAAACCTCAGCGCCTTGCCAAGGCCGTCGAAAATCTGTCCCAATACCAGCAAGCGGGTGGACGGCACGACAAACTTTCCGATTACTTGGCCGAAGCAGTGAAGAAGCAGGAGCGGGCGGTAAAGTCAGCGCAACGGCGCAAGAAAAGGGATGCCGAGAAGAAGATTCGCGAGCAAGAAAAGAAGCAAAAAGCCGAAGCCGATGCTGTTGCGAAAGTCGAAGCTGAAGCCAAGGCCGCCGCCGAAGCTGAGGCTGCTGCCGCGGCCAAGGCCGCGGAAGAGGCTCGCACCAAGGAAGCCGCTACGACCGCGCCCAAACTATCGGGTGGCAAAGATGAAGATCCTGACCCTGAGTCAAGCGGGAAAAAACTGGGTGGCGGCAAAGAAGACGAGTCGGAGTCCGCTCCCGCGGAAGGGGCTAAGATCGGCGGTGATGAAAAGTAAGCATTCGAAGGGCTAGGCGGTTGGTTTCCTAATGAAACTTGACCCACTGGCTTACTTCATCTTATAAGGAAGTACAGGATGGCAAAGAATTGGGTATGGCTGATCTGCCTGGTGGGAGCGTTGTTTTTGGTGTCTCCTGCCCAGGCTAAGAAAAAAGCCGTGAAGCAGGTCGTTATTGAAGAGGTGACGCGGGTGGAGGGAAAAATCCAGAAGCCTGAGGTTTGGTACCTGTTGCCTCGATCTAATTTAAATTTTGAAGGACTAAAGCTGGAGCGTAAACTAATTCCCAAGATTGAGGAGCCGATCAAGAGAGCTCCCTTTTAGTTTTGTATCCAATGTGGCACGTCTCTGGAGGAACCACGATGATATCCAAAAGCACGGTTTCGGTGAAGGCAATCTTCGCTTTGCTGACCCTCTTTCCCGCTGTTGCTTTGGCTCAAGAGGCGGGTGGAGAAGGCATTATGAGCTCTATCGCAGAGTTTTTTGATGCGGGCGGTCCTTTCATCTACGTCAACTGCATAACCCTGTGCTGGGGCGTGGCCATTATCATCGAGCGCATTGTTTTTATCTTCTTTAAATACAATGTGAACGCCGAAGCTTTCATGGCCCAGGTGCAAAAACTGATCATGGGCAATGATATCGAGCGAGGAATCAAGCTGTGTAATGCGGCTCCTGGGGCGGCCCTGCCCAAAGTGGTTAAAGCCGGCCTGACCCGGGCCAATCGCGGCGAATTTGAAATTCGCAATGCGGTTGAGGAAGCCATTCTGGAGATTGTACCGGTGCTGCAGAAACGCACTTCCAATTTGGCTCAGATTGCCAACCTTGCCACTTTGCTAGGTCTTTTGGGAACTATCACTGGGCTGATCACCGCCTTTGGGGCAGTGGGAGCGGTCAGTGCCGAACTCAAGGCCAAGGTTTTGGCGCAAGGTGTTGCCGAGGCCATGTACACCACCGCATTTGGCTTGGGTATCGCGGTCATCTGCATGATCGGACACATGTTCCTAACCAACATGACCAAAAAAATCATCGACGAAATCGATCAGTACTCCGTCAAGCTAGAAAATCTCCTGATCACGCGGGGAAAAGGCAGCTCGGCGGCTATTGACCGGATGTCTTGATGCGATGGCGAGCTTCGGCTCGGGAACTTTGTCTCTGACTCGATGTCTTTACCCTTAGGATAGAGAGTCGGAAGGGGAAGCAACGCAATGGGTCCAAAACCATCTGATCGGTCCAATTCGGAAATCGAAGCAGTCGAACTGAACCTGGTGCCCTATATGGACATCGTCTTTAGTCTGGTGGCCTTTATTCTATTCACTTCGACCGGTTTGGTCCAGGTTGGGGTGGTCAATGTCAACGCACCTCGCTACCAAGATCCGATGGAAGCCGGTGTTGCTCAACAACAAGATCCAGAAGAGCCAGAAAAGAAATTGAATTTGACGGTCGGCATTACCTACAAAGGGATATTCATCGCCGGCGTAGGCGGTGTTTTGGGGCAGGTGAGCGACGGCGCGGCCGCGGAAGGTGCGGAAAAGCCCAAAGGGCCAACCATTCCTCTGCTAACCAGTGATAAACTCTGCCGTGATGCCATGCAGAGCAATACGCCGCCGGCAACCTCTTGTTACGATACCCAAAAGTTGACTCGAGAGATCATTAAAATCAAGAACGGCTTCCCGCAGGAGACCAAGGTCATCATCTACGCCCAGCCAGATGTGCCCTATGAGGTACTGGTGAAGGTCATGGATGCCACCCGTGATTACGAGGGCCGGGCTCTATTTTACGATGTCATTCTTAGTCCGGAGATCGCCTGACCGTTGGGCTTTGGTTGAGGAGAAAGTGCCATGAGCGAGCAGCCTCCAGTGGAAAACCAGAACGCACAAGTGATACCAGAATCCGAATTGCCGGCTGGTACCTATAAAGTAAAGAAAAAAAAGAAGCGAGGCGGCTACGAATCGGTCAGTCTAAACATGTTGCCTATGATGGCGCTCTTTACGGTCATCCTCTGCTATTTGCTCAAAGATTATTCTTCCGATCCAGTGCAGATAGTGCCCTCACCGGATACCCGTTTGCCGCACTCCAGTTCGCAATTAGCGCCGCAGAAGGCCTTGCAAGTGGCCATCTCTGCACGGGTTATCCTGGTCGAGAACATCAGGGTTGCCGAGGTGGTCAACGGTCGCGTCGCGCCTAGCTTTAAGAAGGACAGCAATCCGGCTTCGATGTTCATCACCCCGCTTTATGAGGCATTGAAGTCCAAGGCCGATCGCAACAAACTAATTGCCAAGTACAACCAAAGCAAACAAGAGATGCAGTTCAAGGGCTTGTTGACCATTATTGCCGACAAGCGGGTGCCGTTTCGCTTGCTGACCGAGATTCTCTATACCGCTGGGCAGGCAGAATACGGTCAGTACAAGTTTGCGGTTATCAAGACGGAAGAGGGCTGAGCTAAGGGATCAAAACGTTCGATTCGCATAAAGCCAAACGGGAAGGACGCAGGCCATGGCAGAACCACGACAAGATCTGATTCTCAGAATCGGAGTGATTCGATCCGGTAAGATCATCGAAGAGAAACTGATCCGGAAAAGAACATCGGTCACCGTGGGCACTAGTACCCGCAATACTATCATTCTCCCCGCTACCGACGCCCCCAAGAGTTTCACTGTCTTCGAGTTGAAAGGGCATGACTATTTTTTAGGCTTTACCGAGAAGATGACCGGGCGTTTGTCAGTGGGGGACAAGGCTGCCGATTTGCAGTCGCTCAAGGGCCAAGACCTGGTGCGCAAATCCGGCGATACTTATCACCTGAAACTGACCGACAAGTCCCGGGGACGCGTGGTCGTGGGTGAATTTATTCTGCTGTTCCAGTTTGTCAAGCCCCCCCCCGAACCCGCCCGGCCGCAGTTGCCGCAGGTGGCGAAGGGATACTGGGTTCGTAATATTGACTGGCCCTATACCTCGACCTTTCTTACTACGTTTGCCTGCATGATCATCATCTGGATTTGGGCTGCCAATACCCCGCTGCCCAAAGAAATTACCATTGATGATATCCCCGATCGCTTTGCCAAGATGATCATGCCCGACAGAGAAGACGAACCGGAGCCGGAAGATGCCGATGGTGCCGGGGCGGCCAAGGAAGAAGAACCGAAACAGGTCAAAGAGAAAATAGAGAAAAAAGAAGAACCGGAACCCGAGGCTGATGGCGAAGGTGACGGGGAAGAGGTGCGTAAGGCCAAGGCCACCAGCCGCAGGAAGAAAATGGAAAAGAAAGTGGCCGGCCGGGGTTTGCTCAAGGTTCTGGGCACCAAGGGCAGCGGTGGCTTGGCGGTTGGCGGGGCTGTTGCTGACGTCTTTGGGGATGGTACCATTACCGGTACTGGGGACGGGGCTTTCGATGGCGTGGGTGGGCTGGAGGGGGCCAGTACTGCCGGCCAAACCGGTCAGCGGGGTGTGTCTGGTGCGGGGGCGGCGGCCAATATCGAGGATATGGGGACCCGCGGGGTGGTGGGTAAGGCCGGCAAAGGTACCAAGCGGAAACGAGAAGCGCGGGTGGTGGCGAGAATTTCCTCCGCGGCTCTACAAGAGTTCGACTCGGATTCCCGAAGCCAGAACGACATTGTCAAAAGCATTAAGCGTCGCTTGGGTGGCATCAAGAATTGTTACGAGAAACGGCTCAAACGTAATCCAGAATTGAAGGGTAAAATCGTCATTCGCTTTGTTATTCACCCGGGAGGCAAGGTCATCGAGACCGAAGTGGTGAAAAACACGACTGGTGATAGCGAATTGGCTGCTTGCATCGTTAGCCGAGTAAAATCTATCCGCTTTCCGCCCACGGATGGAGGCGAGACCAGTGTTACCTATCCCTTTATCCTGGCACCGGGCTCTTGATGGCTTTGATCGGTTCCCGACCATATTGCTTTGCCCAGAGGTGAGAGATGAAGGCCTTGTGGCAACGTGAAGTGCAGGCGATTCTCCAGCGGCAAGATTTCGTTAAATGGTGGGAATCGTTGGTCGCGTTGGAGAGCAAAAAAGAGCAAATCCAGGAACGACAGCAAGAGCTCTTGGCCCAGGTCAATCTCATGAGTTTCAAAGCTGAACTAACGCAGAAAAATGCGATTGATTCGTTGTATCTGGCTGGAGAACACGAGGACGCCGCTGCCCGCCGCTTGGCGGAAGCTGCGGAAATTGAAAACAAATCCTATGAAGCGGTGGCTAATTTCGAAGGCCAGCGGATAGATGTCAGTGATCTGTTTTCCAAGATGGGCGCTGTCGAACACCGCTTTCTGACCCGACAGGCAGAGGTTCGGTCGCTTCGAACCGAACTGGAAGGGGCCGCCGAGAAAGATAAAAAAGCAGAGCTAAAGCGCCATTTGAAAGGCAAGGAAAAAGAGCTTGGTCGAACGGAAAAGGATCTGCGTGAATCTTCGGCGATCTATGAACGGGAAAATAGCCGGAAGATGAGCCTGTGGGAAGAAGTGGAGCAAATGTGGGCGCGCAGCCTGGATATCAATATGGGGGTCTCGGAGCGACGAATCAAAAGCAGGCAGGCTCGTCGGGTGGCCGAGGTTCTTTTTCGGGAAGCGGAAGACCACAAGCATAAGTCGGAGGCCTTGCAGATCGAGGCAGAAGCTGCCCAAAAAAATAGTGATGAAGTCGATCGGGCCATTGAGGATCAGCGCTCGTCGGCGCGGAAATTTTTCGGTTGTTTGGTGGGCGAAGAATTTCTTTATTGGCCGCGACGTGAGGACGTCAATGAGGTGTACTGCATGTCGATAAATGATCATGGCGAGGGTTTCAATATTGAGTTGCAGGCCAGAAACATCTACCTGATTCATCGACAACGAGGTGTTGAGTTTATCGAGCCGCTTCCTCCCGAAGGCAAGGCCCGCCTCAACAAAGATCATCGACTTGATGATTTCTTTGCCCCGGGCGGCACTGATGGCGGCAAGGACTAACCCGAAAGCGGTTGGGCGGAGTTCGTCGTGAACAAAGTCACGCAATTACAAAAGTCGCGTTTGTTTGAAGGTTTGTTGCCTGAAGAAATTGAGATGCTGGCTGACCTTACCCAGCACCGAGTTGTGCCGCCGGGCGAGCTGATTTTTGAGCAGGGGGACATCGGCGATTGCCTGTATCTGCTGGTGGCAGGTTCGGTAGAAGTGCTTCAGCAAGGGGCGGATAACTCCCCGCACTTAATTGCCCGATTGGATGCGCCCAGTTTTTTCGGCGAGATGTCGCTGGTCGATAAAGAATTTCGCTCGGCCAGCATTCGCACTACTGCGGAAGCCGAACTGCTTTGTCTGAGCAATGAAAACCTACACTCTTTTGCCCGTATCTACCGGAATGGTTTTACCTTGGTAGTCATCAATATCGCCCGGGTACTCAGTGCCCGATTGCGGGAAACCAACCAAAAACTCATAGCAATCAGTTAGTCGAGGACTCGCGCGATGCATGATCTACGCAGGCGATCAGGCGCGGTGACCGAGGAAAAAATGAGGGTCCTAGTGTCAGCACTAAATAGAAACTTAGT
>JAUVBB010000255.1 GCA_030591445.1 Deltaproteobacteria bacterium | reverse complement strand
GGACAATGCCCGCAGTGCCCGCGATCAAGACGGCAATCCGGTCATGTATATTCCGCGTGATTTTTCCAAGGGCAAGAATCGCCAGGACGATGCCCTATCAGAGACCGAAGCCCAGCGCCAATACGGAATTAGAGTGGTACGATCCAGTCTGCATTGGGAAGGTGGCAATCTCCTAACCGGCGAGGAAGTCTGCCTCGTTGGCGCCGACACTATCGCGGAAAACCGAGCCCAGTTGGGCCTGTCCCGCAGAGAAATCCAAGCCTGCCTCGAAGCCGAACTCGGCTGCGATATCGAAGTTATGGGTGATCCTGAGGAGTTTGGCATCAATGTCGATGACGAAATCAAGACCCGCTCCGGCCAGGCATCGTTCCACATTGACCTGGACATTTCCCTTTTGGGAAAATTCGGTCGTTTCCGAAAACCCCGCGCCCTCATCGCCGACCCAGTCCGCGGCTTGGAGCTTCTGCCCGATCTGCTGAAGCAAAAATCCCTGTTCGCCACCCATTTTGTAGATCCCAAGCAAGCCCGGCAATACATCCATGCCGAATACGATGCCTACGCCCGCGATCGCTTTCCGAAACTTTTGGAATATTGTGAAGCCCTAGAAAAACTTGGCTACCGAGTCCATGGCGTGCCTGACCTTCGCATCAACCCAAAGGACAATTTGTTTAGAACGGTAAATCTCGATTTTTCCTACTGCAATGTTCTCCCTGGTCTAAGAAAAAACCAGGCCTCCCTACTTTACCTACCCTGGGGAATCCCCGCTCTGGATCGACAGGCCGAATCCCAATTCATCAAAGCCGGAGTGACCCCCATCAAAGCCACCAAAGAAAGCAAAGTATCAAATGAACTAATGAAACAACTCGGCGGCCTTCACTGCTTTTGCGCACAAATCTAAAAAAAAGAGAGCCACCTGGGCTCTCTAATTCAAAAAACGAATCTAATAAAATGCCAATTAAACAAATTCCTTAGTCTTTCGCTGAGGATACTCCTCGCCTGCTTTGATCCCGGTTCGAACGGCTTTGAGATTCAGTTTCTTGGTAGTTTTTGCCTTTTTCATGTTTTTCTTCATTAGTTCATCCTCCAAATTGGTTATTGTTTGTAGCTTCTGATTTATTGCTGCAACAATCGGACCATTCCCTGGGTGAACTAATAAGCCAGTATTTTCTATGTGTTACAAAGAGTCACTGTTATAGCCGATAATAGAAATTATGCAGAAAATATACATAACTATATCTACATATGTTGCAACATCCCGTATTTATGTCATTTCCATTGTGTCACCCGTGAGCTACACTTAGGGCGCTTTATCTACTTTTTATTTTGCTTGGTCGAATTTAGCCAGCGGTTGATCTCTTCCCAGCTTGCTTTTCCCTTTTCGGTTGACTTGTCCACCATCGCCAGAGCTTTTCTGGCTTCTTGGCGGGCACGTACCCGGTCTTGGCCGGCAGCCCATAGTGCTTTGGCCAATAAATGGCGTACCGCTACTCGATCGCTGAGGCTGGAACCCTTCTGTTCGCGGATTTTTACGGCTGCTTCCAATAGCTTGACCGCTTCCTGGTCCCGGCCCAGGCCCAAAAAGGCCCGCGCTAGGCAGATTTGATGATAGGCATGGACCGGGTGCATGGCGGTGAGGTTTTTCCGGCCGATGGCCAGGGCTCGCTCGCAGTAAGGAATGGCTTTGGGATACTCTTGCTTGCCGTTGAAGATTTCGCCAATGTTGTTGGCAACGGTGGCTACGTAAAGATGGTCGGGAGCGAAGGCGTTTTCGAATATTTTCTGCGCACGCCGCAAGTGCGATAGTGCTTGATCGTATTTTTTTTGGCCGCTCAAATTGGCGCCCAGGTTGCACAGGTCTCGGGCCACATCGGGATGATGGCTGCCGAGCGCCTTTTCCGAAATTGCGAGTGCGCGCTGGTATTGTTTCCCGGACAGCTCGCTTTCTCCCAATTTAGCCAAGTTGTTACCTAAATTGGTCAATGCGCTCGCGACCGAGGGTACATCTCGTATGCCAGCCGCTTCGTAAATGGCCAGGGCTTTTTCCAGGTGGCTCTTGGCCGCCAGGTAGTCACCTTCGGACCACAGGGCAACCGCGATATTGGCTAATAGATTTCCCCGAACAATCGCGCCGCTACCGGCCAGCTCGACCATGGCCTGGGCCACCTGGCCAAGTTGTCGCGCTTCTGGGTAACGAGCCAATCGAAAACCAAGCACAAATATTCGATGGCTCATTATCAGGGTCATCAGCTCGGTGTCTCGAGCCAAGGCGGCCAAACGCAGGGCCTCGCTCATCAGAACCTCACCGCCTTCAGCATTGCCGGTGATGGACTGGAACCAGCCTTGATAATGCAGGGCCTCCGCCAGGACTGGGGGGTAGGCCAGGCTTCTTGCCTCGGCGACCAGTTCCTTCATTTCCGCCAAACCTTGCTTATGCTTACCCGCAATCTCAAGGGCCTTGGCCCGATATACTTTCCCGCTCAGCTGCTTGATGCGTCTTTGCGTCTCCGCATCTTCGGGCATGGGCACCACCGACTTGAGGGCTTCTGCATCAGCACAGCGTTGTAAACTCCGCAAACCATGGGCCGCCGACACGGCTCGATCGATGACTTTGCCGTCAACCTGATCTGACAACACGGTGGTCATGGCCTGAAACGCTGACAAGTGCCGATCCAGGCAAGCCATTCTCAAATCCAGCAGTTGCTCTGACTGCTCGCCTCTGAGATGGGTGGCCTCGCAGGCTTCGGTGCGCATGGCCTGCCATTGGTCGGAATAGGTATCAAACAGGGCGGCCACCCGATCATAGCTAGATTGGGCATACGTTCGGCCGGTGCCGACAAAGGCCTGGCTCATTTTTCTTTGGACCGTGGCATCCCAGACACCGGCGAGCTTTTCTTGGGCGCCGGCGCACAGGTTTCCGCGCAGGTGTCGAACGCCGACTATGCTGCCGGTGATGGCCAGGGTCACGGATAGAAGCAATGCCGCGACGGTCCAGCGCCTTTTGCTTCGGTGATGGCGCAGGGATTTGGTAATGAGATCTTTTTCATTTTTGCTCAGGGACAGCTCTTGCTCGTGTTGGCGGACAATCAAGATGCGACTGTGGGCCATCAGCAGGCCGAACTTTTCGTGGTTGATGACTTCTTGGCGCAGCAGCTCACGGGCTTTCTTTAAATCGCGATCTTTCTCCTCGATCCAGTGCTCGATTTCGTCGATGAGATACTCGTGACTCAGTTCGTAGCTTTCTTCGCCATCGGCAACCAGCTTGCGGACCAGCCGGGCCTGAATAAGCTGCTCCAGCATGCGCGTGACCACGCGGAGGTTATCGCCGGTTTCCTGAACCACCGTGTTTGCATCTACTACGCCTTTGGTACCGACGGAAGTGACCAGGGCCTTGAGTACCCGTCGCCCCAGGGATTTGGCGCCGGGAGCCCGGGTTTCGATGAAACGTTCCAGATAGCTACCCAAGATACCCCGGACTTCACCCAGTTGCTGATAGTGCTTCAGTGTGAATTTTCTCTCGTCTTCGGCCAAGACATCATACAGGCGATCGCAGATGATTTGCAGCTGGGGCGGCTCGGAGCCAACCGTACCCAGGTCAGACAAGATTTTGGCTACCAAGCCTTTTTCAAAGCTCAGCCCGGCCAGTTCCGCGGGACCTTCGATGGCTTGGGCCATGCCTTCGGGGCTCATGCTCGGCAGGAAAAAGTCGTGATGGAAGACTTCCGGAACCCGGTTCTTCATCTCGGATAAATGCGCCAAAAAATCATGCCGCATCGATAAAACGAAGCGCACGTTTAGACCACGCTGCCGAATCACCGTGCCCAGGGATTCGGCAAAAGACTGACGAACTTTCTTGGGAAAACGAAGGAAGAACTCCTCGAATTGGTCCAGCACCAACACCAGCGGCTGGGCCAGTACTTGCGTCGATTCCTTGAGGAACTCGCCCAGGCTTGCCGTGAGAATATTGACAGCCGTGCTGCTGGTGAAATCCTCTTCTGTCTTTCTTTCTTTAGAATGCTTACGGAGCAATTCGCCGACCCCTTGACGAATCTCACCTTCGGGGTCCTTGAGCGCCCGGCGAACAACTATGGCAAAGCCTTCCTGGCGCAGGCGCGGAAAGAGACCCGCATTGAGCAAAGAAGTTTTGCCCGCCCCCGACGGTCCGTGCAATACCACCAAGCGGTGGGAGACTACCTGGCTAAATACTTTGGCCGTCTCTTCCTCTCGGCCAAAAAAGATCTCCACGTCCTCTTCCTGAAACGAACTGAGAAATTTGTAGGGTCGTTTCCATTGGTTTCCGGAAGACGAATCCCCCAGCTTGTCGGACTCTTTTCCCGCCGCCGCGCTTGCTTGCCGTTTTTTTTCAAGCGCGGTGACCAAACTACCGGCAAACTCCGTCTCATTCGCCGCGGCCAGCCGCAGGCCTCGTCTACGCCAAGTCGACTTGACTCCGGGCGCCACTTTGCCCGACAGACCGACACAGCGTTGCTGCCCAGAGGGTACGTGCGCAGTCAACTGTCGATACAGGCGACGGAAGCTACTGTCGCTCCAGCGAAAACCGACAAACAAGAGCAAAGCGACCGCCAGCTTCCCCTGTAACTCGTCGGGGACCAGGCGCAAGCCGTCCAAACGTACGGCGGCTTCCTCTTCGGTCAAAACCAAAGAATCCGGATCGGACACGTCGCCATAAACTTTAACCAGACCCAGCTGACCATCTTCGGCGCGCGCTGGATTGGCTTGTGCCAAATGAGGCATCAACAGTACGGACCGACCGGCAGCTGCCAACGCTCGCTGCATTCTCTGGTCCTGATCGGTGGTGAGAACCAAGTCAAAGGGGATCTTAGCCAGGGCCCGTAAAATTTCGGGTCGGCGATCGCGTTCCTTGCCCAGGCTGGCCACGCTGACCCGGCTAAGCTCCTCTCTTCCCTTTGCTTCCTCGAACAAAGATCCAAGCAGAAACATATTGCCCCGGCGCTCGGCCATGCCCAATTCCTTGGCCAACACCTGGGCCACTCTGCCGCTAATCGCGCCTTGTCGCGGTCCGAGGGTCAATCCGCCCAGCACCAGCACACAGCGTTTGGCCGCAATCGCCTCGACCAACTCGGGCAACAGCTCTTGCTCCAGCAGTCGCTTTCGCTCCGCCTCGATGTCCGCCGCTTGCCAGAGCACTCGGACCAAAGCCAGCGCCTGGCTAAGCCCCTTGAGCTTGGCCTCGCCCAAACGCACGATCTCGGTATCCAAACCACCAGCAGCTCGCCAAGTGGCGAGGCTTGCCCAAATTTCTTCGGGCCCTGCTTTTTGCTGAATGCGAGCGGCCGTGTTGACCGCATCGCCATATACGTCACCGTCCTCCACAATGGCCTTGTCGTGATGCACCCCAATGCGTACCTGCATCCGGTCGGCGGGTGGGGCTTGCTTGTTGTACTCCTCCAGGCGACGCTGCACCGAGATGGCACAGGCCAGCGCCTGCTTGGGCCGGGAAAAAGTCACCATGAAGCCGTCGCCGATATTTTTCACCATCCGGCCGCTAAAACTCTTCAACTCGGAGAGAAAAAGTTCATGGAGTTGGCCCACCAATTGGCGGGCAAAAGCGTCGCCCCGTTCCTGGTAGAGTTTGGTCGAACCCACCAGATCGCAAAACAAAATGGCTATCGAACGACGTTCCCCACTCACCAACAAATCGGACGCGCTCTCAAATGTATCACTCTCGGCCATCGCCTTCTTTCTTGATGGGCCCCCCGTGAGCCCGTAGCCATGTTTCGACTTCCGCTTTCCCTGCTTGCCAGCTTGGCCCATCCTGGCGGTAGACTTCGCTGGCATTGCGCGCCAAAGTGCGCGCCCGGGTTCGATCCCCGCCCGCCGCCCACAAAGCCTGGGCCAGGAGAAAACTGGCATTGGCGTGTTGCCCCGCCAATTCCTTTAACTTGGCGCTGAGATTCAATGCTCTTTGCAGCGGCGCGATGGCCAAATCGGCTTTCTTGAGCTGTAGGAAACAATCTCCTAAACCCAACAGACTTTTGGTCAGCCTTGGATGTTGCAAACCGTTGACCTTTTCGAAAATGCGCAAGGCTTCTTCATACTGTGCTTGGCCACCGGCTAGATCGCCCATTTCCATCAAAATGGCAGCCAGATTGTCGCGCGTACGGGCTACCTTGGTACTGTCAGGACCCAGAACCTTGAGTCGAATCGCCAATGAGCGTTCCACGTATGAGCGGGCTTCTTCGAATTTCTTCTGCCGAACGCATACCGCGCCTAAATTGTTAAGCGGCGAACCCAGGGCTGGATGGTGGGAACCCAGCGATCGTTCAAAGTGGGCCAGAGCCCGAAGATAGTATTCTTTGGCTTCCTGGTACTTATTTTGGTTCTTCAATATCAAGCCAATTTCATTCAGGGCATAGCCCATTCGGCCCAGGCCACCGGCAGGGGATTCTTTCCACTTGGCCATGGCCCGTTCCATGAAGCCGCGCGCTTCATCGTAGTGGCCCGCCTTGCGCTGTAGCATTCCCTGCATGTACAAAATCCGGCCCATGGCCCCGGGATCGCTGCCGGCGCGAATCACGGCACTTTCGGTCAAGCGGGCCAGAGTCGCTGCCTTGTCTTGCTCAAAGTTCTGATAGCTAGACACAAAAACCAGGCGGGAGATGGCTTTAGAACGCAGGTGATCATCCTTGGCCCGGGCCGCCCATTGTTCGGCGCGATACAGGGATTCCTCGGCGGCTTTGCCGTCGCCGACATCTGACTGCATGGTTCCCAAGACAAAGTTCAACTCCGCCTGCAGTGGCGCATAATTCAGGTTGGCGGCTTCTACGATTATTTCTTTTGCCATCTCAAGACCCTGGGGACTCTTGCCTACTTTTTGTAAAGCAGCTACTTCAAACACTCGCTTGCGAATGTTCTCCACGCGCGCATTGATCTCTGGATTTTCCGGCGGTGGAATCACTGCCTGCAGGGCTTCGGCATCGGCACAGCGGGCCAGCCCGGAAAGCCCACGCACTGCCGGTAGAGCGCGGCGGATCATCTTGCCGTCAACCTGAGCGGCATACAGTGCGGTCAAAGCCCGGGTCTCGGCCAAGCGCTGATCCAGACAGCGCATGCGCAGATCGAGTAGTTGCGCCGACTGCTCTCCGCGCAGGCGGGTTGCGGTGCAGGCCTCGGTCCGCATCTCCACCCATGCCTGGGCCCGATGGTTCAGAATTTTTTCGAAACGCTGATAGGTATCATCTACGTAAGCGCTCTTGGAGGCGATAAATGCTTGCTTGGTTTTTTCCTTGATCTGCTCGTCCCAGACACCGGCCAGGTGCTGTTCGGCCCCGACGCACAGTTGCTGCTTGCGCGCTTGAAAGACATAGGCCCCGACAAAGCTGAGCCCGATGGCGGCAATGACAGCGGCCCAGATCAATTTCCGCTTACGGGCCACGCGGGGGTCACGCGACAGTTCGGCCAGCAACGCTTCCATGGCAGGATAGCGGTCCTCGGCGTCTACCGACAAGCCGCGCAGGGCGATACGGCGATAATGCCGGGGGACGGAGGATTCGGCGGGCGGGGGCTCTATGCGACCCCGGAGCACCTTCTTCCTCAAAGAGGACATCCGCTTGGCCCGGTGAGGCCGTTGCCCGTAGAGGGCTTCATAAAGAGTCACGCAAAAGCTGTATTGATCAGATTGGGCATCCACGACTTCGCCCAGGTACTGTTCGGGAGCCATATACCCCGGCGTGCCCACGATGGAGCCGGCCTGGGTCAAGGAGCCAGACAACAAAGAACCGTTGGCGCTGTTATCCTCGCTCTGGTCCAGGCTGCCGTCGGCACTTTCCGCGCTTACACTGCTGTCTACAGACTGGTCGCTTAGCACCGCCGCCCGGGCCAAACCGAAATCCAAAACTCGGACCCGGCCGTCTTTCCCCACAATGATATTGTCCGGTTTAATGTCCCGATGAATCAAACCGGCCCGGTGGGCGGCCGCGATGCCCTGCCCGGCCGCGGTCAACACCCGCACTCGCTCCCACACAGTCGGTTTTTCATCCCGCAGCCATTCCTTGAAGGTCTGGCCATCTACCAACTCCATGGCCACAAAAACGTCCGCGCCCAAGGTGCCCACATCGTAGGCCGAGACCACATTGGGATGAGAAAGCTGGGCCAGGGCCTTGGCCTCGCGCAACAATCGGTCACGGGAACGGTCGGCTTGGGTTTGGCGCTTACTCTTGACCCGCAATACTTTCAGGGCAATACGCCGATCCAACTCGGGGTCGAAGGCTTGGTACACTACTCCCATGCCCCCCTGGCCGAGCTGGTCGAGAATCATATAGCGCCCCACCCGGGAACCGGGTTTGAGTTCGGTCAGGTCCGCACCGGGCTCGTCCCCATCCACCGAGGCAAGCGTATCACCGTCCAACTCGAAATCGTCCCCGACCGTCAGCGCCGGGTCTTTGGGCCGATCTCCCGCCATGTCTTCTCCAATCCCTCATCATACCCCGGAGCGACAAAGGGCGGCAAATATCCGAAGACGTTTTCCTGGGAATGGATCCATCAACGCCGGTGGGCCAGCAGCCAAGCTTGTACCTTTTGCTCGGATCGACGCCGCTGTTCTCCTCCGGCCTTGTAGGTCTCACGAGCCTGACGGGCCAGTTGCAAGGCGCGAGCCCGATGCTTGGCCTCAAGCCAAAGCGCTCGGGCCAAGGCAAAGCGGGTGTCGGCAAAATCGTTGGGATCACCCCCGTTTTTCTCGCGCAGGGCCAAGGCCCTTTCCAAGGGAGGCACTGCCTCCCGAGCGCGACCGGCAGCCAAGGCACAAGTACCCAGCCCGGTCAATGGCTGCGCCAAGAGAGGGTGTAAGGCACCCAAACCCTTTTCCCAGATGGCCAGCGCGCGGCTATAATGCTTGCTAGCCTTATCGTAGTTCCCTCTTTCGTACTCCACCGTTCCCAAGTTGTTCCAACAATAAGCGACGTCGGGATGCTCGGCACCCAGGACCGCCTCCTTGAGCGCCAGCGCCTTGTGGTAGTGGGAAAGCGCGGAGGCAAATTCACCCAGATCGGTCATGACCAAGCCCAAGTTATTTAAAGCGCTGGCCACCTTGGGATGTTGGGGGCCAAAGGTCTGCTCGAACACCGATAGCGCCACTTGAAAATGTTCCTTGGCTTCGAAAAACTTGCGTTGCTGATACAAAATACTGCCCAGGTTGTTGTGTAAGCTCGCCATCTTGGGATGCCGCTTGCCATAAGCGGCTTGAATCAACTTCAGGGCAGACTCCAGCCGCAGCCTTGCCTGCTGGTACTTTCCCTGGGTGGCCAAAACGATGGAGACACTGCCCTGCACCTCGGCCTGCAACAGCGAGCTATTGCCGGCTCGGGCCACATCCGCCTCGGCCAAATGCCCAATGGTCAGGGCCGCATCATAACGCGCTTGCTGGTAGCCGATCACATACACCAGCGCGGCCGTGGTCTTGGCGCGCAACTCGCCATCCCGGGCGGCCGCCGCGGCTTTGGCTGCCTTATACAAGCTGGCCTCGGCATCAACGCCTTTGCCGGTATAGGATTGCAGATCGCCCAGGACCAGATAGGCTTCGGCTTGCACCGGCGCATAATCGAGTTCGGCAAGTGCCTGGACTGCTTTTTCGGCAATCGCCAAACCCTCCCGGTACTTGCCCGCTTTTTGCCTGGCCACGGCTTGATCCAGTTGCTGTCTGATGCTGTTGACCTTTTTCTCCACTTGGGCATCCTGCGGCGGTGCCACCACGGCCGTCAGAGCTTCGGTATCGTCACAAACGGCTAAATCAGTCAGGCCAAAGGTCGCTGAGACCGCTTTGTCCACCACGGTGCCATCGCAATGGCGGGCAAATAAATCGGTCAGCGCCCGCAATTGGCCCAAGCGCCGATTCAAGCACAGCATGCGCAGATCCAGTAAATGTTCGGATTGTTCTCCGCGCACATGGGTCGCCTGGCAGGCATCGGTACGCATGGCCACCCACTGGCTGGTGTAATCGTTGAGACGCTTCTCCACCCGGGCAAAGGTGTCGGCGGCATAGGTCTTGCCCGAAGCCATAAACGATGTTTTCACCTGATTTCGAATTTCATCGTCCCACACTTGGGCAAGTTTCTGCTGGGCACCTTTGCACAGACTCTGTTTGCGATCTTGCCAAACCGTCGCCGCCGAAAAACTGGCCCCAATCAACAAGAACCCGGCCACCACCAGCAGAATTCGGCGCCGCCGCTGTCTGGGATCTTTGGACAATTCCGCCAGCAATTCGGTCATGGAAGAATAGCGAGCTTCTTTGGCCACGGACAAGCCGCGCAATACCAGGCGGCGCAATGGCGCCGACACCTTGGTGTTGGTGGGGGGAAGAATGGGTTTGGTGGTCACCTTGAGTCTGAGTGCCCGCATGGTATTGGCGCTATGAGGGCGT
>JAUVBB010000525.1 GCA_030591445.1 Deltaproteobacteria bacterium | reverse complement strand
TTTTCCAAGACGGCGGCATCGATCCCATGCACAACATGGGCGCCATGCTGGAGACTAAGTTGCCCTTCCTGGACGACAACTTGGTCCAATTTTCCTTCGTCACCATCAATGAATTCCGTCCCCGTAATCTTGCCATCTTCTATCCCGGGGTAGACGAGCCCATCTACCCCAGCGCGCCCACCAGCCAAGACTTGGGTCTTTATCTCCAAGTCAACGGCCTGTTCGAGGTCAAGAACATTTTCAATTCTGGTTTGGATCTTTTTGCCGCTTACGCCATGACTGTCTTGCGGCCTACCGCCGGCCGCATGCGCTACGAGTTGCCCTTCATGATGGATGTCGTCCATCCCATCACCGGAGCAAAAGTAACCGAAACCATGCCGGTATATGAGACCGGATTGGCATCCTACGAAGAAGGCCCCGGTACCACCAACTACGGCCATTGGTACTATGTAGGCTTTCGCTACACGCTGCCCTTCTTTGGCGACTATGCCGCCCGAATTGGCGCAGAATTCAACCACGGAAGCAAGTACCATATTATCTTCGCTTCCATGTCCGACTTGTTAGTCAACAAAATCTCGACCAAGGGCAGTGTTTGGGAGATTTACTGGATTCAAGAACTGGTACCCAATAGTCTATTTGCCCGCATCGGTTTCATCCAGCTCCACCGGGATTGGGAAGGCGTTTACATCGGCCCCACCCGAGCGATAGACCAGACCATCTCTAACGGCTATGTGGTACTCAACGCCAACTGGTAGGATTTGCAGAGATTATTTCAACTGCCTGATTAAATCATCCAAACTCAAAAACTCAAAAACATATCGCCAAAAAGAGATCTCGTCGCCGCTCTTCAAATCTACTGCTTCTCGGGCAGTGAGAGGCTCTCCGTTGACCAGAGTGCCATTCGATGAACCCATGTCCATGATCTGGAAAACCTGATCATCCTTGGGGATGAAAGTGGCATGCAGTTTGGAAATTCGGGGCTCACGCATGATGATGTCGTTGTTCTTGGCCCGACCCAGCGTAACCTTGGAACCATAAACATTGCGATCGCTTTTGGCCACCGGAACAATGATATTCAAGGCGTCCCCGCTTCTTTGCGGCTCTATCCTCCGAATCTCGGAGTCGAGCGTTTTCGGCTCAACCCACTCTTCGCTCTCAAGTGGGGTGCGAGAAAGACCCAGAAAGGGATGTGGATATTGGCGCCGAAAGCCCTTTTCTCCCATTTTGCTCAGCTGAAGGGAAAGTTCCTCTTTTGACAGGGTTTCGATCCCCTTGGGCAAGACCAAGTCGGTACCATTTTGAATTAACATACCTCCATGCTATTTCGCAACCCGGCAAAGTCAAGCAATACATTGCCGCGGATTTTGACATTTGGGGTTGACTTGTGGGGGCGTCCATATTTTCATGCTCTCTCACACGCTTTTTGCCAGAAAGGTGATTTCCATGTCCGAATCTATTGCCCAGCACATTCAACAGGGAATTCCACAAGAGCTGCCGGCCATGCCCCCGGAGGAGCCGGGCATCAGCCACGCGCCCCCGCGACAGCAAGTATTGACCCGCGCCGAACGCGAATTGGCCATAAAGAATGCCTTGCGCTACTTCCCACCCGAGCACCATGCCACCCTGGCCCCCGAGTTCGCCGAGGAACTACGGGTCTGGGGGCGAATATATATGCGCCGGTTCCGGCCAAGTTATCCCATGCACGCTCGACCCATATCCGCGTATCCCGCCCGCAGCCAAACCGCCGCGGCCCTGATGCATATGATCCAGAACAACCTCGATCCGAAGGTCGCCCAGCATCCTTATGAACTGATTACCTACGGCGGCAACGGCACCGTCTTTCAGAACTGGGCCCAGTATTTGATAACCATGCAATACTTGTCTCAGATGACCGACGAGCAAACCCTGGTGCTCTATTCCGGACACCCCTTGGGGCTGTTCCCCTCTCATCAGAATGCACCCCGCCTGGTGTTGACTTGTGGCATGGTCATTCCCAATCACTCCTCGCCGGCCGACTATGATCGGCTAAGCGCATTGGGAGTTACTTCCTATGGCCAAATGACAGCTGGTAGTTTCATGTACATCGGGCCGCAGGGCATCGTCCATGGCACCACCATCACCCTGCTCAACGCCGGTCGAAAGTACCTGGGCGTCGAAGATGATGAGGGTCTGGCCGGCAAGATCTACCTCTCTTCGGGTCTGGGCGGGATGAGTGGAGCGCAGGCCAAGGCGGCGACAATCGCCGGCGCCATCGGCCTGATTGCCGAAGTAGATCCGCTGGCGGTGGCAAAACGTCATCGCCAAGGCTGGGTTATGGAGACCGAAAGCGACCTGGACCGAGTGCTGCTACGGGTAGACAAAGCGCGTAAGAACAAAGAGGCTTTATCGCTGGCCTACCAGGGCAATGTAGTTGACCTGTGGGAGAAATGTGTCAAGGAGGATTTTTTGGTCGATCTGGGCTCGGATCAGACCTCTCTCCATATTCCTTTCCTGGGCGGTTACTACCCGGCCGGCCTCAGCCTGGAACAATCCCGACAAATGATGAGCGCGGATGCGGCCGGCTTCAAAGAAAAAGTGCAAGCCTCGCTCCGGCGCCAGATCGAAGCCATTGGCACTCTCTGCGATCGGGGCATGTCTTTTTGGGACTACGGTAACGCCTTCTTGCTGGAGGCTTCACGAGCCGGGGCTCCCATCACCCGCGCCGATGGTTCTTTTATCTATCCATCCTACGTGGAAGACATCATGGGTCCGGTCTGTTTCGACTATGGTTTCGGCCCCTTTCGCTGGGTGTGCACCAGCGGCGAGGCGACTGATCTGCAGACCACCGATGAGCTGGCCGCCGAGGTCATCGCCGCCATGGCCCAAGAGGCTCCTTCCGAAATCCGTCAACAGTTGTTGGACAACCTGCGTTGGATACGCTCGGCCCACGAGCACCGCATGGTGGTCGGCTCTCAGGCCCGGATTCTCTATGCCAATGAAACCGGTCGCATCCAAATCGCCCTGGCCTTCAACCAGGCCGTCCGCGAGGGACGACTGCAGGCACCGGTGGTCCTGGGCCGGGACCATCACGACACCGGCGGCACTGACTCCCCTTACCGAGAAACAGCCAATATTAGCGACGGCAGCATGTTCTGTGCCGATATGGCCGTGCACAATTTTATCGGCGACGCCTTCCGTGGCGCCAGTTGGGTAAGTCTGCACAACGGCGGCGGAGTCGGTTGGGGCGAAGTCATCAACGGCGGTTTTGGGCTGGTGCTCGACGGTAGCGAAGAGGCCGAGCAGCGGCTGCGCAGCATGCTATTTTGGGATGTGAACAATGGCGTGGCCCGTCGGGCCTGGGCCCGAAATCCCAGCGCCGAGTGGGCGGCCCGGACCGCCATGCAAAGGGAACCCGCCCTGCAAGTCACATTGCCGCATCCGGCAGACGACGAATTGATCCGCGGCGCGCTGGACAAGAGCCCTGTTTGATGTGATAAAAAGAGATATGGACAAAAACATCAATAGCGAATTTCTTCTCTCCTCGTACTTGTACCAGGACACAAAGCGCAAGCTGAAAGCTGGTGAATTGGGTGTTATTCTTGCCAATGACGGCATTGGCAAAACCTCTTTTCTGGTCCGGCTGGCATTAGACGAACTGGGTCAAGGACACGACGTGGTTCACATTGCCCTGGGTCAAACTGCAGAAGCAGTACATTCCCGCTACCAAACATTGGCCGTCGATTGGACCCAAGAACTAGGCGAACACCTGGTTGTGGATGCCCATCTTGACCATCAGATCTCGCCCTACCGACTGCATGAAGTGGTTGAGAACACCCGCCGCCAAAAAGCCTGTGAACCAGCCTTGATCTTGCTCGATGGCTACGATTGGATGACCGCAAAGGTCGACGAGCGCAAACGGCTGAAAGCATTCAAAGAGATGGCCGGCAACCAGGGCGCCCCGATGTGGCTATCGGCCAACACGGTCGAACATCCCGATACAATAGAGCACGCAAGCCTACCCGGTCCCATGACCCCTTACGGATCATTGATCGACATGGCCGTTCTTTTGCACTCCCGTAACGATTCCCTCGAGGTCATCCTGCTCAAGACCTTCGAACAGACACCACCCGCACAACCGGTGGTTCAGCTCGCCCCCAACACCTGGCGAACAGTCTCTCGTTAGCTAGATCCCATCCCAAAACTCAAAGGCCACTCGTTTAGTCGATTCGTTAATGCATGAAGAAAATTTCCGTCATCCCCGAGACGTTTTTGTCGGGGACCCAGGTT
>JAUVBB010000528.1 GCA_030591445.1 Deltaproteobacteria bacterium | reverse complement strand
TTGCCTTTTTCGGGAGTCATGGAAGACGTCATCGATTTTCTGGCCCAGGAACGCCATGTAGAAATGAAAGGCGGCAAGGGATTCGGCCGCGCTTCCTTCGATTATACTCTGACCCAACGCGGCCGAGAAGTGGCTCGCGAGGCCATGCGCCGTACCACCTATACCGGCAAGGCGCCGATTCCGCTTAGCCAATACGCGGCCCTGGTCAAACTGCAGATGCAGGAGACTCCTTTTATCGGCAAGGATATCATCCGCGAGGCTTTCAAGAATTTGATCCTGCACCGGGACTTTTTCGACCAGTTGGGCCCGGCCATCAACTCCTCCCGCTCGATGTTTCTTTACGGCCCGCCCGGCAACGGCAAAACCACCATCGCCGAGATCGCGGCCTCTATCCTGGGCGGCGAGGTCTTCATCCCCCACGCCATCGAGATCGACGGCCAGATTATCAAGGTCTACGATCCGCTAGCCCATAGCATCATCGACATCGATCGCGAGCCGGCCAAGCCACCGCCTATCCGAGGGCGAAAAACCGCCAGCCCGCTGGTGAAAAAAATCGGCCCCGACTTCGATCGGCGCTGGCTGCTGTCGCGGCGACCTTCGGTGGTGGTGGGCGGTGAGCTAACCCTCGAAACACTGGATCTTATCTACAATCCAAACACCCAGTTTTACGAGGCGCCATTCCAGGTCAAAGCCAATGGCGGCATGCTACTCATCGACGATTTCGGCCGCCAGCGCGTTCACCCCACTGATCTACTCAACCGTTGGATCGTACCCCTGGAGAAGCGAGTTGATTATCTAACCCTGCATACCGGCAAGAAATTCGAAATTCCCTTTGACCAGCTCATCATCTTCGCCACCAACCTCGATCCCAAGGACCTGGTAGATGAGGCTTTTTTACGCCGGATAAAATACAAGATCGAAGTTGCCAATCCTAGCGATCGGGATTACCGCAAAATCTTTCGCGATGTCTGCGATGCCCGCGGCCTGCGTTATTCCGATGAAATGACCTCTTATATAATCGACAACTACTACAATCAGTTCGACATGGAATTACGTTCCTGCCACCCCCGGGACATTGTCAACCTGATCCTAGACGTTTCTCGCTACCGCCATTTGTCTCCGTCCATGGACAAAGAATTGGTCGATCATGCCTGTCATTCTTTTTTCGTCAATATTTAGTTTATTATCAGCATCTTACCAGAGCCAGTGCTGCCAGTTTTGACAAGTTTGGGCCGGTATGTTAGAAGACTCTGTCCGGCGGTGGGGGATATTGTAACCATTACTTATTATTGAACAGATATGCGAACTGTCTACTTCGATATTGACGATAGAACCAGGGAACTTAAAGAAGAAGTAGCCCGAGATCGGTCCATCGGGCTCCAATTTCAAGAGAAGTTTGAAATTTCCTGGATTTATCACGAAAATGCACTGGAAGGCATTGTCTTAGATGTCTTCGACCTCAAGGCCGCCTTAGAACACGCCACTTTAGAAGATGGCGTGCTCATCCCGGTCTACCAGCGCATTCGCAATCACAAGAATGCCATTGAAAAAGTAAAAAAAGTTGCCACTCCCTCGGCACGGGTGCCAACGCTGTCCTTCATCAAGGATCTCCACGTTACTTTGTCTTACGGTTTGGGTGAGCAACAAGGGGGCGTCTACCGGAAGGAAATCCCCATCCACCGGTCCTATTACCACGAAATTCTGGCGCCCAATCGAATCTCCTACCAGATGAACAAGCTGGTTCGTGATTTGAAATCCAAGGAATTCAAACAATACCATCCCATCCGCCAGGCTTCCGAGATCCATTACCGCTTGATGAAGATTTTCCCGTTTGACGAAATAACCGGCAAGGTCGCGCGCCTATGCATGAACTTTTTTGCCATGCGGGCCGGCTATCCGCCCATCATCATCCCCTCGATGGAGAGGCAACATTATTACGACGCTCTGCGGGTGGGCAGCCAAGATCTCCACGATCTCATTGTGCGTTGCGTAGAGCAAACCATCGAAATGTCACTTCGCTATTTCCGCGAAGGCTCTCAAGATTTGTTTTAAGGACCGCCGGAAATCTGGCGAACGGCTTGCTGAAATAGGCGCAAGGTAGCCGGATCCATGCCGGTGGCGGCAGCTGGTCCCACCTGCGATCCGGCCGGGATTTTACCAAGCATGCCGGCCAAGTCACCCAGTTGCAGGGTGCCGATGTCTTCATCCCCATGGCTTTCTTGCAACCAGCGCTGCCACAGATCTTTGACCTGCTTGGCGGTCTTCCCGGCCGCTTGCAGTTGGGCCAACAGATCTTCCGGCCGGGCCTGCGCAAAAGCATAGCGCTGCGTGTATTGCCGCAGCGCGCGCACCAAGGCCCGCTTACCCAGCAATTTTCGGGCCGCCGAGAAAAACAGTGCCCCTTTGCCGTATACCAAAGCCGCATAAGCTAGCTGATTCTCAAAATCTTTGGCGGGCCGCAAAACCACGCCATCGGGCTGACCCAGCAGGCGCAGCAATTGGTAAGGCAATTCCATCTGCCATTTTCTTTGCCCGGCCGCGGCCCGGGGCCCGTGCTGCTTTTCAAAATAAAGGGTGGCCGCATAGTTGGCCAGGGCCTCATCCAAAAAGGGATGGCGGCCAGAATCCGATCCCACCAGGACGTGAAACCACTGGTGGGCCACCTCGTGGGCCAGGACAAATTCCAAAGTCGCGGTAGAATCCAGCCAGCCCGTCATCAACGCGGCCATGGGCCCGGCCGCCTTCGGCGCAATCACCGAGCTGGCCACGGTGACCAAACCGGGGTATTCCATGCCCGCCGCCCCACTCTTGAGCGGGGCTTCGGCCACTTCCAGTTCGGCATAAGGATAGGGCCCGAAAAGGCCTTGATAGCAAAGCAAAGCCGCGGCGGCCTGGGCGAGCATTTTTTTAGCCAAAGCCGGGTCATCATCGACCAGGCAAACGCGAAGGCGAACCCCGGCCACTGTTTTTTCGTGAGCCACATAACGGGTGGAAAGCTGCAGGGCAAAATTACGCAAGGCCGCGCCCAACAAATACACTTCTTTTTCATCCGCGGGCAATGGACCAAGCGCCTGCTCACCCACTTGCTCTCCCGATGAGGCCAGTTGTACCGTTTTGGGCAGCCGCAACTTCAGCATGACATTGGCCAACTCGAAATGCGCCGGATCGCCCACCGCCGCCGGGGGGCTAATATCCCACTGCTGGTCGTGACGAGCCGGTAAAACAGGGAAGAAATGACCGAGGTTGAATACTCCCTCCCGTTGCCCAAAAGCACCGTAGGCACCCGGGCCTGGCACCCCAAGCAACTCAGCCATGGGATCGGCCGCGCCGGCCTGGGCGGCCGCCAAGCGGGGGATTTTTCCCCGGCACTGCAAGCTAAGCGAGACGCGTGCCCCTGGGGCCAGCGGGCTCGGCAGCACGATGCGCCAGGCAGTGGCATGCAGCTGCTGGGCTTTAACCGATGCCCCATCCAGGGTAAAATCGAACAGATCAATATGGGCTTCGGCCCCGGCGCTCGCTCGGCCGGCATTGGCAAAGACGCGCAATACCAAATCGGGCAATGGCTGGCCGGTGTGGTTCTGATAATCGAGGGTCCAGTGCAAGCGGTAGCTGCCCATCACTACATTCAGGTGCATGTCCATCTGATACAAGGGCAGGTCCGAAAGCCGCCGGCCCACGGCCGCGGATTGGAAATGTTTTTGCGCCGGCGCAGACAAAGTCTGTAAGAACGGCCCCCATTCAAAATCGGCCGCCCCCACTGACGCTGACCATAGCATGGCCCAAAAAACGAGGATCAGATCGCGGGCCTTGTTTTTCACCCGTCCCCCAATGCCAACAAGGCAGCTCCGTAGGCCCCCATGAGCTGAGGATGGTCAGGCATCTCCACCGCTTGGCCCAGGTCCTGGGCCAAGAAAACGGAGACCGCCGGGTTGAGAGCCACGCCGCCGGAAAGCATGACCGGGGGGACCACCCCCACACTACGGGCCAGGGCCGAGACCCGCCGAACCATGGAACGCAGCAAGCCGCGCACGATGTGCTCGGTCGATTCGCCACCGGCAATGCGAGAGATAATTTCGGACTCGGCAAAAACCGTGCAGGTGGAGGAAATATCGACTTCCGCGTCTGCCTGCAAGGCCACCGCGCCCATCTGCCCCAAGTCGATACGCAAGCGCGAGGCGGTCACCTCCAGAAAACGACCGGTACCGGCCGCGCATTTGTCGTTCAT
>JAUVBB010000020.1 GCA_030591445.1 Deltaproteobacteria bacterium | reverse complement strand
GCCCTGGTAATTGTCTTCGTGGCCATGGTGTTGTTGCAACGCTCGTTCAAAGCCGGCCTCCTGGGCAAGGTGCCCAATGTGCTGACCATCTTGATGATCTTGGGACTGATGGGTTTTGTGGGCATCACTCTGAACATGGGCACGGTGATGATTGCCTCCATCGTCATCGGTATCGCCGTCGACAACGCCATTCATTTTCAATCACGGCTCCAGAGAAACCTGAAGGCCGGCATGAATTTCAACGACGCCTCCATCTCGGCCACCCTGACCAGCGGCCAGGCCATATTTTTGAGTTCCCTGATGCTGCTGTTGGGTTTTTGCTCTCTGTTGCCGGCCAGCTTTGTTCCCATCGCCAATTTTGGCCTCTTGACCGGCACCGGCATCTTCGTCTCCATGACCGTAAGTTTGATTATGTTACCAGCCCTGGGCCGGTATGTTCTTGGCCGCGGCAAAGAGAAAGCATGAATGACTATCGATTAGACCTAATAGATCTGGATCAGCCCAAGGCCGGCTATAAAAAATTTCTCTCTTGCTGGGTTTTTCGCAACGCTGATTTAACCATTTTAGTCGACCCCGGGCCCCGCTCAAGTGTAGATGCTTTGACAGCTAGCCTCAAAGCCCTGGGCGTCAACAAAGTCGATTATGTCTTAGCGACCCATATCCACCTCGATCATGCCGGTGGCGCCGCCGAAGTCTTGGCGGCCTTTGATGGCGCCCGTTTCTTTTGCCATGAAAAAGGCGTGCCCCACATGCTGACCCCAGAGCGTTTGTGGGCCGGGTCGCAAAAGACCATTGGGGAAGTGGCTGAGATGTACGGCAAACCCTCGCTATTACCGTTTGCCAGAGTGGCTTCCCGCGCTGAGTTACAAAAACGAGGTCTGGGAGTGATCGACACGCCCGGCCACGCCGTGCATCATGTATGTTTTTTAGCCGACGAGGTTCTGTTTGCCGGCGAAGCCATTGCCACCCGCATGCTGTTGCCGGCAGGGGAGGCGTATATGCGCCCGGCCACGCCACCCCGCTTTTTTTTGGACCAGAACCTGGCCTCCCTGGACACGCTCAGTGCTCTCGACCCCGAGCCGCGGGTGACAGCCTTTGCCCACTATGGGAAAGAGGCCGGCCTGCGGGTTTGGTGTCAGCGGGCCCACGCGCAACTGCGCCTGTGGGTAGAGACTGCCCGGACTTGTCGGCAGGCGGGATCGGCTGATTTAGAAAATGATATCTTCGAGCAATTGTTAAAAGTCGACGCCGATTTTGCCCGCTATTTTGAATTGGAAAGCGTTTTGCAAGAGCGGGAACGATACTATGTCGGCAACAACATCAAGGGCATTCTGGGATATCTAGAGAATCTGTGATAATAGGAATCCAAGTTTACAGCGCTTACCATGCAGAAGGAGAAGGCTTTGGCTTCCATTATTGATGCCTACGGCGGCGAGTTGGTAAATCTCATGGCCGATGAGCAGCGGCTTGTGGAGATCAAACAAGAGCTGTCCACGCTAGCTTCCTTTGATCTGAGTTTGCGGCAAATGAACGACCTGGAATTGTTGCTGGTGGGAGCATTTTCCCCCTTGCGCGGTTTTATGAATCAGCAAGATTACCAAAGCTGCTGTGAGCAGATGCGCCTCGGCGACGGTACCTTGTGGCCCCTGCCCATCACCCTGGACGTACCGGCGAAGGTCGCCGACGGCCTGCAAACAGGCTCGCGACTGGCTCTGCGTGACCCGGAAGGGGTTGCCCTGGCCATCCTGACCATAGAAGACACCTACCAGCCCGACCGGGCCCGCGAAGCGAAACTTAGTTTGGGCACCGACGACCCTCGTCATCCGGGGGTCGAGCGCTTGTTAGAGCGCAGCCAGGAATGGTACTTGGGCGGCCAAATCGAAGGCATCGCCTTGCCCGCGCATTACGATTTTGGCCCCTTGCGGCGCACCCCGGCCGAACTTCGCCAGCAATTTGCCAAGCGGGGTTGGCGCAAGGTGCTGGCCGTGCATTCCTCCAGCCCCATGCATCGGTGTCACTACGAGCTATGCTTTCGCGCCGTGCGCGAGCAGCAGGCCAATCTGCTGGTTCACCCAGTGGTAGGCACCGTTGACCTGGGCGATCTAAGCCACTACACCCGCGTGCGTTGTTATCAAGCGCTGATGCCCCGTTTTCCTCGCAATACCGCCTTGCTCAGTTTGCTGCCCTTGGCCACCCGCAAGGCCGGCCCCAAAGAAGCCCTCTTGCACGGCATTATCCGGCGCAATTACGGCTGTTCTCATTTGCTCATCGGCCCCGGCCACGCCGAACCCGAAGGCAGCACGGACCAAGAGCCTTTTTATCCGCCCTACGCCGCCCAGCAGCTCTTTGCCGAGCACGAGGCCGAGCTGGGCATTGCCTCGGTTCCCATGCCTCAAATTGGCTATGTCGAGGAAAAGGACAGCTATCTTACCCAACTAGAGGCACCCGAGGGCGCCAAGCTGCGGTCTTTATCCGTGAACGAGATGCGTACATTTCTGGACGAAGGCCGCAAAACTCCTGCTTGGTATTCCTATCCCGAAGTCATGCAAGAGCTAGAGAAGGCCTTTCCGCCCAGAAACCGGCAAGGTTTCTGCGTCTTTTTCAGCGGTTTGTCCGGCGCCGGCAAGTCGACCATTGCCAACGTCTTGCGGGTGCGTCTGCTGGAAATCGGCACCCGGCCGTTGACCCTGCTTGATGGCGACATCGTGCGCAAGAATCTTTCTTCGGAACTAGGTTTTTCCCGCGAGCATCGCGACATCAACATTTTGCGCATCGCTTTTGTCGCCTCCGAAATCACCAAAAACGGTGGCATTGCCATCTGTGCCCCCATCGCCCCTTATCGCAAAGTACGCAAGCAGGTTAGAAGCATGATCAGCGCCCGCGGCGGCTACATCCTGGTACACGTGGCCACCCCGCTTGATATCTGCGAAGGCCGTGATCGCAAGGGCATGTACCAAAAGGCTCGCGCCGGCATCATTAAGAATTTTACCGGCGTCTCCGACCCCTATGAATTGCCCCAAAACCCCGATCTCACCATCGACACCAGCGACCTGAGCCCCGAAGAAGCCGCCCAACAAGTGATTTTATTTCTGGAAAAACAAGGCTATATAGCCTGATAAAAGGGCAAAACGCGCATGAAAATCTACCTGATTATCCTAATAGCTCTCTCCACCAGCCTTGCCCTGGCCGCGATAGATCGAGGCCCCAAGAAGATCTCTATCGACATCAACCAGGCCAAAAAAGCGGTGCCCGATTTTCCCCATCATTTGCACCAAGAAATGCCCCAAATAAAAGGAAATTGCACTTTTTGTCATCACAAGCGGCAAGGCAAAAAGCAACCCAGACCCTGTCGTCTTTGCCATACCCAAGCCAAGCAGCCCGACCCCAAAACCGGCGCCATCGGCTTTAAAGACGCCTTCCACGCCCGCTGCCGCCAGTGTCATCGCGACCAGAAAGACCGGCCCAAACTAAAGAAGTGTAAGACCTGCCACAAAAAGTAGGCCTTTCCCGAGCAGAAAAGAAATAAAAATCGCATCTTAGGCGATCAATTCCCCTCACTCGATGCCTCTATTGAATATGGAGACACCAAAGACCCCAGCACCCGCAGCCGAGCGTCGCCGGCATCCTCGAATGGATATTGAGCTGGGCGTATCCCTTACCGGCCAATCGCAGCCCGAAAAGCCCTACATCACCAGCCTGAGTGAAGGCGGGATGTTCGTCAAAACCTCAAAATGTCCAAAACCGGGCAGTGTTTTTGGCATTATGCTCAACTGTGCCCAGCTAAGCGAACCCTTGTTTCTCAAAGGCCGCGTTATTTATCGCGTCGAGGGGGATAGCAAAACCAATGGCGGCATGGGCATAGAATTCCTCGAAGTTCCCCCCCGGGAACTAGCTCGGCTTCGTTTTCTCGTCTCCCGGGCCTCTCCAGGGACCGAAACCATCCTGCTGGTCACCGAAGACTTGGCCCTGGAGAAGATGGTGCGTGGTCTGCTGGCCCAGCAGCGTCACCACGTAATCGGGGCCCGCGGATGGCGGGATATCTCCACCGCCGCCATGGAAAACAAGGCCAGTTTGATTCTCTACGATCTGGGCCACTGCCAAGCCGATTTCGCCGCTCTCAAGACCATGACTTTCTCCAAACCCCTGGTACTCATCTGCGACCAACTAAGCCCGGCCATTCGTGCCCAAGCCGCCGCCTGCAAAATATTCGAGCTATTGGAAAAACCAGTGATTCCCACCGAGCTGACCCAGGCCATCAAAAGAGAGCTACGTCACCGCAAAAGCCCTGCTGCCAACGGCAATACTCCCCAACGAGTTGCCTTCCAGACGGTCACTCCCTTGGTTACTCGCTCTCCGCGCATGTACGAACTAAGATGCGAGATCGAAAAGATAGCCCCCTTGCCCCATCCCGTACTCATTACCGGCGAGACTGGGGTAGGCAAGGGCGAAGTGGCCAAGGCCATCCATAAGCTAGGCCCACAAGCCAAATGGCCCCTGACCGTCTGCGACTGCGCCATCTTAAATAAGCAATTTATCGATAGCGAGCTGTTCGGCCACGAAAAGGGCGCCTTCACCGGCGCCGAAAAACGACGCATCGGCCTAGTCGAGCAAGCCGGCACCGGCACCCTTTTTCTAGACGAAGTCGGCGAACTACCCATGGAATGCCAGGCCAACCTGCTGCGTCTGTTAGAAGAAGGCGTCTACCGCCGTCTGGGCGGAAAAAAAGACCTAAGCTGCCGCGCCCGCATCATTGCCGTCACCAACCAAGAGCTGCGCAGCATGGTCAAGCAGGGCCGGTTCCGGCAAGATCTCTACTATCGCCTGGAAGTCTATAAAATCGAGGTTCCCGCCCTGCGCGAGCGCTCAGATGACCTCAAGCAACTAGCCTACGACCTGATCGAGGAACTAAATCCCCATCTGGGTACCCAAATCATCCATTTATCCGAAAGCACCCTCGCTCAACTCCACCAATACAGTTGGCCAGGAAACGTCAGAGAACTACGCAACATCCTAATCACCAGCATGACCAACACCGACGGATCCACTTTGACCAATCTACCCATGCGACTCCAAGAATCCCTACCAGCAGTCCCCAATCCCGAGAGCGAAAGCCAGCCAAGCAAAACCTGGGCCGAATTCAAAAAGAGATCAGATACTCGCCTAAGAATTTTCTTAATAAACCTCCTGCAACAATCCGCCGGCAACGTAACCCGCGCCGCCGAACTCGGTGACATGAATCGCCAAAACCTGCTAAAAAAACTAAAAAAACATAACATCCAAGCTGCGGACTACCGGCTTAAAAACTAGTTTTGTACAAGCGAGCTTGCTCTAAAGAAGCTCGATACTTGCCCCCACAGACAATCCCGGTTATTATTTAAGTTAAGCATCCAACGAATGATTTTATCGTAGCGTGCGCATCTTTGATGGCAACGGGGGTTCTTTCAAGGTTTTGTCGGGGGACGGGGTGGATGAAGGCGATAAGCTCAAGGAGTCGTAAACGGCCCATGTTTGTCGAACCGGTGGCCATGGGCTCTGGTACCGTGATGATTGTCACTGGGGACCAGTCCCTGGAGAACATGGTGCGGGGCTTGCTAGCGCAGAAGCAAGTTCGGGTTGTGGGCGCCAGTCAGTGGCAAGACTTGGCCAATGTTTCCTCTGACCAAAAAGTGAATCTAATCATTTACGACATGGCAGTTCGGGAAGTCGATTTCCTGTCGCTGAAAGCCGCGGTGGCCGGGATCCCGGTGGTGGTCATTTGCGAGCAAATGAGCCCCGATGTGCGGGCGCGGGCCGCGGCCATCAAGATTTTCGAACTCATGGAAAAACCCGTGGTACCATCCGAGCTAAGCTCGGTGATTACCAGGGAACTCCGTGCGGGCAAAGCCCGCGATAGCGGCCAGGCCAACGGCATAAACGTATTTGAGAGTGTGACCCAGCTGGTGACCCGTTCTAGGCGCATGTCCGAGCTAAGAGAACAAATCGAGAAACTGGCGCAGATGCCGGATCCGGTATTGATCACCGGCGAGACCGGCGTGGGCAAAGGCGAAGTAGCCCGGGCCATTCACCTGATGGACCCCCAGAACAAAATGCCCTTGGTCATTTGTAACTGCGCCAAACTCGACAAACGTTTGATCAACAGCGAGCTATTTGGGCACGAAAAAGATACTTTTGCCGGCGCCGAGACCAGGCACATCGGCCTGGTGGAACGGGCGGGCACGGGCACCATCTTTCTGGATGAAATTGGCAATCTGATATCGGAATGCCAGGAGAAATTATTACATTTGCTCGATGGCGGCACTTACCATCGCCTGGGCGGGCACGAAGAGCTGCGCTGTCAGGCCCGCATCATTGCCGCCACCAACCGCAGACTGCGCGATTCGGTCAAAAAAGGCCGGTTCCGACAAGACCTGTATTACCGGATAGGGGTCTATAAAATAGAAGTCCCGCCACTGCGCGAGCGCCGAGACGACATCGAGCAACTAGCCTACAATTTGATAGAATCGCTAAACACACAGTTGAATACCGAGGTCATCCATTTAGGCACCAAAGCCCTTGAGCAACTCTACCAGTACAATTGGCCAGGAAACGTGTCAGAGCTGCGCGATGTCTTGCTGGCCAGCATGAAAGCCAGCGAAGGCTCCACCCTGCACGAATTTTGCGCCGACTCCCGGGATGGCTCACCGTTTTTTCCCCAGAGCAAAGAAATCAAGCAAACCTGGGACGATTTCAAAAAAGAATCCGATAGCCACTTGCGATCCTACCTAGTCAGCCTGATTCACCAAACCGGCGGCAATGTAGCCCGTGCCGCCAAAATAGCCGCCATCACTCGCCAGAATCTATTAAAGAAACTACAAGCCCAAAACATCCAACCCGACGACTTCCGCGCCAAACGATAGTCATCGATAGGGCCTCGTCTCAGCCTCTCGGCGGCGATGGCCTTGATTTTCTCGCCGGAATTGATTATACGGTCCGGAGGAATTTGATCGGGGGGAGAGATTTTATGATTTTTGTTCTATATTGATAGTATCTAAACAGTATCTTTGGCATTGATAACATTGGGCTTTCTTGCCCTTTATCCTTGAATATCATTGATCTTATGACCATGTTCAGAGGTGAGATATGCAATCTAATATTTTTCGGGTTCTTGCAATTACGCGTAAACAAATGCTGCTCTCTTTGGTGATTCTCTTGTCCACAGTGCTATTCATTGCTTGTGGCAAGGACAGCGAGGAACTCGATGTACATACCAACGTAGTCATGCCCGCCGACGAGTGCCCCCATTCAGATCCAATCGAATGGTGGTACTACACCGGTCTCGTCCAGACCGAGGATTTACGCAAATTTGGTTTTGAATTCGTAATCTTCCAGGCCAGTTTGGCGGAGCAACCCGGATACATGAGCCACTTTGCCATTACCGATGTTGCCGACCAGTCATTTCACCATGAGGGATACCTAGTCTCTGGTGACCAGGCCACGCAAGGAACTTGCGCCGGGTTCGACTTGATAGTTGAAGATTGGCAGTTGTCTGGGCATCAAGGCAAAGATCATTTGGTCGCCAGCGTGGATGGCTATGAGCTGACCTTGGATCTCGAAACCACCAAGCCCATCGTATTTCAATACGGCAACGGTGAGATGACCATCGGTTCCGACCTGCCTTTCTATTATTACTCCTATACCAACATGCAAGCCGCCGGAACCATTACCGTGGATGGGCAAGTCTTGCCGGTTACCGGTACCGCCTGGATGGATCACCAATGGGGCGACATGGGAACCGGCCACGAAGGTTGGGATTGGTACAGTTTACGCCTAGACGACCAGACCGAGATCATGTTTTTCATAGTTCGCGATAACGATCAGGAACGATTCGTAGGCGGCACCTACATAGATCAAGCCGGAAGGGCCACCGAACTTGTCCGAGAAGACTTTCAAATCAATTCCTTGTCGACTTGGACCAGCCCTCAAACCAATGGCACCTATCCCATGGGCTGGGAAATAAATCTTCCCGCCTACGATCTCGTACTCACCGTGAACCCCGTATTTGAAGAACAAGAATTCACCATATCCTTCCTGAATTCTCCCATATACTGGGAAGGACTATGCGAAGTCAGCGGTACCCGCAAGAACACCGAAGTCACCGGCCACGCCTACATCGAACTGACTGGCTACGCAGAGTAAATAGACCGCCATTCAGAAGGGAGGGGAAGATGGGAGAGGCATCTCCAGAACGGTCCAGGTGGTCTCGGCAGGCTCTGGTTATTGTTCCCTTTCTGATCTTTGCCGTGGCATTTTACCTGCGCTGGATCAAACTGGACTCCATTTCGCTCTGGTATGACGAACTGCAGTCGGTCACCTTTGCCGATCGCCCATTTCCTCTATCTATGTTTAGCGTGTTTACCTACGATTGCCATCCTCCTCTCTACTATTTGTTCTTGAGTCTATGGCTCACTCTGGGCAAGAGCGATTTCGTCGTTCTTTTGAGTTCAGCTCTATTAAGCGGGTCAACAGTTGTTGTCCTTTATTATGCCTCCAAGCAAGCACTCGGAAGGAAACATGCGCTACTGGCCGCATCCATTTTAGCCATTAATCCATTGTCAGTTTTCTGGTCGAATTTTGCCCGCATGTACAGCTTGTTGATGTTGCTAGCCGTGCTGTGCTTCTACGCCAACCATCTATACCTACGTTCCGAACAAGCCCGCAAGCGCCTGTCTATATTCGTAGTACTTTCGGAGTTGGGAGTTGTCTATTCTCACATCGCTGGATTTTATTTCCTGTTTTTCATTTGGCTATATTTTTACTTTATAGCAAACGATCATCCCAATACCCGGCGCCGCTGGATTCGCTTGCACATCCTGGTAGGAATTCTCGGTTCGGCCGCACTTCACTTCCCCTTGGCCACCAGGGGTTTAGGTCATATGAGAATTCCAGGTTTGTCTGACATTCTGTCCGGTCTGTCGATATTCATCAAGGGCCCCACCCTCCAAGGAAACCCATGGGTATGGATCGGGGCTGGCCTGTTTGTGTTGGTATTGCTAGTGCTCGCAATCGATAAGCGAAAATCATCCAAGAAATTTTGCCTAGTTTTTCTGTGTGCGCCGTTTCTCCTGGCAATCCTGTGCTCCTACCTACTCAAGCCCATGTGGCAAACCCAAAGAACCTTCGCCTTCTTCTTGCCTTTGTTCGCCATCGGTCTGTCCATGGCCTTTTTTGCCCAACGAGCAAAGCCAATCTTCAGCCACCTGGCCCGCGGCCTGGTAATTGCCGTGATTGCCCTCATGGCCTACGGAACTTTTGATTACGCCGCCCGATACCAAAAACCGGAGTCCTATACCAAGGCCGCCCAGTACATCCAAGAAAACGGCGATCCCGGCGACCAAATTGTCACCTCGACCATAAAGGTCGGTTGGGCTCTCCAGTGGTACCTCGTCGGTCATGATTGGGACGCCAACATCGGCCAGCAAGTCTTTGCCGACTGGTCAAAGAATTGCCCGAACTTTGGATCCCTCAAGTGCGTATATGGGAGCATCAGAAAGTTTGACTATAGCGTTCACACTGAGCGTTTCAGAATCGGCACGCCCAAGAGCAAATTCATCGAGCCCGAAGGCAAAAATCAGATCTGGACCGTGGCCCGCAAAAAGCAAGATCACGATAAACTGACCCAAAAGTATGCCCCTCCCGGACACAAGTCGCAGCTCAAGAATTTTTCAGGTGTTCGAATTGGCCGACATTACAAGAAATCTAATTAGGAAGAGTGAAAATCGCTGGTAGGTAAAAGCCCTAGTCCGCTTTCCAGAAAACGCGGCCGCCTTGATTTTTTACCGAGACTACTAGTTCGGGCATTTGGGCGTTTACGTATTTGCGGAAATCTTCGGGTTGGAGGCGGAGTTCTTCGATGACGGATTTTAGGCAGGACTCGAAGGAGCGTTTATCGGTTTTCATTTTGAGTACGATCCGGAGTAGGCCAGCTTGGTACATCCTTTTGTCACTGATGATGTCTTGCACCATGACCTCCCAAAAATGCCGGTTAATTGCCTTGCCATTGTCTACACGACTTTACATTACATTGCAATACATTCGGTGGTGAAATCCTGGGAAAAAAGGTGGCGCTTGTCTTTGCGCTGGCTTTGTGGAATAAGGTAAGGCATGAAAACTAATCAAGTTTCTGGTCAGTCGCGGTATATGCAGAATTTGCCAAAATTGGGGACGGAGGATTCTTTTTGCTTTTCTTGTCATCCGCAAATTGAGTGCTTCAATGCCTGTTGCTCTGATTTGGATTTGGTGCTGCATCCTTACGACGTGCTGCGGCTGCGGCGGGCCTTGGGGATGTCGAGCCGGGATTTCTTGGCTAGGCATTGTGAGGCGGGGGCGGCGCCGGGGGCGGGGGTTCCGGATTTGTATTTGAAAATGAGGGATGATGAGCGGCTTAGTTGTCCTTTTGTTCGGCGGGAGGGTTGTTCGGTATATGGGGATCGGCCGGGGGCTTGTCGTTCGTATCCGGTGGGTCGGGGGGCTGGGTATGATGATGAGGGGAATGTGTTTGTGCAATTTGTGCTGGTCAAAGAAGACCATTGCCGGGGTTTTGCGGAGTCAAAAGAGTGGAAGGTGGGGCAGTGGGTGGAGGATCAAGAGATTTCGGCCTATTTTGAGCATAGTGACCGTCATTTGGACTTGTTTAGCCGGATTCAGCAGCAAAATAGGGTTTTGGCAAAGGATGAAATCGCCAAAGTCATGTTTGCTTTGTACCAGGTGGACGATTTTCAGGTGGAATTGAAAAATGGTAAAATATTCGGGGAATTAGACACGCAGACGGGGGAGCGGGATGAGATTTTGGGGGATGAGACGGCTTGCTTGGTGTTTGCCCATCAGTGGTTGGCGAAATTGCTGTTGGCTAAAAGGGATTGAGCTTTACTGCTTAGGCTGCCCAGGCTGGAGTCCAGCCAGCGGGCGAGACTTCTTTCTTTTTCGAAGGTCAATGGGTCAAACAGGATGACGGTGGCGTGTTTGCCGGCGCGGCGGCTGACGCGGGACACGCGGCCTTTTAGCTCTAGGGCCAGGTGGTCGGCCAGGACCAGGGCGATTCTTACTTTCTCGCCTTTGGGCAGGCTTTCTTCCAGGAGGCAATGACAGCCGCTAAGGCCGAGGCTGCCGCTGCAGGTTTGGGACTTGCCGTCGGCGGCAAAGACTACTATCTGGGCCGACGAGCGGGGCGAGTTTCTTCTTTCGCCCAGTTGCGGCTGGGAACTTTTTTTCGACATCATCATGCACCCCACTTCTCCCGAGGCTTCCTTTCCGTATCCCGATACTAGGGGATCAAGCAACAGCTGTGCCATAAAGCTGTTCTCGTCACAAAGAGCTGATTTTTGGCTGAAAATACTTGTAGGCTCGGACATTCATCCCCCCAGACTAGAAACCCAAATGCTTCAGTGAGGCCGAAATGCACTCATACTGGTAGTTCGCGGAAAGCGTCCAGCCAGTGGGATAGCTCTGCCAGGTCTCCTGGTTCGATCTCCAGGAAGGTTCCGCGGATGCCGATGGCTTGCTCGAATAAGTTGCAGGAGACAACTATGCCGCGGCCTTGCAGCCAGACACCGGCGCCGGGTAGGCGGAATAGTAACTCGATGACGGCACCGTCGGCGATGGATGCTGGTGATTCGAAGTAAAACCCGCTGACACTCACATTGCCGCGACATTCGTGGAGGCACTCATCGGGACGAATGCGCACCAGGACGGTGGTGTTGTGCCGGGGTGTCTTGCGGGCCAGCACGGGGATCTCATCCAGGTTCTGAGCAGCATTGTTTTCACTCTCTACCGTGATTCTGATTTTTGGATCATCCATCGCGCTCTCCCGGTCTTGCTCTCTTACCTGGTATACGGAGATGATACCTCTTTTCTTGAGAATGTTTCGTTTTTTTACGGTTCTGGGTATCATGGAAGCACTAAACATATGTCGACAAAATCAAAAGATCAGGCCGCCACGATAGCCGACGACGCCGAACTCGACGGGGATACGCTGCCCGAAGTTGGGGAGGGGGACGGAGAGGGGAGCCAGGCGCAGGACCTGGTGCAGGGCAGCTATCTGGGTCGCTACATGATTCTGGATTGCATTGGCCGGGGCGGGATGGGGGTGGTGTATAAGGCCTACGACCCGGAGCTGGATCGACGGGTGGCCTTGAAGTTGTTGAGTGTCAAGCGCGACAGCGAAACGGCGGCCTTACGTTCGCGCGAGCGATTGTTGCGTGAGGCCCAGGCCTTGGCGCGCTTGAGCCATCCCAATGTGGTGTCGGCATATGACGTGGGTGTGGTTGGCGAAGATGTTTTCGTAGCCATGGAACTGGTCGAAGGCAAGACCCTGCCGGCTTGGGTCAAGTCGGCCCAACCGAGCATAAGAGAAAAAATCGAGGTCATGATCGCCGCGGGTCGTGGCATTGCCGCGGCCCATGCGGCCGGCTTGATTCATCGGGACATCAAGCCCGACAATATTTTGGTTGGCGATGACGGCCGGGTGCGGGTACTGGATTTTGGTTTGGCCCGGGCCTCGGCGGCGACCGAGTCGGTCGATGCCGACGATGATGAGGCAACTACGCCAAACAGCGAGCTGTCCTCTAGTGGAGACTGGCTGAACCGGCCGGAAACCGTGGCCGGCACCATCATGGGTACCCCGGGATATATGGCGCCGGAACAATACATGGGCGCTGATTTGGACGAACAAACGGATCAGTACAGCTTTTGCATCACCTTGTACGAAGTGCTTTATGGGGCCAAGCCGCACAAAGCCAAGACCTATGTCGAGTTGAAGCAGAAGATGACCAGCGAGCCCATCAAACTGCCGGCGACAGCCAATGTTCCCAAGAAACTGCGCACCATCGTCATGCGTGGTTTGTCCTTGATCAAAGAAGATCGTTATCCCTCCATGAACGCCTTGCTTGCATTACTGGCGCACGACCCGAAGGTGATGCGCAAACGCCTGGCCCTGGCCGTGGCCGCGGTTATCTTGCTAGCCGCGGGCTTCGGGGGCGCGGCGATCATGGAAGCGCGCGGCAAGAGAAAGTGCCAGGGCGCCGAGCAAAGGGTGGCGCAGGTATGGCACGATGGCGTCCGCAGCCAGGTACGGCAGTCATTTCAAGACAGCGGCCGGCATTACGCGATGGATACCTTTGGGCGTTTGGAAAAGTTGTTCGATCGTTATGCGGAACAATGGGCCGGGATGTGGACCCAAGCCTGCGAAGCTACCCATGTTAGCGGCGTGCAATCAGAGCGCATGCTCGATTTGCGCATGCGCTGCTTGCGCCAAAGACTTGATGAGGCCCAAGCGCTGGTGCATCTGTTTAGGGACGAAGTCGATGGCGAAGTGGTTGACCGGGCGGTGGAGGCAGCCAGCGGTCTTTTTGAACTGGAAAGCTGTGCCGACAAAGAGTTGCTGACGGCAACCGTGATGCCGCCTGCCGATCCGGCGATGCGCCAAAAGGTAGACGAGGTGCGCAAGCTACTTCGGCAGGCCGAAGCCTTTCAGAAAACCGGTAAATACCAACGCGCCAAGACCGATGTCTTATTCCTTCTGCATGCCGCCGAGAAGACAAAATATGCGCCGCTGCTAGCCGAAATCTTGCTTTTTTTAGGCGCGCTTCAAAACGAGACGGGCGATGTCGATGGGGCCGAACAGAGTCTGGTTCGCGCGGCCACTCTTGCCGGCCGCTCACGCAAAGACGATTTATTGGCCCGGACGGTTACGGTATTGGTCGGGGTCATCGGCGGTACCCAGGCGCGCTTCACCGAGGCTCGCATGCTGGCGACCTTGGCGCGGGCCGAAGTGGAAAGGGCCGGCGGCGCGGCCGAGCTTAGGGCAGACCTTTTTCAAACCCAAGCCGCGCTAGACTATCATGCCGGTAAGTATGAATTGGCCCGGGAACTATTTCAGCAGGTCTTGGCCATCAGAGAAGAACTCTTCGGCAAGGACGACATCCGCGTTACTGCTGCCCTCATTTACTTGGCCAATACCGTTGGCGACCAAGGAAAACTTCAGCAGGCCATGCGCTACATCGAGCGAGCCCTGGCTATTCGGCAAAGAGATTTGGGAAAAGATCATCCATTGGTAGCCGATTCTCTCAATAGCTTAGGCATGGCCTTGTTGGATCAAGGGAAAATCGAGCAAGCCCAGCAGATACTCAAAAAGGCAGAAAAAATTTGGGAAAAGTCACACGGGAAGCAGAGCCTGCGCGTGTCTAAGATATTGGTAAATCTGGGCATGTGCGCGCGTAAAGCCGGCCAGTTGTCTGAGGCCAGGAATTATTTTGAAAGAGCTCTGTCCATACAAGAGGAAATCTTGCCGGCCAATAGCCAGGATATTGCCAGGGTGCTGAACAATTTGGGTATCACGGAGAGTTCCAGTAAGCACTACCCCCAGGCGATGGCCTATCTCGAAAGAACACTCGCTATTCATCAGACACTATTAGGCGAAGGAAGCAATAGTGAGGCTCGGGTGCTCAACAATATGGGTGTAGTCAGTATGCAGATGGGTGAACTGGAACAGGCCTTGGGCTACTTCAAGCGCAACATTGCCATTCTGCAAAAGACGGTTGGCGAAGAGCATCCGCGTCTATACCGCACCATTCACAACCTGGCCAATTTATTGGCTAGTCTGGGTCGTCATCGACAAGCAGAGAAAAACTTCGATCGGGCTCAGCGGGGGCTGGAAAAAACCTTGGGTGCGAGGCATCCGGATGTGGCCTTTGCACTTAGCGATCAGGGTGAGTACTACCTGGGGCAGAATCGACTGAAACCGGCCCGGCAAAAGCTGGAGCGCGCCCTGGCCATCCGCCAGGAGACCAAGGTCAATCCGGCCAGCTTGGCCATGACGCGGTTTTTGTTGGCCAAGACTTTATGGCAGGCGGGACAAGAACGAGATCGGGCCCTGGCCTTGGCTATCGAGGCGAAAGAAGCCTGGAGCCAAATCGATGCTGCCATTTGGATAAAGTATAGGCAAGAAGCCGAGGCCTGGTTGGCCCAGAGGCGGAAATGACGGCAGACAAAGCGAAAGAATCTGCCGCCACCATGGCGGAGGGTTTCGAAACCGAAGAAGATACCATCGGCTCGGTGGCTGATGACGGGGCGAGCGGGGCGGAGGCGGCCGAGTTTTCGCCCGGCACCTATGTTGGCCGGTATATGATCCTCAGTGCGATTGGGCGCGGGGGCATGGGGGTGGTGTATAAGGCCTACGACCCCGAGTTGGACCGGCGGGTGGCGCTGAAGCTCTTGCGGGTCAAAAGCGATAGCGAGACAGCCGGTACCCGCGCGCGCGATCGCTTGCTGCGCGAGGCCCAGGCTCTGGCTCGGCTATCCCATCCCAATGTGGTATCGGCCTTCGACGTGGGCACGGTGGGCGAAGAAGTCTTCGTGGCTATGGAATTGGTCGAAGGCAGGTCCTTGCGAAAATGGCTTAATGAAATTCAGCCCAGCCTGAAGCAAAAGCTGAAAGTGATGATAGCAGCCGGCCGTGGCATCGCGGCCGCGCACCAGGCGGGCTTGATTCACCGGGATATCAAGCCCGACAACATCCTGGTGGGTGACGACGGGCGGGTGCGGGTCTTGGATTTTGGTCTGGCCCGGGTGGCCAATACCGCCGCTGCCGTTGCGTCAGCAACGGCCTCCCCCCCGGTCGATGCCGAAAGTCCCGAGAGCAGTGAAATGTCCACCAGCGGTGCCTGGTTGAACAAGTCCATGACTTTGGCCGGCGCGGTCATGGGCACCCCGGGCTATATGGCGCCCGAACAATACCTGGGCGCCGATCTCGATGAGCAGTCCGACCAGTATAGCTTCTGCATCACGCTGTACGAAGTGCTCTTTGAGCAGAAACCGTACCGTGCCCGTAGCTTCCAGGAGATGAAGAAGAAGATCACCACCGAGGCGGTCCGGCCCCCGGCGCAGGTGCCGGTGCCCAAACAATTGCGCCATATCGTCATGCGTGGCTTGTCGCTGCTCAAAGACGATCGCTATGCCAATATGGATTCCCTGCTGGCCGATTTGTCCCGGGATCCGCAAGCCCGCAAAAAGAGAATCATCATGGCAGTGGCGGCCTTGTTGATACTCACTTTTGGTTTTGGGGCGGCGGCGGCTATCTCGGCCCGTAAGCAAAGACTTTGCCAGGGCGCCTCGGCGCAAAGCGCCAAGGTCTGGAACCAGAAGCAGGAACAAGCCTTGGAGAAATCGTTTGTTGCTTCCGGTCGACATTACGCGAAGGACACCAGCCGCCGGGTGCAAAGTTTGATAGCGCAGCAAGCAAGCGCCTGGGTGAAAATGCGCACCGAGGCTTGTGAGGCAACCCACCTCAGCGGTGCGCAGTCCGAGCATATGCTGGATTTGCGCATGCAGTGTTTGGAACAACGTTTGGCCGAACTACAAGCCCAGATAGAACTCTTTGCCAATCACGCCGACGGCGAAATGGTCGACCGGGCGGTGCAGGCCATGAGCGCCCTCAGGCGCATCGATACTTGCGCCGATACCGAATCCCTGACCGCCAAGGTGCCGCTGCCTGCCGATCCAAAGGCGCGAGAAAGAATTGAAAGTTTGCGCAAACGTTTCATTGCCGCCAATGCCCTGATGCTTGCCGGCAAATATAAAGAGGCTTTGGTCAAAGCGAGTCAGATTGCAGGTGCTGCCCGCGCCTTGGATTTTGCGCCTCTGAGCGCCGAATCGGAGTTTCTCGCTGGTACCTTGCAAGGATTCGTGGGTCAAAAAACGAAAGCCGAAGAAAGCCTGCGGCAGGCCGCTTATTTTGGCGGCCGGGCCCGAAATGATGCTTTGATGATCCAGGCCACCATTGCGATGATGGAGCTTGTCGGGGGTAAGCAGGCGCGATTTTCCGAGGCCCAGGTGTTGGCGGCGGTGGGCCAGGCCCAACTGGAGAGGGTCAAGAACAGGCCCGAGATCCACAGCCTATTCGAAAACGCACTGGGAATGACGGCTTATGGGAAAGGAAAGTATGAACTTGCCAAAACCCACTACCAAAGTGCAGTGCGCTTGATAGAAAAGCTAGATGGTGATCACAGTCTTCTCCTGAACCGAGAGCTGCGAAGTCTGGGCAATACCTTAAGTGAGTTGGGACAATTGGAAAAAGCACAGGCGATTTATCGACGTATTTTGCAAAACCAGGAAACCGAGCTAGGTTCGGATCATCCCGACGTCGGGCTCACCCTAAACAGTCTGGGCATGCTTTTGGTGGATAAGGAAAAGTACCAAAAGGCTCTGCTGAGCTTTGAGCGTGCTCGATTAATTTGGCGCAAAGTATATGGCAAGGAGAGTGAGAATCTCGCATTTGTAACTGGTAACATGGCATTGGCAAATTCCCGCTTGGGCAAAACCAAGCTGGCTCAAAAGATGTTTTTGGAGGCAATTGCTATGCTCAAAAATGTTTCCGGACCGCAACACCTGAGCCTGGGCAGGTACTACAACAGTTTGGGAATCATTAGTCACCAACAGAAAGATATTGAGAAATCATTGGATTACTTTCAACAAGCGAACGACATTAGGGAGAAGATATTGGGCCCCGACCACCCGCGCGTTTTGGGCTCGCAGGGCAATATCGGCGTGATCTTGACTGAGCTGAAGCGATTCGATGAGGCCAGAGTTTTGATCGAAAAAACAATCAATGGATTTCGAAAGACATACGGTGCCGACAGTCCTCGCGTGGGTCGCATGGTTTACAATATGGCCAATTTGCTCCATGAGCAGGGAAAATATCGAGAAGCAAGTGGCTATTATCAGCAGTCACTGCAGATTCTGGTAAAGAAACTCGGGCCCGACCATCCGGATGTGCTCGAAGTGCAGAGCGGTTTGGCTCGGAATAAGACCAAAGCGCTAAATCTCTAGTCGCTTCGACTTAAAGGCCATGGCCAGGACAAAGCCGGCCAAAAATCCCACTGCCAGGTTGGTTACTAGGGAGGTGCCGAGCATGATGATGACTACGAAACCATCCTTGCGATTGTTGAGATCCAACATGGTCAAGCCCAACTCCGCGCCGGTGAATATGAGCAGAGCGCCCAGCATGGACAGGGGCAAAAGGCTCAAGAGATGAACCGCACGATCGCCGATGAAAAGAGCAATTAGCAGGAAAAAAGCGCCGATCATCAAGTTTGAGCCAAAGGTGCGGGAACCGAAGCGGTAGTGAGCAGCCAAACCGCCAGACCCGTGACACATAGGCATGGCGCCTATCAAGGCGGCGAAGAGATTGGCCAATCCCATCGAGACGGCCAAGGCGCGAAAGCTAGACCGATCGGCCGCACATTGGCCAAAGTACTCTTTGGTAAGATCGGCCTGGGCCACCACCGCGTTGCCAATGGTCATGGGCAATTGGGGTAAGGCCAGTGCGGTCAAGGCCACCAACAAGACGCTCATATCCGGCCAACCATAGGGGAGCAACTCGGGCAGGTGAAAGCCAAAATGAAAATCGGCAAGATTCCGGTGGCCGCCCAGGGAAAGACCGACGACCAAGCCGGCGGCTAGCATGACCAAGGTTGCCGGCACCCGCCGGTTGGCCAGCAAGAGCAGAATCAACAACATGCTGGCCAAGCCAAGAACGATGCCTAGCGGCACCGGGCCGATGGCCGACACCGAGAGAAAAGGCTCGGTGGCGCCATGAATTTTCTGCAAGCTGGTCTCGCCCAGGACGAAACGCAGCCCCTGGGTCATGAGCAAAACGCCAGTTGTTAGCTGTACCCCACGCACGGTAGAGCGAGGTACCAGCTTGCCGACCATGGTGATGGTTCCGGTGGCGGCCAAAACCAGAAGAATCAATGCCATCCAAAGGCCGGCCGCCGAAATTTGAACGGGGCTCAAGGACTGGGCGATGGCATAGGCCCCGATGACTTTCATGGGCTGTACCGGCACCGTGATGCCAAAATATAGGCCGGCCAAAACGTAGAACAGCCCGATACCCAGAAAAACGGCGGTACCGTCGAGGCCATTGAGCAGGATCATGCCGATGGCAATGGGCAGCAGGGTGCCTAGATCGCCTAGCGAGCCACCGAACTCCCGTAAGTCGAAACGCGGAGCGGGCAAAGAATCACAGACCTTCTCGGGCGGAGTATCCATGGATCTGCCCATATCATAATCAGGCGGCCTGGCAAAGATCGGTGGAAGGATCGCTTAAGAATTTTCGAACATGGCGAGCAACGAAACCGCCTCGTTCGATGGAACCGGCGTGGCTGCCCTTGGGAATCATGCGAAAACGGCCCTTGGGTAGTTTGCGCGCAAAACGTTTACATTCGTCCATATTAACCAAGACATCATTTTGCCCGGCCAGCATAAGAACCGGTTGTTCAATATGGGAAAAGACGTCACTGCCGTCGTGTTCGAACAGCCCGGCGGAACATTCCAGGTAGGCGTCGAGGGGCACACTGGTAGCGAAATGGACGAATTCCAGAAAATCTCGCTGGGAACACTTTGGGCTAACCACGCCGCCGCTACGGGCTAACAGATAAGTGAGCGGTGTCCGCAAGGCCAGGCGAAAGGCCGGTTGGGCAAAAAGCAAAAGCGGGCGGGCGGCGCGGGCAAAATGGTAGGCGGCCCGGGCGGCATTTTGCCGAAACAGCACGGTCCTATGTAATGGGTTGCGGGGCAAGCCCAGCAAGAAAATATGAGCCTGGGCCCGATCGGGGTGCTTGCGAATCCATTCCACCTGCACCTGCACTCCCATGGAAAAACCCAGCAGGATGGGACGGCGACGGGGAGAAAATCTTTGCACCACCGCGGCCAGGTCGCGGGCATGGTCGGAGATACGATAGCCCGAACCGGCGGGGGCCGGATCGCTGCGTCCGTGCCCGCGGTAATCCCAATATACCACCCGATGATCTTTGGCCAGTTCTCGGGCAACCTTGTTTAAAAAAACGGGGCCGCAGCCAATTCCCGAACTCAAGATGGCGGTACGGGCTTTTCGGGGCCCAAGCACATAGCAGGCAATACGCATGTCGTTCTCGGAGCGAATAACTACCTTTCTGGCTCTGCGGATCATGGTGTTTCCTCTCTTGGAAGCTATTGTTGCAAGAGCTGTTCCAAACCAAAGAGCTGGCTAACTGACTGTTTTTACAGTTTTATAGAAAATTACCCTGCGAAATTTGGGTGGCGGTAGTGCGTAGAAGCGCTAGGCAGAGCTTGACAGCGTGAAAAAGCAGTACAGTTTGCTAGCAGTGGTAAATAGCAGCCAATTGCGACCAGGGAGGATAAAATCATGAAGAAAATTCTATTGCTGACGGTTTTGAGCACGGTTTTGCTAGGCGTGGGCCAAGCCCGGGCCCATTGTGAGATTCCTTGTGGTATTTACGGTGATGAGATGCGATTCGACATGATGGCGGAGCATCGTCAAACCATTGAGAAATCAGTTCGTGAAATCAAGCGCTTGAGCAAGGCCAAGCAAAAGGACCTGCATCAGATTGCGCGCTGGGTGCACAACAAAGAGTTGCACGCCGAAAAAATCCAGCAAATCATCAGTCAATACTTCATGCATCAGCGCATCAAGGTGGTGAGCGACCCGAAATCGAAGCAATACCAGCCCTATTTACAGCAGCTTGCCTTGGCCCATCAGGTGGCGGTGGCGGCCATGAAAAACAAGCAAGCGGCTGACTTGTCACGCGTCGAGAGCTTGCGGCAGGCAATCGAGAATTTCCGGGTAAACTATTTGGGCCCCGGCAAAAGCGGCCATCATCATTAGGGGACTATTGGGGCAGGGGCGGGGCGTTTTTTCGCGCGTGCAGCAGAAACACGGCTTGGTCACCCTCAATGGTCAATTGTTGGACACAGTCATATTGGCTATTTTTGGCTTTCTCGGCGGCGAGTAGATCCGAGTCGTTTTCCAGATCTACCGTCACCCGGTATAACGCGGATGATCCCTCGCCAATCCGGGCTTCCAGCCCAAGATAACGGGTCAGTTCATGCGCCTGGCGCACCATCAATGCCGCCCGTACTTCCACCGGCACTTCCGGTTCGCTAGCTTCTTTTGTCTCTTCTGGCTCTGGAGGCGGCGGCGTGGCCGCGGGGGCTGGCTCTTGGCTTAGGCTTTGGGAGCTTGCCCGGGCGCGCTGCCGTAGCCAGAGAAACAACAAAATCGCTGCTAAAACGACGCCCGCCAATCCAATAAATATTGTCTCCATCTGATCACCCGTAGCAGGAAGATTGACAAGATTCAAGTAGCACTCTCCATTCCCGAGTGATTTTCTGCTAATATACAGGGTATGAAGGGTGTTGCTTGCCCGCGGGTGAAGAAATGAGATTGTGTGTCCATGTATTGGAACACCCAAAACTTTTACTGAGGTGACAATATGGTATTTTTATACGGGGACTTAACCGAGGCGCAGTGTCAGAAAGATGCCCTGGATTTGCTGCGCAGGGTGGTGGAAGTGTCGGTGGCGGTTTTGAAAATACACAAGCAGATAGAAGACTCTCAGGCGGCCATGTTAGCCGAGAACAAGCGTCTGCATGAAGCCAATGAAGACATCGAACAATTCCAGCACGCTGTGCAAGAGACCATCCAGGGCAGGGTATCTCGCCGTAGTCAGGACGATCTTTTATCCAATATGGGCCAAATTCTGCTCCAGCAGCTTGACCAACAAGCGCAAGCCGGCCGGGCGCGGATGTCTGCCGGGGTGGAACAAATTGTTATGGCGACCCAGGCGCGCATTGGCCAGATGGCGGAAATGTCCTTGCGGGCCATGGCGGAATTCTTTATGGAAAGCGGTTTGCCCGTTCGAGAGAGCATGATGCGTTGCGTGCTGGAGCAGTCGATCTACAAGGCGCATGCCGATGTCCTGGATGCAACCGGAATCCGCTGCACCTATCTTTTGGATGCCGCGGCTACCAACTTTTTCGCAGAGCCGAAGCGTTTCGCTGACTTGATGGCCGGCAAGGTCGAGATGCCCATGGGTACCAAACAAGCCTGGCTGCGCAAGGAGCCGGTGTTAGAGACCATCCGCATTGATGACGCGCTGCTGACCGGCGTGTCGGATTCGATGGAGGCGGGCGAGTATCGCCTGGCCACGCGCACCGGTGATGGGGTCGAGGGCATGATCGCTCGTATCAGCAAAGCCGAAAACAAGGTCAATGTGCTGCGGGTCGACGCCGAAGGCAAGGCCCATGTGGTGCCGGATGAATTGGTATCCCAGGAGCACAAAGCAATCCTGCTGCAATTTTGGCGACACTTGTCTGAGCGCATCGAAGAGCTATACCAATTCCGGTCCGATCTTAGCAGTATCGCCATTGACGGCAAGGACGCCATTGACGATCTGATGGCGCCCGAGGTTGTCAAAAGGCTGATAGCCTACCTGACTCCGATCATTCGCGAGATCGACGCCCATACTCCGGTCACGGGAGAATTGAGCCTGAAAGTCGAGAATGAAGAAGAAGGAAAAAGAGAAGTCTTTTTTCTGCGCAAGGAAAAGCTAATCGAGAAGTTGCATGGCTTGCCCAAGGCCCACCGTGAGTTCTTCGTGCCGCTTGGTATCTTCAAGCGCAGTAAGAAAAGCTCGGCCAAGAGGAAAGAGGACGAAAATACGGAAGAAACGGTACCCGAATAAAAAGTGGGCCCGATTGCATCAGGTGTCGAGAAGTTTTGGGCCGCATTTTACCTGTTTTTGGTCCCGGAGTTGTGCCTTGACGACTTCGTTTAGAAACAACAAAGCGTCTTTCTGATCGTCATCCATCAAAATAGCATCGAGCCACTGGAGTTGTTTCTCGGAAAGTTTGATTACGCATTCGGCCATGGTCATACCTCCTCAAAACGAGCGGTAAAGTGACGAAGGAAAGGGGCCTGGTAGGTAAAGGCCAGGCCGCGGATTTTTCGGCGTCCTTGAACCAGATCGGCAAAGATCTCGATCACGTAGTCAATGTGGCTTTGGGTGTAAACCCGGCGCGGAATGGCCAGGCGAACCAGATCCATGGGGGCGGGCAGTTCCTGGCCGATTTTCGGGTCAAATCGGCCAAACATCACCGAGCCGATTTCCACGGCTCGGATGCCACCCTCTTCGTACAATGCGCAGCACAGGGCTTGGCCGGGGAATTGTTCCCGCGGAATGTGTTTGAGAAAAGAGCGGGCGTCGATGAAGATGGCGTGGCCGCCCGGGGGTTTTACCGTGGGCACTCCCAACTCGTTGAGGTGCTCGCCTAGGTAGCGAATTGAGGCCAATCGATACTCGAGGTAGTCTTCGTGCAGCACTTCCGAAAGGCCTTGCGCGATGGCTTCCAGATCACGCCCGGCCAGGCCGCCGTAGGTGGGGAAACCCTCGGTGAGAATCAGCAGGTTGCGAGCCTCTTCGGCCAGCTTATCGTCGTTGAGGGATAAAAAGCCGCCGATATTGACCAAGGCATCTTTTTTGGCGCTCATGGTGCAGCCATCGGCATGGGAAAACATCTCGCGGGCTATCTCCAACGGTGTTTTCTCGGCGTAGCCTTCTTCGCGTAGCTTGATGAAATAGGCATTTTCGGCAAAACGGCAAGCATCGAGGAAGAACGGGATTTGGTTCTGTCGGCAGATGCGTGACACTTCCCGGATGTTTTCCATGCTGACCGGCTGACCGCCGCCAGAGTTATTGGTGATGGTAAGCATGACCATCGGGATTTGTTCGCGGCCGTGCTCGGCGATGGTGGCTTCGAGTAGGGCCAGATCCATATTGCCCTTGAATGGGTGATCCAGGTCGGGAACGCTACCCTCGGCGATGACCAGGTCTCGCGCCTCGGCTTGTTGGAACTCGATGTTGGCGCGGGTGGTGTCAAAATGGTTGTTGTTGGGAATGACCATACCCGGTTTGACCGCCACCGAAAACAGGATGCGCTCGGCTGCGCGACCCTGGTGGGTGGGAATCACATGCTTGAAGCCGAAGATATCCCGCACCTTTTTCTCAAAGGTGAAAAAGCTGGGGCTGCCGGCATAGGATTCATCGCCCCGCATTATGCCCGACCATTGCTCGGCGCTCATGGCCGAGGTGCCGCTGTCGGTAAGCAAATCAATGATCACGTGCCGGGATTGCAGGGTGAACAAGTTGAAATGGGCGGCCTCTAGGTGCTTTCTGCGTTCTTCGCGGTTGGACATGCGAATGGGTTCGACACACTTGATCTTGAACGGTTCGATAATGGTTTTCATGCTTCTCTCCTCCTCGAAGGTACTATTAGCAAGCAATTGCATTTTGTGCCAGTCATGGTTTTGAGCGAAATTGGTGAATCTTGGCAACAACTATTACTAAGTCTTATCAATTGACAAGAAAGCCTGATCTTCATTTTTTTGGCAATGGCTGGAAATTGCTGGCAAAGAGACATGCCCGAAAAATGGCATGCTAGTTGCTTGACAATTGAACGGCGTTGTTGAATCCTTGGAGGTATAAGTGATCTATCAGACAAGTTCGGAGGTGCTGGTGCAATATCGCTGGCAGGGCCCATCGCGTAAGGTTTTGATAGTAGACGACGATCCCGACATAGTGGCTTTGATGGCCAAGGTCCTGGGCCGGGATTCCAGCCTCACTGTTTTGTCGACTACCCATCCGGAAGAAGCCATTTCTTTGCTGCGGGAGCACGAAGTTGCCGTATTGGTCTGCGATCAGCAGATGCCGGATATGGATGGCATCGAATTGCTGGGCCTGGTACGAAAGGAATGGCCGGAAATCATTGCCATAATGGTTACCGGTTCCGAAAGTTTGGATGTTGCCACCGAGGTAGTAAACCGCGAGCTGGTCGATTATTTTGTCACCAAGCCGTTGGAAGTAGCTAAGTTTCAGACCTTGGTGCAGGCAAGCGTGGATGAGTATTCCAAGCGGATTTCTCCCCCAGAAGCCGAGGGCGACTAGGCCCCCCCCCGGGGGACAGTCAATTAGGCAGGGTCAATCAGAATATTATAGGCAGTCAATCGGGCAGGTGGTTTCGGATTCGAATTTTCCGCAAACCAGATCGCCGCAGCAGGAACCCCTGATCTTCGGGCAATCGGCACTGCAGGTTTTGCAAGTCTCACCGAAGTTTGCGCCATCACAGGTGCCGTCGCCGCAGAAGGGATCATCGGGGTCGGGGCCGGGGCATAAAACGTCGGAAAAGATACTTTCGCATTGGGCGCCACAGGTGTTGGCGTTGGTGCAAGTATCGATGGTGCATTCATCGCCATCGTCGCATTCGTTGTCAGCCGAACAGGTGGGAAGCACGCAGGACTCGAAGCAGCAAATCCCGGTCGCGCAGTCGCCATCGACGGTGCACTCAGGCTCGACTGGACCACTGCCCAGAGAGTCTAAGGCGTCCTTGGCTTGCACCAGGCCGAAGCCGTAGGCGTTGTCTCTGCCGGTTGCGCCCAGATCCAAGGCGGTGGCGGTCATAGCATTGCGAATGTCGTCATTGGTCAAGGAAGGGTTCGAGCTCCACAATACGGCGGCGACGCCGGATACATGCGGGGTAGCCATGGAGGTGCCGTTCCAGGATTCATAGCCGCTGGCCGGGACTACGGTGTTGCTGTACAGGTCGGCATTGACGCCCAGCTTGTTGGCCACTAGGTATTGGCCGTCTTCTTGGCTGAGGCTCAAGGCGATCATGTCCGAGCTTACCGTTTCGCCCAAGGTACCAAGGAAGTTGCCTGGCAAATTGTTATAGATAATGGCGGCATTACCACCGCTGTTGAGTACATTCATGTACTTGTCGTAGAAGCTGATTTCGCCACGTTCGCAAAGGACTACTTGTCCGCTCCAGCTACCCGTGCCATCGCACAGCCCGCCATCGACCAAGGCGCCGGCGGCGCTTCCCATGCCGGCAAAATCGATATGTTCGGCATCGTAGACCACGCCGTCGACGGTTAGATCGTTGGTGGAATTAAAGGGCACGGTGCTCAGCACGTTCACGCCCGGGGCCGAGATTTCGACCGCGGAGTTTTGCTGGGAAAAATCAGCAACAACATTGTCTGAATCGGTGGCTGCCACTGAGACTACGGAGTCGTAGGAAGCAGGATAGCTCATGGCGGTGTTGCCATCGTTACCGGCCGCGGCAATAGACAGGATTCCCTGGCCGTACAAGGCGTCGAAGGCCTTTTGCTCGGTGCGGTTACTTCGGGTTCCGCCCAAGCTCATGCTGATGACATCTGCCCCTTGGTCGGCGCAGTGGTATGCGGCCGAAGCGAGGGTGGAGGAATAGGCCCAGCCACAGTCGTCGCCGAAGACCTTGAAAATATAAAGGGAAGCCTTACCGGGGGAGACGCCAACCACGCCTAGCCCGTTATTGGCCGCGGTGATGGTGCCGGCCACATGGGTACCATGGCCACAGAGGTCGGAATTCCAGCCAGCAGGATAACCACCGATGATGTCGACCTCGGCCATGTCTTCGTGACCGACATACAAACCGGAGTCGATGATGCAGACCATGATGCCGGCGCCAGTCGCGGCACCGGCGTCAATCTGACCGTCTAGATCGGGGTCCCAGACCGAACGCGCCTGGACCTGATCAATACCCCAAGGAGTCGTCTGGCTGGAGGGATAGCGCCTGACGTCTTCTTCCACATATTCCACATTTGGATTGTTCCGCAGCCCATTAAGAGCCTTTGCCGGTACAGTGATGGCTATTGTGTCGATCCGGTCAAGGTCGTGATGAATCTTCCAGCCGGCGCTTTTGGCCATGCTTTTCATGTTTCCATGATGGCCGGCCTTGGCCTTTACCAATACCCGAACATCGTCAGCGGCATAGCTATTAGCAGCCATGCTGCCCATTGCAAAAGCGGTTAGGGCGGTTACGCATAAAAGTCGTCTAATCATCTGGTATTCTCCCTGTTAGAAATAAAACAACGATTAAATTGTTCAATTGCGCAGTATTTAAGCATGATTTATGCCAAGGAACAAGAGGAAGAATAAACGTGGTCAAGTTACTGTAAAAAAAGGTAAATTACAAAAGAGGAATAATGAGTGCCTGTTGGGATATACAATGCTAAGGCTACGTTTATGTAAACAAATTGCAAGGTTGGTTTAAATAGTTCTGTTTTTTTATATGCTTATGCAGATGGGCCTGGTTGTTGCCTCGGGAATACAGTTTTTCTAAAAGAATACAGTACTTGTGGGATAATGTGGCTGGATTCTTACATTGGTTTCTTGAGCCAAGATCCTACCCGTTTCCGCTCTGCATCTCTGAATGCACCGGCTTGGGCAAAATTCTTTTGGGCTTGGCGGGCTAGTTGGATAGCGCGTTTGCGCTCGTGGCCGATGGACCAAAGGGTTCTGGCCAGGGCAAACTTGGTTTCGCCAAGGTCGCCGGGATCACCGGCATGGGAGTTGCGAATGGACAGGGCCCGTTCGAGATAGGGGAGGGCCTCTTGGGCCTGATTCTTGTTGATCAGTAAGAAGCCTAGTCCGGTCAAGGGAAAGGCCAGTTCGGGGTGGCTGGCACCCAGTATTTTCTCTTTGATGCTCAGGGCCCTGCGGAAGCAGCGGGAGGCTTTTTCTGTTTGTCCGAGAATGGCATAGGTGGCACCGAGGTTGTTCAGAGGGACAGTGACCAGCGGGTGTTCGGCGCCAAGCTTGCTGGCGAGAATTTCCTGGGCGCGCTGGTAATAGGAAATGCCTTTTTCGTTTTCACCCAGGTCACCGACAACATTGCCCAGGTTAATCAGGGAGTAGGCCAGTTGGGGATGGTCGGGGCCGAGAGATTTTTCCCATAGCTTGCGAGCTTGCTCCAGGTATTCTACGGCTTTCTGGGTTTCGCCTTTTTTTGCGTATATGGTGCCCAGATTGTTTAGCGAGCGAGCGTGGATTTCTTGGGGATTGGTAAGACCTTGCCGGGCGGCTTCGATAATGGTCTCGAGGGTGAGGGCTTCATCGTAGCGTGCTTGCAGATAGCCGACTATGAAAACCAGGCTGTTGAGCGCGGAGGCAAAGACCCGATAGTCTCTGGCCCGGGTGGCAGTCACGATGCTCTGCCGGATGCTGATCTCGGCAGCCGCGGCCGCCCCGGTGTGAACTTGCAGTTCGCCGAGCAGATAAAGCGATTTTGCGTGCAGAGGGGGATAATCCAGATCCCGGGCGGCTTCTTCTACCGTGCTGACAATGGCCAGACCTTCTTGGTATTTGCCGGCGTTCTTTAGCGCCCGGGCTTCATTTAGTTGGGCGCGCAGGGTGGTTAATTGTCTTTGGATGTTCGGATTGTCGGGAGGAGGATAGGCGGCCAGCAGTGCTTTTTGATCGGCGCAACGCCGCAGCCGGGTCAAAGCCAGGCTGGCTTGGACCGCTTTGTCCAGGATTTCGCTATCCGATTCTTTGGCAAAGAGATGGGTCAGGGAGGACAGTTCGCTCAATCGCCGTTGCAGACAGGCCATGCGCAGATCCAGTAGTTTCTCCGACTGGGTGCCCAGTACCTGGGTTGCCTCGCAGGCCTCGGTTTGCATGGCGGCCCAGCCTAGGGCGTATTGATCAAGCAAACTGCTCACCCGGTCGAAGGTGTCTTGGGCGTGGGGTTTGCCGGTGGCCAAAAAGCGCTGCCGCGTCTTCTCCCGCAGATTTTCATCCCAGCTTCCCCGCAGTTGTTTTTCAGATCCCTGGCACAAGGCCTGCTGATGCGCCTGCCAAATGGCCGCGGCGGAAAAACTGGCCACCACCAGAAATACAATTGCCGTAAGCACGCCGAGCCGGCGCCAGAGCCGGTACGGGTCTTGGCATAACTGGTCCAGCAAGACCTCCATGGAGCAATAACGCAGACTGCTCTCTCGGCTAAGCCCGCGCAGCAAAATGCGGCGGAGCCAAGACGGTACCTTTGCCCCCGGCGGGGCCGGCGCTACTTCCTGGGTGAGGACTTTGTTTTTTATGTTTCGGTAGGAGCTGCCGCTGTGCGGTCGGACTTTATAGAGGGCTTCGAACAAAGTTACGCAAAAACTGTACTGGTCGGTTTTTTCGTCCAGCTTCATGCCCAGATATTGTTCTGGAGCCATGTATCCGGGGGTACCCACCACCACCCCCGCCATGGTGATGGGAGTGTGCAGGCCACTCGATACGCTGAGAATCTCACCACCGACAGTGGGGGAAAGTGCTGGGTTTTGTTCTTTGGTCTCTTGCTGGTCTTCGACCGCTTCGTTTATTTCATCCTGGGCCGAAGCCCGGGCCAGACCAAAATCCAGCACGCGCACGCGCTGGTCATTCCCAATGACGATATTGTCCGGTTTGATGTCACGATGGATCAGACCCGCCCGGTGGGCGGCGGCTATGCCTCGGCCGGCGGCCACCATCACCGCGACAATGTCTTGCCAGGTTCGGGGCTGGTGCCGGAGCCATTGCTGTAAGGTCAGGCCCTCGATTAACTCCATGGCGATGAAGACGTCGTTGCCCATGGTGCCGACATCGTAAGCAGCCACCACATTGGGATGGGATAGCTGGGCCAGCGCCTTGGCCTCGCGCAGCAGCCTACTGCGCGCCCGATTGGCCTTGCTTTCGCTATTGCGGCGCACGCGCAGTAGTTTCAGGGCAATGTTTCGATCAAGTTCGGGGTCGTAGGCCTTGAAGACAACACCCATACCGCCGTGGCCGAGCTGCTCCAGAATCAGATAGCGGCCGACCTTGGTCCCCGCCGCGAATTTCTGTTGCTCAGACTCGCCAGGGGGTTCTTCGGCATCGGGCTCATCGCCCAAGGATTCATGGGTGTCTGCCCTGGTGGCGCCGCCGGCATCGGTCGCCCCGATATCGGTTTCCTGATCTTTGGGGATCTTGGTATCTTTGTCTTCGTATTCTGCCATAGAACTTCAATTTTACGGTTTGTTTGCAAATTTCACAAAGATTTCCGCCTTGGCTTGACCTGCCGGGTTCATCCGGGTACAAGGAGCGGGAATCAACCAGGCAAGCAGGAAATAATTTCTACCGACCGGGGGAGGAGACTTATCATGAGACGATCGCGCATATTGTTGTCCTTGGCTTGTGTGGCATTGCTTAGCGGCTGTGCCGGCAATCAGTTGGTGTCAAAACAGAACCGTTCGGTACATTTTGAAAAGACAGCCAAGCATTTAGACTTGGGCGGGACAGTCTTTGTCTACGCGGATATTGCCGGCGATTTCGAGAAGCTGGCCGTATTCGCCGATGAGATAATCAAGCAGATTGCCGCTTTGGAAAAAGACGAGCAACTGAGCAAAATCGATTTCAAGGCTTTGTTTGCCAAAATGGGTTTCCAAGAGCTTCAGAGTGTAGGCTTGTCATCGTACCAACAGGGTAAGCTGTTTCATAACAAAGCCTTCTTGCTTTACCAAGGGCCCCGTAAGGGTTTCATGAAAGCAACTGGCGGCGCGCCGCATGCCTTCGAGGTACCGGTTTGGGCGCCGGCCGATGCCGATCTGGCATTCGAAAAAGATTTCAATGGCCGGGCGGTATTTGAGGTCGCAAGCTCGATGATGCGCGATGTGATGGGCGTCGAGGCCGATGAGATTCTGGCTCGACTTGACGAGCCGATTCCCGGTTTCAACCTCACCATTCGCAAGGTGATCGAGGCCATGGACACCCGCATGGTCGGGGTAGTGCGAGTCGACGGCAGCAAGATCATTCATTTGCCGGGCGACGTTTTTGATTTTCCCTTCACCGAACTGGTGTTTGCCATAGACGAAATTGGTTTTGTCTTCGACGAGCTGATTGAAAAAGTCGGCGCTTTGCCCATGGTCGCGGTCAAGAAGGACGACCGTTTCCACACCATCTCGGTTACCTTGCCGATACCCGGCGATTTGAGTGCCTACCAGCCGGTGTTGGCCAAAGACATCAAGACTGGGCGGGTATATCTGGCCACCACCCGCGCCTTCCTAGACGAGATGAAGGCCGGCGAGAAATCCCTGGGCAAGACGGCGGCATTTGCGCAAGCGACCACCGGCTTGCCTAGCCAAGGCAATGCCTTGGTATTTATGTCCGACAAGTTCATGGGCAAGCTCGGCGGTTTTCTGACCGGGATTGGCAAGCGCTTTCCCGAAGCCGCCGCCTCGATTGGTTTATGGCAATCCTTGCTGCCGGAACAAGGCCATGCCATGGCCCAGGTAATGACCAATCTCCCCGAAGGGATTTACTTTGCCTCCAATTCTTCTGACTCCCACAAGAGCACCCTGCTGACCGCGGTTTACGCCAACCCGGCCGTAATCGGCATTCTAGCCGCGGTGGCCATCCCGGCTTTCATCAAATACCAAGAAAAGGCCAGCGCCGCGGCCCTGATCGAGTGAGCCGAAAAATACCTTTTGTCATCAGAAAAAAGTAGTCATCCCTGAAGAAAAACCCCGTCATATATGGACCCGCTCCTTTCGCAAGGGAAAAATGACCTGTTTGGCAAAAAAATGGTAGCAGTCATATATCCGGCCTCTTTGGCGAAATGACTTACGGAGCATTTCGGGCCTCGATGAATTC
>JAUVBB010000117.1 GCA_030591445.1 Deltaproteobacteria bacterium | reverse complement strand
GCACGTACCGTGACGATTTTTCCCGAAGTGACGGGGCGTATCGTCTACCAAAGTCCCAAATTGATTCCGGGCGGGCGTTTTCGCAAGGGCGAGGTGCTGGTGCGCATGGATCCGCGCGACTATGACCTGGCCTTGAAACAGCAACAGGCCCGGGTGGTGCAAGCCAAAATGGAGCTGGCCCGGGAACGGGGCCTGAAGGAAGTGGCCACCCGGGAGTGGAAGTTGATTGCCGATGAGGTCAAGCCTACCGAAGAGGGTCGTAAGCTGGCCTTGCGCGAAATTCAGCTGGAAAACGCCAATGCCTTGTTGGCCTCGGCCGAAAGCGCCATGGAGCAGGCCCGGATTCGGCGCTCGCGAGCAGCCATCCAGGCGCCTTTCAATTGCATGGTTTCAGAAGAGTTCGTCGATGTGGGTCAGGTAGTTGCCGGCAACACTCGCATTGCTACCTTGGTGGGCACGGATGCTTACTGGGTGCGGGCCTCGGTGCCGGTCGATCGGCTGGGCTGGATTCGCATCCCGGGGGTGGGGGTGGCCGAAAACGAGCCGGGCTCCGAGGCGCTGGTCATTCATCAGGCGGGCGCGAGCCTGCAGATTAAGCGAGACGGCCGCGTATTTGAGCTGCTGGGCGATCTGGATCCGAAAGGCAAGATGGCCCGGGTGCTAATCAATGTGGATTCGCCTTTGGGTACCAGGGGCAAGGACGCAGGCTCTACCATGCCCCTCTTGCTGGGCGCTTTTGTCACCGTCGATATCGAAGGCCCGGGGGTCGACCACGTGCTTAGCTTGCCCCGCCGTGCACTACGGGAGCAAAGTCAGGTCTGGGTCAAGAGCGCGGACAACAAGCTAGAAATCCGTAAGGTCGAGACGGTCTGGTCACGGCCCGAGCGGGTCTTTGTTCGCGGTGCGTTACGCCCGGGAGAGCTGGTCATTACCAGCCGTATCGCCGCCCCGGTGGCCGGCATGTCAGTCGCTGACGTCAACCATCCCAGCCCCGACAGAAAACCATCATGACCGCGCCCGCAAAAGACTCAGCCCCGGCCCTAAGCCAGAAGCCGCGAGCCGGCGGCCCGATGGCTTGGATGGCACGCAACTCGGTGGCCGCCAATCTGCTGATGGTGGCGCTGATTGTAAGCGGCCTGCTCATGTCCCAGCGCATCCGCAAGGAAGTCTTTCCCCGTATTGAGCTGGATCGCATCTCGGTCACGGTTCCCTACCCGGGCGCCAGCCCGCGGGAAGTCGAGCAAGGCATCATCCTGGTTATCGAAGAGGCCGTGCGCCCCTTGGACAATGTCAAAGAAGTGACCTCGGTGGCCAGCGAGGGCGTGGGCTCGGTAACGGTAGAGCTACAAACCGGCGCCAATCGTAACAAGGCGCTGACCGATGTGAAAAACGCTGTCGATCGCATCGTAAATTTCCCGGTCGAGGCCGAGCGGCCCTTGGTGAATCTGCCTGAACTCAAGAGCGACGCCATCAGCCTGGTGCTTTACGGTGATCTGGACGAAAAAGTAATGCACGCCACCGGCGAGCAAATCCGCGAGGAAATGCTGCGCCTGCCCGAGATTTCTTATGTAGAGCTCGAAGGGGTACGGCCGCTGGAAATCAGCATTGAAGTGGCGCAAAACACGCTCCGCGCTTACGGCCTGACCCTGGCCCAAATCGCCAACCAGGTTCGCCGCACCTCCTTGGAGTTGCCGGCCGGCGGGGTCAAGACCAAGGGCGGCGAGGTGCTGCTGCGCACCGCCGAGCGCCGCGATCTGGGTACCGAATTCGCCGATGTACCCATCCTGACCGGCAGCGACGGCAGCCCGCTCTTGCTAGGTGCCATCGCCGACATCAAAGACGGCTTCGCCGAGACCGACGTCTCGGCGGCCTTCGACGGCAAATCGGCGGTACAGGTGCGGGTCTATGCCACCGGCAATCAGTCGCCCACCGAGGTGGCCGCCGCGGTCAAGGCCTACATAAAGGACTTGGGCCCGCGCCTGCCTCCCGGTTTAAAAGTAGCCAGTTGGAAGGATCGCTCTGAGCTTTACGACGACCGCATGGACTTGCTGCTGCGCAACGCCGCCATGGGTCTAATCCTGGTACTGCTGATTCTGGGCATGTTCCTGGCGCCTAAGCTGGCCTTTTGGGTCACCATGGGCATCCCCATCTCCTTTTTGGGCTCGCTGATTCTCTTGCCGGCCATCGGTATCTCGCTGAACATGATCTCGCTTTTTGCCTTCATTGTCACCCTGGGTATGGTGGTCGATGATGCCATTGTGGTAGGCGAAAACTCCTTTCGCATGCGCAAACAGGGGCTCTCTTCCCGACAAGCCGCCATTGCCGGCGCCGAGCAGGTGGCCACCCCGGTGTTTTTCTCCATTGCCACCACCGTGGCCGCCTTCACGCCCTTGCTGTTAATCCCCGGCACCCGCGGCAAGTTTATGTTCGCCATCCCGGTGGTGGTCATTCTGGTGCTGCTGGTGTCCTTGATCGAATCCTTTTTCATCCTGCCCGCTCACCTCTCGCATTTGGCCGAAGAAAAACCGAACCAGAAAGAAGGCGGCTTTTTTCGTTTTCAAAAACGATTCTCCCGGGGCGTCGAACGTTTCATCGAAACCCGCTATGCACCGGTGGCCCGCTGGGCCGTTGAGCGACGCTGGATCACGCTGGCGGTAGCAATAGCCATTTTCATCTCTTCCATCGGCCTGATTTCCGGCGGCCGAGTCAAGTTCATCGACTTCCCGCGCGAAGAGTCCGACGACGTGGTGGCCGAGGCCTATCTGCCTTTCGGCACTTCGGTGGCCGAAACCGAAAAGGTCATGGTCCGGCTGATCGACAGCGCCAAGCAGGTCATCGCCGAAAACGGCGGCGACGGCATTTGCCGAGGCATCTACTCCATGTTGGGCAGCGCCTTTTCCCGGCGAGGCAGCCGCTACCTGGGCGGACACGTCACCTCGGTGGCCGTGACTTTGGTACCCACCGACCAGCGGCCCATCGGCTCCTTTGCCTTCTCGCAAAAGTGGCGCGAGGCGCTGGGCGAAGTGCCCGGCTTAGAAGCCCTGGTCTTCGACTCCTCCGTGGGTCACGGCACTTCCAAACCCATCGACATCCAGCTGCGCCACCAGGACCTGGGCATGCTGGAGGCCGCCGCCCGTGATCTGGCCACCGAAATGGCCGCCTTCCCCGGCGTCAAGGACGTCGAAGACGGCATCGAGTTAGGCAAGCCCCAATGGGATTTCACCATATCCCCCGAAGGCACCGCCGCCGGCATTCAAGTCGCCGACCTGGCCCTGCAAGTACGCAGTGCCTTCTACGGCGCCGAGGTACTCCGGCAGCAACGCGGGCGCAACGAGCTGAAGGTGATGGTGCGCTTGCCCCGGCACGAACGTGAAAGCCTCCATAGCGTCGAAGAGATGATGATTCGCACCCCGTCCGGCGGCGAGATGCCGCTTCGCCAAGCCGCCTCCGTACGCGAAGGCCGCGCCTACAGCATCATCCAGCGCACCGATGGTCGACGCACGGTGCGAGTACAGGCCGAGGTAGACGAAGACCAGGCCAACCCGCGCGAGATCATGATGTCGATTCGACGCGACGTGTTGCCCAAACTGGCCGCCCGCTATCCGGGCCTGAGCATGGGCTCTTCCGGCCGGCAAAAGGAGATGCAAGACTTCTTCGCCTTTCTGCAAACCGCCTTCATGATGGCCCTGATAGCCATGTACGTGCTCATTGCCATTCCCTTGCGCAGTTACCTGCAACCTTTCTTCGTGGTCATGATGGCCATTCCCTTTGGCTTTGTAGGCGCATTGCTAGGCCATATGTTGATGGGAATCGATTTAAGCATGATCAGCATGATGGGTTTCGTGGCCCTGTCGGGGGTGGTGATCAACGACTCCATTGTGCTGGTGACCGCCGCCAACCGCTTTCGCGGTCGCGGCATGGGCCCGGTAGAAGCCGCCCTGGCCGCCGCCCAACAACGTTTCCGCCCCATCGTGCTGACCTCGCTCACCACCTTCGGCGGCCTGGCGCCCATGATCTTTGAGACCTCGGTACAAGCCCGCATCCTGATTCCCATGGCCGTCAGCCTGGGCTTCGGCGTCATGTTCTCCACCTTCATCATTTTACTACTGGTCCCGGCCCTCTTTGTCATGATCGAAAACCTGCGCATACGCGTCCGCAGTCTGCGCGCCCCGGCCGCAGCCGCCACCGCCGGCCTGGTTTTGTTGCTAGCCACCGCCGCCCATGCCGGCTCACCCGCCGCCGAGGCCAAAGATGCCTGGGACCAAATAACCCCCGGCAAGGAAATCACCCTGTCCCAAGCCCTACACCTGGCCGACGAACGCAACCTATCCCTGGCCGCCGCCCGTACCGACTTGGATAGAGCCCAAGCCGACTACGACACCGCCTGGTCCTCACTCTTGCCCACCCTGACCGGCTCCATGACCTTTACCCACAATGATCATGCCGACTTTGCCTCCTTCGGCCCCGAACCCCAGGTCGTGCGCCGGCAAGACGACCTGAACATGGGCCTGAGCCTGAACCTGCCCCTGGTAAACGCCCGCGCCTGGATGGGCGTAGGCTTAGGCGATCTGGGCCGCGAAGTGACTCAATTGGGCATAGAAAGCCTGCGCCAAACCCTGTTGCTATCGGTCGCCCAAATCTACTATCAAGCCCTGACAGCACAGAGCCTAATCGAAGTCCACCGCAACCAGATTCGATCTTCACGCCGCCATCTGGCCATCGCCAACATCCACCACCGCTCCGGCACCGGCCGCCGCCTGGATGTCATCCGCGCCCGCACCGAGCTGATTACCGCCCGCGAGCAATTGCGCGCCGCCCACACCGCCCTGACCAACTCCCGCGACGCCCTGGCCACCCTGCTGGGCATCGAAGGCCTGCCCTTGCCCGCCGACATCCCCGACATGGCCGCCCCAAAAATGACCGAGCAAGAGATGCAGGCAAAAGCCCAACAACTACGCGAAGACCTCAAACTCAACCGCGCCCGTTTGCGCCTGGCCGATAAACAACTCGATACCGCCTGGATGCAATTTCTGCCCAGCCTCATCGGCTCTTGGCGCTACACCCAACAAATCACCGACCCCACCAGCCTCGCCGGCAACGATCAGTCCCGCTGGCTTTACGCCATCACGCTATCGGTCCCCTTCTACGATCACACCCGCTACGCCGAACTAGACAAAAACCGCGCCGCCTTAAACCGCGCCCGCATCGAAATCCAAGACGCCCAACAAAAAGCCCGCGCCGAAGTTCGTACCACCCGCCGCAACTACGAAACCGCCATGTCCCTAGTCGGCACCGCGCGCACCAAAACCGACCTGGCCAGCCAATCGCTCAGCCTAGCCGAAACCGCCTACGAAAACGGCACCGGCTCCTCCCTAGACGTCACCGACGCCCGACGCGTCTCCCGCTCCGCCCACATCGACTTGGCCGTAAAACGCTTCGAATCCCAACTCACCCTCCTGAAACTCCTACGCTCCATCGGCACCGACATGCGCAAACTGGAACAGCCTTGAGGTAATTACACTGTCTACTCCCTGACACATGTTGCCTCCCAATAGATTGTCGAGCTAGCTCCCCGAAAAGTCAGAACTCATCCCCCCTTTGGCCCCACAGAACCTGTAACCACAGCACCACGCCACTCACATTCACACCCAAAGAACGAGCCCGGCCTACATCCCCCTACCACGTTGAACATTCATAGAAAATTGTACTTTACATAAAAGTACCCATTTTTGGCACCCACTTTGCTTTGAATACTCCTCGATTCTTGCCTGGCCCACGAGGCCACAGGAGAAAAATCATGATGTTCACCGTCCAACCCATAGATTTCGCCATCGCCACCGCCCGCGCCAACAAACGCCGCACCCGCAAGATCCGCTGGACCGCCCAATTCGGCACCGGAGAAAAATCCCAACAAGGCCGCATGATTGGCGGCGTCCGCGAAGGCCTCTGGACCTTCTGGCACCGCAACGGCCAAGTAGCCACCTACGGCCACTACCAACACGGCCGCAAACAAGGCCACTGGATCCACTGGCGCCCCGACGGCCGCCCCGAAGCCAAATTCGCCTATAAAAACGGAAGACTAGAAGTACTCGGCCTCAACCCGACCCTCGCCTGAACCCAAACAATCGGTTAACGATCCGCATAAGCGGCAGGTAAAAGATGCAAAGCGAAACGGCGCAGATTTTTGCCAGTCCGAGTTGACACGATTGTTAGTCTGCATACAAGCTCGGCATAAACCAAGTAAAATCATCCGGAGCTTCAGGATCCCACGGCCAAACACCAGACGTACTTGGATATACGAGCTGTAATACCTTGAAACCATCGCCTTTGTAAAACCACCTCGCCCAGCCAAAATACTCAGCAAAATGCTTCTTTTCTACTTCTTTAAAAACTACATCGAAATCAGCGAGGAAACCCTGATAGTATTTGTTCGAATCAAACACTTCACCAACTTTAACCCTGTAGTTGTATTCGTTAATCATCCAATGGGCTAGCTCCGGCTTTAAACCTGTAATTATTAGTTCTGGCTGTCTTGTGTTTTTTTCGATGCCTATTGAATATGAGAATCTTGGATATTCACCGTCTTCCATGACATGAATGATATGGCAACCATATTCCTCTATATCACCTAGCACCTTGTCTTCTTCCTTATCCATGAATTACCTTTCGCAAACTAGTTTCGCTATTGACCTGGCCCGCCCAATTCGGCACCGGCTAAAGTCACTATATCCGTCTATTCAAGTAGTAACGCGAAGCGGCGCGGGTTGAAAAATACGGGTCGATGGATTTGTTGGACATCCTCAATCTTCGTCAAATGAGTGGGCAAGCCACTGCGTGAATGATTCCCACTGGAATCTCTGATCCTGCTCAATCATGTTGGAATTGTGATCCCAAATCACCACACCACCCGTGTCGGTACAAAAGAAATAGTCGCCGTTGTCTTGCTTGAACGGGGCAAGCGGGCTCGGAACGCCAATGGACTGGGCATCGCTAACTATGGCCTTCAAGTTCTCCATTGGACCTCGGGTGGGCTCTGCCCAGCCGAAATTGTCCCAGGCGAAGTCCCCCATTGGCGTTGTGTGACAGCCAGAGAGCTGAAAAGCGACAAAATCATCGGGATACTTCACGTTGAATTCGGACTGAATACGATCGAGTTCCTCTTGGGTGGGCTTCGGCCAGTCCGCTGGGTACGCCGGATCCCTGTCGCGATGCTCCTCTCGAATCGAATCAAATGTGGGCATTGATCATCTCCTCATGTTCAACGGTTTGGCTAATCAACGGCGGCTTGCGAAGCTATTTCCGGGCTGGGCTCCGGTTCATTTCCGATAGACCTCTCTTCGGTGCCCAATTTTGATCACGTAGACGATGAGCTGTTTGCGCTCAACGGCGTATATGATGCGCCAGTCTCCTACCCTTAGTTTCAAAAACCCCCGCAGGCTGCGGCGTAACGGGGTGCCGAACTTCGCCGGATCTTGCATGAGTTTTTCCTCGATGGCCCGGCGGAGCAGTTGACGAATTTCGGGGGACGCCTTCTGCAGATCTTTTTTTACGGATTTTTTGTATCGGACCTTCCACATCTAGACTTCTTCCCACATCTGTTCGTGGGTCAATGTCGCCTCGCCGGCCCGCTCCTCGGCAATCTTGGCGAAGTAGAGGTCCTCCTGTAATTCCAGGGCCTCTTTCGTCAGTTCCAACACCATGGCCGCCAATGAGGACACTCCGCGCAAGGTTTTAAGCCGCTGCAACTCTTCCCAGAGACTATCATCGACCGTCAGGTTGATTCTTTTCTTGGCGGTGGGCATGGGCTGCCTCCTTGCTACCCCCAATAAGTGTTACACCAGTGTAACATCAAGGCGGTCTAGTGGCAAGCCTGGCAGTTCGAGGAGGGTGGTAGTCTACATTCCATCGCTTACACCGCCGGTGGAGACGGTGGAACAGTTCTGATATCATTCGTGGCCAAGGCAAGTGAATGCCGCCACCAGGCGGCCGCCACTAGCAACAGCGCGGCCAAAACAAAGTACAGCATCAGTCCGGTCACCGGGGTAGAGTGGGTGCCGGCGGGAAAGGGGACGAAATCGATGTCGCCCTGGAGTTGCAAGCCGGCCCAGGCATCAGCGGGCGCGCCCTTTTCTATCCAGTAGATCTTGGTCGCTTGCAGTGCTTCGCCAAGGCTTGCGCCCCGGGCCAGTTGCGCCCCAAACTGGCTTACCAGATCGGCGGCTTCATCGTCGCGCAGCGGCCAGAGATTGGCCACCACCGCGCGGGCGCCGGCAGAGAAAAAGGCGCGGGCCAGACTCATCACGCCTTCGCCTTCGACTTGGGCACCGGCGGCAGAGCTGCAAGTGGAAAGAATGACCACCTTGCCGGCCAGATCCAGGCGCGCTATTTCGGGAAGCTGTAACAGACCGTCCTCTCGGTCTGAGCCGGGCGACATCACCACCGCCGAGCGATGCGGGTGTTGCTCATCTACCACCGCGTGGGCCGCCAGATGCAGAATGCTAAAATCACGCAATCGCACTTCTTTCAAGAATCTCTCGTTGGCCTCCGCGCCCAAGCGGAGCAGGCTTTGCCCGCCCAATTGCTTGACCATCAAACGGGCTTCCTCCCGGGCATGGGGCAGCCGGCCCAGTTGCAGTCCGTGCCGAAAGAGACTCGCCGAACGATGGGCTGCGTTCTTGGCAAAGTTTGGCAGGGCTGGATCGGCCAGAGCCAATACCGGTGCCCGGGCGTCAATCCGGCTGCTTTTTTGCCATTGCAGCCACAGGGCCGCGGAGGGAACCAGCGAGAGGACGTAGCGCGCGGTCAAGGGACGGGCATCGGGCCGAGACAATAGCGCACTGAAGGGAAGCCCGAACAAGGGGTGGTCTGGGACAATCACCAAGCGGCGGATGGCGGCGGGCAGAGCCGTAAGCGCGGGCGCCATTAACTTGCGGTAGAGCAAGGCTCCCGCCTGGCGCTGTGAGCCATCACGGCGCTTGATCAAGCCGAGGAAAATCCGGATGCTTGGCTCCAGATCAATGCAATCGGTCAGGGGTACCGCCCTTGCCTCGGCGCGAGTAAGGACAAAGACCCAGCTTCCGCCCCATTGATTCTTGCGCGGTGAACTTTGCTCTGTCTGATCGGGAACTTTTTCGATTTGAAATGCGAGCAGAGCTTGATCGGAAGCCAAACTCTGCTGGAGTTCGGCCAGGTGCGGAGCCGAAGCACTGCCGGTGGCATCGCCAAAGGCACGTGAACCACTACCATAGTTAGCTGCCAATAACTCCACATCCAGGGCATCGAGTTCGGCCAGGGCCTCTTTTCTCGCCTGGGCGGCGAGCTTGGGATTTAGCAATCGCTTCTGCACCTCGGCCACGCGCTGTTGTATCGCTGCCCATTCCGGTAAAACACCTTGCTTGCGATCGGGACTACGCAGCAAGTCCAGCAAGACACTGGCCCGCATCCGTTCACTGATGCGAAAAGCCAAATCACGGTCCTCCGCGCTGACTCGCCCCCGAGCCGGATCGAGCAGATAGCCGGAAGCAGTGCGATACATTTGGATAAAGCGGCCAAACACCCGCGCTTGGACCATCTCAACATTCTGTTGATTGCGGAAACTCTCGACCGCCGCCAGCGCGGACAGGCTGTCGGCCACGGCCTGGTCACGCGGCCCGGTCAACCAGCGCAACTGGGCGCGCATTTCCCAAGCCATGATCACGCTCTCCCACTCGTTGCGGGCACGGGCAAAATCGATGGCCTCGTTTACGTAGGCAAAAGCTGCATCTTGCTTCTCAGGATGCAGCTCCAGGCTAGTCTCGGCCATTCCAATCAGGGCTTCCACCACGCTCAAACCATAATCAGCCCGGCGCAAGATCGGCATGGCTATCGAGAAGTGCCGAAATCGCTCCGCCGCGCCCAGGGAGGGGATGGTTCCCAACAAGACGTGGGCATTGGCCACATAGCGCTTATCTCCCGCACGCTCAGCCACCGCCAACGACTCTCGCCCCAGCTGAATTCTCTCTGCTTGGGAAAATCGCAGCGGCGGGCGCACCATGGGAGCTAAGGTGGCAATGTTGGCCAAGATCTCCGCCTCGCGACCGATTCGGCCTAAGCTGCGGACCAGCTTCAATTCGCGCCGAAAATAGGCGAGCGACTGGTTGATCTTGCCCAAGCCATAGGCAGAAGCAGACAGACCGCTCAAGGTCTTGGCCAAAAAACCTTGCTGGCGCCCGGGGCAATCGCCCTGTTCCAATCGCCGGAAACGGAGCAAGGCCTTGGCGTAGTCCTCTTCCAGATAGGCTCTCTGCCCCATCCGAATGCGGACCGTGCAAATCCAATCCGGGTTCGCTGCTTTCTGAGCCACCCTCAGCGCCCAATCCAACTGCGCTCGCGAATCCTCGGCTCGGCCTAGTTTGTGCAGGACGGTACTGTACTGCATTCGGCCCCAGACCTCGCTATCCCAGTCGCCCTTGGCCACGAAGCCGTCAATGGCTTGCTGCAAAGCAGGGGCATCGCGCTTTATGAACCCCGCATAGAAACGAGCGGTGTGATTTTCCTGGTCAGCGGCCACGATATCTCCCAGCATACGCGCGGCCTCGGCCAGCTGGTTTTCATTGCGACCGACAGCGAAGAAACACTGGTACACTTCCCGTTTTTGCGGATAGCGCGAAAACAGTCGTTGGCAATCCTCAAGCCGCCGTGCTTCTTCAAGCTCGGCCGCCAAAGATTCCGCCGCCACCGTAGCGGCCTTCGCGCCCGGCACGACCGCCAAACATACCAAAATGAGAATGATACCACGCACCGCCATTTCACTCCCCGCCCCCGCCCCAACACCAAGATCCATATGCCGAGCCAAGAAAGGCTGCCCGCATGATGCCGCCACCATCCAGAATGTCAAGCCAAGCATCCGGCGGAGGTCTGTGCAGCCTGAAGCGCAAGGCCCAGGGCGAGAGCACCGAGCACGACGACGAGACAATCAAGTTCGTCCTGCTGATTGATTAAGGGTAGCCTTCAAGTCTATATTCCATCGCTTCCACCGCCGGTGGAGACGGTGGAACATCTTGTCATTCCAGTACTAAGCAGTAACCAACCAAAGATTAGTCTATTGATTTCACATCGGTTTGAGAGAAGTCGTTGCCTTTGTATAGTAATGCTTCGCCGGTTTTGATGGCCAAGGCATAGGCACAACAGTCTCCCAGGTTCAGGGCGGCGGAATGTTTGCCCTTGCCAAAACGGTGATAGGCTTCTCGGGCCAGGGCGACTTGTTCTGGATCCATGCCTACTTGCTCAATGGCGGCTTCATGAAAAAACAAGTCGAGCTCGCGCGCGGCGGCTGGGCCTTTTCGGGCCTCGACCACCACCGCGGCTTCCAAAACAGTGAATGCCGCCACCAGGCGTTTGGCATCCTGGGTGATTTGACTGATAAATTTTGCTTTCTCGGGCTCGGCAAAGAGAATCGCCATGATGGCGGAGGTATCAATCACCATTGCTTTCTCCCCAAAACCCGCGCTCGTTGTACCCAAGTATCTCATCCGGGTCACGTTTATCTAAATCGGGCAGTTGGCTGCAACGATCGGCAATAGCCAGTAGAGAACGCTCTAAATCCGGGCCTTTGCGGCTACCGTTCAAGCGCTCTAGCCTTTCCTTGAGGGCTTGGATCACGGCCTTGGTTTTGGATTCACCCGTCTCTTTGACAATTTGTCGCACCAGAACTTCCGCTTCCTGGTTTTTTATATTAAGGGGCATAATTCCTCCTTCAATCCTTTTTTCTATATTCTACCCTCTTCAGCAGTATTGTCAAGTGTAGAGGATTCTCATGGGACTACCCCTCCGGTCTTAGTTCAGCTCAGGATCAGATACAATATCTACCAGGGCGGGGCCCGGGTGAGCCAGGGCTTCGGTCAGGGCGGCTTCTAGTTGATCCTCTGCTTCCACTCGGATGCCCAAGCCGCCGCAGGCTTGGGCATAGTCGGCGAAGTTGGGGTTGGACAGGTCGGTTTGCCAGACGGGCCATTGGCCGTCGCGTTGTTCTTTGGAGATCTTGGCTAGTTCGCTGTTGTTGATCAGGATGTGGGTGATGTCCATTTTATGACGGACGGCGGTGTTGAATTCGCCCATGTATTGGGCGAAGCCGCCGTCGCCGCTGACAGAGATGATGGGACGGCCGGAGTGGGTGGCCCAGGCGCCCATGGCGGCGGGAAAGCCGAAGCCGATGGAGCCCAGGTAGCCGCACAGGATGACGCGTTGGTCGTGGCATTCGAAGTAGCGGCCGAAGGAGTAGGTGTTGTTGCCTACGTCCAGGCTGAAGATGGCGTTTTTGGGGGCCATCTTTGATAAGACTTCCATAATCAGGGCACCGCTCAGGCCGTGTTCGCTTTTTTGCTGGGCGCGGCGGTGCTTCTCGGCGCGCCATCCGCGCCAGCGTTCGGCGATTTCTTTACGGCAATTTATGCAGGCTAGTTTGTCGGGCAGGGCTTCTGTGAGCAGACGGGTGGTGATGCTAATTTCGCCCCAGATGGGAGTGTCGATGGGGTGGAACTTGGCCAGGGCCATGCGATCGAAGTCTACTTGGATCAAGGGCTTGGTTTGATCGATGCCGGTGTGCTGAGAAAAAGAAGCGCCAAAGACAATGAGCAGGTCCGAGTTGTTCATGAACCAGCTGGAGACCGGGGTGCCGCTGCGGCCCAGAACCCCGCAGCCCAGGGGGTGGAAATCGGATATCTGGCCCTTGGCCTTGAAAGTGGTCAGGATGGGGGCATCAAGGCGCTCGGCCAGGGTGATGATTTCTTCCATGGAGTCGCGGGCGCCATAGCCAACGATGATGGCTGGGCGGCGGGCGTGGGCAATGCGGTAGCCGGCCAGGCCGACGGATTCACTGGACGGGGTGATGGCGGTATCGCTAACCCGGCCGTCGGGCCCGCCCGGGCCGGCTTGGCCGGCGTCTTGGATCTGAACTTCGTCGGGCACGATCAGGTGGGCCACGTTGCGCTGGATGGTGGCGCTTTTCAAGGCCAGAGACATCAGCTCGGCGTGATTGGAGTTGGGCAAAACTACCTTGCTGAACTCGGCCACGGCATCGAAGGCCGAGACCAGATCGATCTCCTGGAAAGCGCCCGGGCCCAGAAACTGGGTGCCGATTTGTCCGGTCAGGGCCAGGACCGGGGCGCGATCCATCTTGGCGTCCCAGAGACCGGTGATCAAATTGGTGGCGCCGGGGCCCGCAATGGTCAAACAGGCGGCTGGGCGGCCGGAGACTTTGGCGTAGCCGGAACAGGCGAAAGCGGCGGCCCCCTCGTGACGAATGCCGATGTAGGTCAGTTTGCCTTTTTCCTCTTGTACCCGCAGGGCCTCGGCCAACCCCAGGTTGGAGTGGCCCACCATGCCGAAGACATGATCGATGCCCCAGTTGACCATGGTCTCGGCCAGCACATGGCTGACTGTCCAGGCCGAGCGGGCCGGCGCCTCTATCTTGAGATAAACTCCGTCCTCGCGCAGCTCTACTTCAAAGGCTTTCAAGTTGGGATCATTGCCCAAACTTTTGCCGCTGAGCGGATGGAAGGGATGGCCGTGCCAAGGGCAGCGCAAAACGCCGTCGTCCAAAGTACCGTCACCCAGCGGCCCGCCCTGGTGAGAGCAAACGCCTTCGACGGCACCGTAGCTCTCGCCCACCCGAGACAAGACGATGCGCTGGTTCATTAACTCCAGGGCTTTGGTCTGGCCGTCCGCCAACTCGTCAAGATCGGCCACCTTGATCCACGCGGGCGCGCGTTCGGCCAGCGCCCGGTTGGCGGCGGCAATGGTCTTAGCCTCATCGTCTTTGAAAGCGGCGTACCAGTGGGCGCCGTCACAGCGAGGCTTGTTGCCCGAGTGACCACAACGACACATGGTATAGTGCTCGGCTGGAACGCCTTCACCGAGATCCTGACCCTCAAGGGCAATGCCGCCGCGCACGCGGTAAGGACCGTTGCGGGAAATGAAGATCTCTTCGGGACGGTCGTATTCACCGTGATCAACACCGTCGATGGTGTAGCGCAAAGCACCCGACGGGCACTGGTCGATCACATGCCGGATCTCCTCGATCGAAGCACCATCGGGATCGATCCAGGGCTCGACGCCCATGCGAAAGACGGCCGGCAGTAAGCTGGTGCAGTAGCCGGCATGGGAGCAAATGCCACGGTTGTCGTGGATGGTCACTTGCTTGCCCACATAGCTGTCTTGCTGATCGGCAACCCGCTCGGCGCTCTTGGCGTCACCAAAGCCAATGCCGACGTGGGTCCCGTCGCAAAACGGTTTGTTCTTCGAAGCGCCACAGCGGCATAAAGACAAGACCTTCTTGACCCCGACCGGCTCGCCCCGGGAATTGGTCAGACGCTTGAGCGCACGCACTAGCAACGGGCCATTGCTCATCAACTTGATTGAGGATTTTTCATCTACCATGGATCACACCCTCCCTCTATGACAAATACCGAAAACTCGGCTATCATACCCTAATTATGAATACCATCGAAAAATCCTACCAAAGGAGTTGAGCGCAATGAAAAAAGTTCTGATTCTCGGCGCGGGTCACGTAACGAAGCCAATCGTTGACTACCTGACTGAGCAATGTGGCTACCAGGTAACCATGGCGGCCCGTACCCCCGCGAAGGCCGAGAAAATCCTCGCCGGCAGAGCGCTGGCCAAAGCTGTGCCCTGGGAAAGCCAAGAGGAACAGAAGCTGGACCTGCTGATCGCAGAAAACGATATCGTCATCAACATGATTCCCAAAGCGCATCATGAGATGGTCGCCAAACTGTGTATAAAAAATCGAAAGAGCATGGTGACCACTTCGTATGAGATTCCGGCCATCAGGGCCCTGGACGAAGAAGCGAAGACGAGCGGCATTCTGATCCTCAACGAGTTGGGCGAGGATCCCGGCATGGACCACTTCGCTACCCAAATGTTGCTTGACGAGATCCGGGAAGAGCAAGGAAAAGTCCTCAGCGTTCACTCCTATGGCTCGGGCCTGCCGTCGTTTGCGTTCAACAACAATCCGATGGGCTACAAGTTCTCGTGGGAGCCGAAGGGTGTCTTCCTGGCCGCCCAGGTGCCGGCGGTTTGGATAGACCGGGGAAAGCAGATTCCTATCGCCGGCCAGGACCTGTTCGAGAACTTCAAGATGGTTGATATTGAAGGGCTGGGAGCGTTCGAAACCTACGCCAACAAAAATGTGAACCGCTATGTGCGGTATTTCGATCTGCCGGCAGAGGTAACATTTTACCGGGGCTTGTTGCGATTTTCCGGCTACTGCAACAACATGCGCAACTTTATCAAACTCGGCCTGCTCAACGATCAAGAGCCCCTCGATTTCGCGGGCATGACCTTCCGTGAATTTGCCGCCAAACTCGTGGGCGTGGCGCCGGACCAACAACTGGAGGATAACTTCGCGAAATTCCTCAACACCGATCATCTCTCTGACATCATGCAAAGGCTTGGCTGGCTCGGTTTGTTCACTGCTGAAAACATTCGGAGAGCGCAGGGCACGAGACTCGATGCCTTTATTGAATTGCTGCTCGCGAAAATGTCCTATGCGCCCGGTGAGACCGACATGTGCATTATCCACGTGGCCATAGTGTCTGAGCTCCCCGACGGGCAGAGAACGAAGCGAATGGTCACGATGGTGAAGCACGGGGATCCCGACGGAGACTCGGCGATGGCCAAGGCCGTCGGTCTCCCGCCCGCCATCGCGGTAAATCACATCTTCGAGGGCAAGATTCCGGAAATCGGCGTGCAATTGCCACCGAGCCTGCCGTACCTCTACCAGCCCTTTATGCAGGAGCTGGAAAAACATGATTTCCACTTCGTCAAACGGCAGGAGAAACAAAAAATCACGAAGTGACGGACCCTTGGTGGGCAAGTCCAGGTGATTGCCTACCTTCTGGATGCTAACCGACTACTTGAGTTGCTTGCGCATCCAGGCGGGGCGGTTGGTGATAAGGGCGTCAATGCCTAGATTTTGCAGGCGGCGGGCTTCGGCGGGATCGTCTACGGTCCATACATAAAGAACCAAACCGGCAGCGCGGGCGGCTTGGACGATAGATGCGGTCACGCCGGGGTAATGAAGACCCAGGCCATCTAGCCGGGCCTTTTGCGCTTTGGCCACCAAGTCGATGGGGTGGGAACCATAGCGCCCGCCGGCTTGGTCTTGGGGGCTTTTCTGTAACCAGTAAACGGGGATGCTTGCCAGTTGGCTTTTGGCTTGGGTGAGTACCTCGAAGTGAAAGCTTATGAATACGACTTGGTCGCGCTTTTCGTGCTGGGCTAACAGGCTCTTTAAGCTGGGCACGATTTCGGGGCCGCATTTTATTTCGATCAAGAGTCGCTTGCCGGCCGGGATGGTGGCCAGGATTTCCGTCAAGAAAGGGATCTTTTCGCCCCGATAGTCAAGGCCGCGGAGAACTTTCGAGTCAGTGGCCGCTACTTGGTGGCTTTGGCCGCTTACCCGCCCGGTGTCGCCATCGTGGATGACCATGATGCGGCCGTCTTGGCTCAGATGCACATCAATTTCCACGGCGTCGGCGCCCAACTGCCAGGCTAAGCGCACTGCCGCCAGGGT
>JAUVBB010000540.1 GCA_030591445.1 Deltaproteobacteria bacterium | reverse complement strand
TAATGTCCGCCGGGTTGGGGGCGCCATTGACTTCGACCACGCCGTTGGCCAGAGTTACGCCGCTCTGGTCGCCAATCATAACGTCGGCGCCTTCGACCGGTGTGCCTTTGAGTTCGTTGATGACCACTACCCGGGTGGCACCGCCGGCCACTGCGCCATAATTCGATACCATGGCATCACAGGTCACGGCGCAACCGCTGACGGTTGCGGTAACGGTGGCATCACCAGTGCCGGTGCCGCCGGTCACCGTGCCGGTGGCACTGACCGCCGCGCAATTGTCGCCACCGGCGGCCGTGCACCCGGCTTCGTCCGTGGCTGCCCAAGTGAAGGTCACACCGGGAGCCAGCGCGCCGGAAGTGAAATAGGCGGTGGCCGCCATCTGTACCGTGTCGGCCTCTTGGGTGACGGTCGACCCTGGAACCACCGCACAGGAGGCGATTTCGGAGCAATCGGGCACGGTCACGCAGTCGCCGTTGAAACAAACGGTGCCGCCCGAACAGTTGGCATCTTTGGTGCAGTGGTCAAAATCGCAAACGCCGTTGCTGCAAGTCAGGTCGCCGGCAAAAGGCATATCCATGCCCGTGCAATCGGAGTCGCCTGAACATTCGGTCAGGCAGGTGTTGGTGAAAACGTCGCAAGCCAAACCCGAACAACAGGCAGTGGCATCGCCGGAGCAATCTGAGCCCTCAACCAAGCCCAGCAGCATGCACTCGCCATCGTCGCAGATCACATCGCCCGGGCAAGACGAGTCGTCACAATCGCTGTCCCCGCAACACTCGGCGCAGAAGGTACCGTTGCTCTCGCAACTCATTTCGGCCCCGGCCGGGCACTGACACGCACCGCCGGAACATGTGGCATCGCCTTCGCAATCGGTGTCGGCGCAGCACTCGGAACAAGTGCCTTCACAGCTGTTCGGGGTGGGCCAGGTACAATCGCCCCCACCATTGTCATCACCACCACCACAGGCCGCCAGCCCGAAAGCCGCGGCAACTACAACCGCCAATGCCGAAATTGATAACTTGCCAAGTTTCCCCATGGAATTCTCCTTTGGAATCGAGTTTTCAAATCCTACTTTCTGTTCTTATTTAAATGTTCGGGCTATTTCTAGCGTCTGCGCCCAGGGGAGTCAAGCATCGTTTGACTCCTTTTTTGCCTGCTCTACCGCCGCCACCAGGCGAGGCACCAGTTCGCCGGCCCTGCCTTGCAGGCTAATATCGGCCACTTGTCCAGTTAGCACCGTCTTTTGCAAATCAATTTCGGCAACGAAGGCACCCGCCTGCTTGGCCGCTATCGGCAGGTAGCTGGCCGGCGCCACCATGCCGCTGGTACCCACCACCAACATCACCGCGGCGCTCTGAGCCATGCGCGTGGCCCGCGCCGAGGCCTCGGGGTCGATGGCTTCGCCAAACATGACCACGTCGGGTTTGACGATGGCCCCGCAACGCGGACAACGAGGCGGAAACTCTTTGGCCCATCGGGTGCGCGCCGTGGCCGCGTCTTCGGTCAGACAACACTGTAAGCACAGCAGACGCTGGCTGTTGCCGTGAAACTCAATCACGGTCTTGCTCCCAGCGCGCTGGTGCAGCGCATCGACATTCTGGGTGATCACGCCGTCCAAGAAGCCCAACTCTTCCAGGCGGGCCAAGCCAAGGTGGGCGGGATTGGGCTCGGCCTGTGAGACCATTTGGTCCATCTCACGCAACATGTGCCAAACCTTGGCCGGATCGGCCCTAAAGGCGTCAATAGTGGCGTATTCAGCCGGATCGAAGCGCTCCCACAAACCGCCCCGAGAGCGAAAATCTGGGATGCCCGATTCCACGCTGATACCGGCGCCGGTAAAGGCTAGCCCTTTGCCCGCTTTGACAATCCTTTGCGCCAACTGACGCAGCTGTTCTTCCATGACTTGGCCTCCCAAAACCGCTCTTGCCGAGCCCGCAATCTAGCATCCGGCTTGCTTGCATTCAAGATGCGAAAAGCCACCCACCGTGCTATGGTGCCTCCATGTCGCCGCGACGACCCAGACGCAGACGCAAGAAGTTGCCCCAAGCGATCCAGCTCTCCGAGCTCATCCATGCGCGTACACGTCGCTGGCGGGTGCAAAAGTTAAAACGCCTAGAAGTCATCCGCAATAAATGGGTAGAGGCCGCCGGTGACTACGTGGCCGAGCACGTGGTGCCAGTGCGTCTGGTACGCAAGACCTTGCGGGTAGTGGCCGATGATGCCGCCTGGATCAACGAGATGACCTACCTGGTAGACTCCATCCTCGAGCGACTGCAAGACTTGCTGCCGGGCAAATGGGTAGACAAAATCCAGACCGTGGCCGGCGAGCCCATCCCCGAAGAAATCCTTCGCCGGCCCTTGCTGCCGGCACGCCTGGCTGAAATCACCCCCGAGATGCGTGCCCGCGCGCAAGCAGCCGCGGCCCAGGCCAAAACCCCGGCCTTGGCCGCCACCATCGAACGCGCTATGTTGGCTACCATGAGACGCATTAGCGCCGAGAAAGAAGATGCTTTATTGCAGAAATCCGACGATAACCACCGAGACGGAGACGAGTTATGATTCGTGTGACCGGCATAATGTTAGGAATATGGATTTCATTATCAGTGTTTGCCTGCTCCGGTAGCCAGGACAATCCTGCCGACGATGACGGCGGTAGCGAGGATGGCGGTCAGAACTTATGCGGCAGCCGAGTTTGTATTTCATCCGAGACCTGCGTTCACGATGCGATTTGCGTCTCTAGCACCGATCGGCCGGCCAAGGCCTGTGCCGAAGATGAGCATGAGTTGTTTGAGGAAATTGGCCCCGCCGATTTGAGTTGTCACAATACCGAAGCCTGTCTAAGCGACCAGGACTGCCCTCAGGATGCCTCCGGTACTTCCCTGGCCTGCCACCAGGGATTCTGTGGCATCTCGCCTCCCAGCGGCACGGACTTGCCCGACACGGTTGTTTTTCGCGGCTGCGTCGATGCTTTCGGCATTGGCGACACCACCCACGACATGCGCATCGCCTTGTACCTTCCCGGGGAAGATCCGGCGGGCCCAAGCGCCAAGGAAGTCGTTAGCACCAAAGACGAAGCCGGCTGCGCATACTGGGGTGCCTTCGAATTGCACAACGTTCCCACCAATACTCCTTTGGTTCTGAAAACTTACGATGATAATGGGAATTTCGTTCCCACCTACAAAACCAACCTCATCTTGTGGGCCGATCTGGCCACCAAGGAAGGTGATGACTGGGTTTTCGACACCCGCGCCACCGTCGCCGATCCCCGCACCGGCGCCGATCTTTGGCTCAACCCCTGGCGGGGCTACGCCATCAGTCAAACCACCTACAATGTCATCCTGATGGCAGTGCGCATCACCCTGCCCGACGATCATGGCGCCATCGCCGGCACCATCCGAGATTGTGCCTACCGGGAACTGAACAATGTTCGTTGCGGGATGGCCACCGAACCCGGGGTCATGACCTATTACACCAACGCCGAAAACCCACGCCCCGATCTAAGCCGCAGCGCCAGCCACACCAACGGCATCTATTCCGCCATTAGCCTGCCGGCCGGCAAGCACCAAATCTCGTGCCTGGCCGAGGACGAAAACGGTCAGCAAGTACCCCTGGGCGAGTACAGCGTGGAGGTCTTCCCCAAGTCCATCACCATCGCCTCCTTCGACCGCTTCCCTGCCCTGTAGCACGCCATATTCTAGCCAACCGTAATTTCCCAACCAACAGTATTTTCCTAACCAATCGTCATTCCCGAAACGTTTCGAGACTGTCGATTTTTAGACATTCAAACTAAAAAGTCATCCCCGAGTCGTTTCTGTCGGGGACCCAGGTTTCTCTAACGTCCGGTATTGGAAGGTTATTCACGAGATCCCCGACAGAAACATTTCGGGGATGACGGGGTTTTGGTAGGTATGGTGGCGGTGTTATTTCCACCCG
>JAUVBB010000504.1 GCA_030591445.1 Deltaproteobacteria bacterium | reverse complement strand
TCAATACCAGCGCCGGCCAACCGCAGTTGCCGGTAGTGTTGGATTATACCGATCAACAATTGGGTCCTTACCAGCTAAAAGAATGTCTGGGCTCGGGTGGAATGGGTACGGTCTACAAAGCGCAAGATCGCAAGAGTGGTCAAATTGTGGCCATCAAGCTGCTGTATCCACAGCTGGTCGCCTTAGAGCACATCGTGGCTCGCTTTCAACGCGAAGCCAACACCCTGAAGAACTTGGCCCATCCGCGCATCGTCAATTATATCGATGAGGGCCAGCTTGACGGTCACTACTACCTGGTCATGGAATACATCGCCGGTGAAAACCTGGAACAGTATCTCAAAGCAAACACTCCCTCGGTCAGCCAAGCGCTGGAAATCAGCCAGCAGATTTGCGAAGCATTACAAGCGGCTCACGAGCAAGGAATTGTTCACCGCGATCTCAAACCGGCCAACATCATTCTCTCCCAAACGGGGGTGCGGGTACTGGATTTCGGCATCGCCCATGTAAGCACCGACGATCGGACCCTGACCCATTCCGATGCCCTGTTGGGCACCATCAACTATATGTCCCCCGAGCAAAGAAGCCGCGGTCAACAGGTCGATCATCGCGCCGACCTCTATTCCCTAGGGGTCGTTTTGTATCGCATGTTGACCGGCAAATTGCCCCTGGGCGCTTTTGCCCCCGCCAGCCGCTACAATACCCAAATTGACCATCGCTTTGACAAACTATTGGCCAAAGCATTGCAAAGCGAACCCGAAAGCCGCCATCAATCGGCCGCCGAATTACAGCTTGGCCTGGAGCGCTTGCAGCTACCAAGATTTGGCAAGTACGCCTGGGTGGCCGGCGGAGTCGCGCTGCTGTTGTTGTTAGGTTTTCTATTTTTCCAGCAGTTGCCATCGAAAAAAACAGCGCCGGAACCGAAGGCGCCATCAGGCAAGATCTATTCGCAAGCACAAGCGATTCCTACCAAACAAGAAGTTCTCACCCAAGCAAACATCGCCGCCAAGAATGTGCAAGAAGAGACTCTGCCCGCAGACGAAGAGCCGGAAAATGAGCCGGTACCAGACAAAGTAGCGCCCCAACAACTTACGCCCAGAAGCCGAAACTCTGTTGCCCCTAACCAGCAAGCTGTAAACAAAAAGCAGGCGAACATAGCAAAATCCAAAAAAACTTTTCGGAGGAAGGGGAAGAACGTCCAGATCAACAAGAACGTCAAAAAGAAAACCGGCATCTGATACCTGGTGACTACGCCCAAAGGAGATACCGGATATATCCAGGGCAGTTCACTACCGCCAATGGTCGATGCTAAAAAGTCTTAGACCGCTTCGATTGGACTCTGCCCTTTTTGCTATTTGTCTTTTTATTTTATCGACCCTGCGATCTGTTATCCGAAGCCTCTTGTTGACTAGGAATGCGATTGCGATTGCGCAAGTCGGGTCTCAGTTCTCGCGGTTGGTCGCCTTTTTCTGGGGAGAACAAGGCCAAATGGATGATGTTTGATTGATGGACCAGGCTGGAACCAGTGATTCCGTTTTGTCCTTCTACTAAGTACTCACGGCCCAGGCCGGGATTATCAATGGGCTTGAAAGTGCCGGAAAGTCCGTCTTTGAGAAATTGCTGCGCGACTTCCAGGGACGGATTGTTTTGGCTTGCTTCTTTGCTGGTGACCGCATCAACAGCGGCGGCTTTCATTAGTTTTTTCCACAGATCAGACATGAGTTTGGGATTGGCAAAAACATCGGCGGAGGAAATCTGGCCTTTGATGACCGTAATAAATCCGACCATGTTTTTGGTGTTTTGGGGCAGCTTGCTAAATGCCTGCTGATAAGCGGCAATCTTTTTTCTGATCTTGGGATCCTGATAAACCGCCTGCATGGTGCCGGTGGAGCTACGCACATCAGAGTCTCTTGATTTTTCGGCAACGTTGCTCCAGATCTCACTTTGACTGGCCTTGTTGGTTGCCGACATTCTCAGTTTCTTGGTACCCGCGGTACCGCCGGCGGCAAACTGCCGGCTTTGATGAACCCAGCGGCCGGACTCCACACAATATACTTTCATGGCGATGTTCTTTTTATGGGGACCCAGCAAGATATCTTGGGCCGACATTCGGTCCTGCTTGGCCCCGGTGATGATCTCGCCGGTCATGATGAAGATCTTGTTCTTGCTCTTGTTGGTAAGTTTCAGGGTAGGCACCGATGCCGATCCTTGTTCGGTAATCCGGATCATGTTCTTGGCCATGGCCTTATCCTGGGAGATATAGCGAGACGGGTCATTGAGTTCGGCTAGCGTGATTGGGTATATGGTCAAGTTCTGATAATTCGTTGGCGCGCCCACCAATAATTGAGAAGCTGCCTCGGTAAGCGGGGCGGTACCCTGATCTTGGGCCCAAGCGGGCTTTGGATTGCATAGCAAAAAGCAAATGCTCATGCCCATCGATAGAATGGCTGTTTTGGTCATGTTCATAATATTTCCTCCTTGGCTTGGGTTGGTGCTCAGTTCTGCTAGAGATAAAGAGCAATATCCCTGCCAAATCAGAATCTCCTGGCATCTATTGAATTTATTTGTCTTTTTACCAATTTGCGCGAGATCCCCGGCGCAATGCATGTGTAAATATGTTTTACGTTTTGTAACGCAACGTCCAAGGACAGGCAGCTCTGATCACTGCCTAGTTTTCAAATTAGTTCCATCTTATCTACGCCTTATGAGCCAGGTGGCGTTTGGCACTTATTTTGCTCTTTTGGGCAGTTGTTGCAGCAAGATTTCCTGCCAAGAAAGGGGCAAATAAAATGTCTACGCGCAAATCAGTATTAATTATCTTTGCTTTGCTTGTCTGTTCTGTGTCTCACGCCGACAGTGTGGTGCCCAAGGTAGAGCTGGATTGCCCGCTGGTACCCACCGGGCAGAAGACGACGGTCTATGCCTTGATTGATTTTGAGGTGGCTGCGGCCGCTGAAAATCAAAAGCGGCAGGACATCAATTTGGCCCTGGTGATCGATCGTTCCGGATCCATGGCCGATAAGGGCAAGATCAAGTACGCCAAAAAAGCGGCCAAAATCGTAGTCGACAGCTTGCATGCCAGCGATCGCATCAGCGTAGTTGAATATGATGATGTGGTATCGGTGCTCTGGCCCTCCTCCTTGGTGGAATCGCCAAAGACCATCAAAAGCATGATCGACAGGCTTTCCCCGCGCAACTCCACCAATCTTTCGGGGGGAATGCGCAAAGGCGTGGAAGAGGTAGCCAAAAACCTGGATGCGGGCCGCTTGAACCGGGTCATTCTGCTATCAGACGGCAAAGCCAATCGCGGCGTGACCAACCCTCATGCCATTAGCCATTTTGCCCGCCAGGCCAAAGCCAAGGGCATGCACATCTCCACCATGGGCTTGGGCATGGATTACAACGAAGACTTGATGGAAGCCATTGCTGAGTCTGGCGGCGGCAATTACTACTTTATCGAGCACCCCACCCAAATGAGCCGGATTTTCAAGAATGAGCTCTCCATTCTTTTTTCCACGGTAGCCAAAGATGTGCGCCTGCAGTTTGTCGCCAATACCGCCATCGTGAAATCCGAATTTATCGGCTTTGCCTCCACGCGCAATGGCTCCACCATTGAGCTACAGCCAGAAGATTTCTATTCCAACGAAAAACGGACCTTGGTGCTCAGGCTTGAAGTACAAGCCGGACCAGACGGACAAAGCAATTTGGGAAAGTTAGCCCTTTCTTACTTCGACGTCTTGCAAAACAAAAAAGTATCCCGAGAACAAACTTTGCAGGTCCGGGCAACCGCCGACTTAGCCCAAGTAAAGAAGTCCCAGAACAAAAAGGTAGTAGCCGAATCAACTCTATTTGAAGCCAATCACAAACATGCCCAATCAGTCCGCTTGTACGAAAAGGGACAAAAGAAAAATGCCTTAGATCAGATCAAGCAATTGGCCCGAGACCTGAACCAAAAGAACCAGGACTTGAACGATATTCGCATCGCCAAAAAGATCGAAGCCCTGAATATGGAAAAGGAGGAAATGTCGGAAGCCGACAAAACTGCCTGGTCCCGCTACCGATACCTAAAATCCAGCAAGATCCGCTACTACAAATCCAAACGAGGCAGCCACGGACTCTACGTGCTCCAAGAAGGCGACTCCGGCCGCGAAGTAGAAGACCTGCAACGCAATCTAAAACGCCTAAAACTTTACTCCGGCCCCATCGACGGCATCTTCGACGCCGATGTCTCCGAAGCCGTCAAAGCCTTCCAACGCCAGCAAGGCGTAAACGACGACGGCATCGTCGGCCCCAAAACCATGAAAAAGTTAGGCGTTTATTAAGGGACTCGGGTGACCTTGGCTTATAGCGCCAGGAACCAATCAACACAGAGTTCGGTGAGATGTGAGTTGTAGTAGCCACAGTGGGGAATATTGGGAAAACTCAGGTACGAACATGAGTGCTGGTCATCCGCGTCCAGAAGTGAACAGAGAGCTTGATAGGGAGCTGCGGCAACTACGTCTTTTGCACAGGCCTCCTCGGTGTCGTTCCAACTCGCGCCTTCGGTAATCAGTTTCCAATGTTGCACGGCAAACGAGTTAGCGCTTACGCCGGGGCTAAACTCCCACGTATCTCCCGACGGGCGAACGATGG
>JAUVBB010000548.1 GCA_030591445.1 Deltaproteobacteria bacterium | reverse complement strand
GGCCTACAATGAGCGCAATCAGGTAGATGCCGACACCAGCGGGCTTTTGCGTAGCCAGGCAAATGACCGCATAAACAAGTTCAACACCGCCGCCGTGGCCTGTTACTGCCTGGCCGGCACCGCCCTGGCCAGTTACTTGATCTGGACCCTGTGGCCCGAAGAGAAAGTTGAGTTGCAAGTAATGCCGGGCCTGGAACCACAAATGCAGCTCATGCTGAGGTTCTGATCATGAAAACACTCCGAACCTCAATTCCGGTCTTGACCTTGGCCGCCCTCTTTTGCCTCGCCCGTTGCGTGCCCACGGTCGCGATCGAAGGCGCGCCCTGTCCCTGTCCCGATAACTATCTTTGTTGTGCCAGTCTGTCGTCCTGCCTGTTGCCAGGACAAGACTGTCCGCAGAACTATCCCGCCTCCAGTAACGAGCCTTGCACCCAGGACTCCGATTGCCCCCGCACCGAACTTTGCCAATCCTGGACGCTGGCGGCCGAGGTCCTCGCCGGCCCTCAATCCTGCCGACAACAATGCAACGACCGCAACCTGCCCTGTGCCGGCGGCGAAGTCTGCCAGCCGGTACCCCACGACGGCCTGCCCTTGGCGGATGTGCATTTCGCCTGGGCCTGCGTCCCGGAATCTCCGCCAACCGGCTGCGCGGAATACGGTTGTGACGAATGCGACTCTATCGGCAGCACCTACTGCGATGAGAACCAAGTGTCAGTCATGGGCTGCTTCCTGGCGATCCACCCTCATTGCGGCCTGAGCTGCCGGCAAGCCAAAGTCGAGTCTTGCAGCAAAATCGGCAGCCAATGTGAGCTTATCGAAGGCGGCGCCCGCTGCACCCTATCCAATTACGACGGCGACATCTGTGCTATGTTTCCCTGCCAAGAGTGCAGCGGGGATCCCGGTACCTTCACCTGCGCCGGCAAGGTAGTGATGGCCTGCGCCAAAACATCGATCAGTCCCAATATGTGCCACACCGGACCCTGCACCTGCACCGAAGCCTGCATCTACACCGAGATCGAAACCTGCCCCGGCACCTGCAGCGAAGAAAACGGCGCCCACTGCGTCCTCTGAAAAAACCACGCTTATTCTGCTAGTTGCGATTATTTATCCGCCGAATGCAACTTTTGTTCTCCTCGGGTTCTTTCCCGGGTGAGAAAACAATGTCCAACATATTGACTTATGAAAGGTGAAACAATGAAAAAAAACCCGTTGAGAAAAGCCATGATGATTTTCATGCTGTCGGTTTGGGCCGGCGGCTGCGTAGAAGTTTCTCCCAGCGCCCAACAGCAAGCAATCATAGGCGAACCGCAACAAAGCGAGTGCTTGCAATCGACGGATTTCGATGGGACGGGCTCGGTGGAGATCAAAGCCGCGGGCGATACCATCATGATCGTGGACCACTACGCCGAGTTCAACTGCTGCCTGGCGGTCTGGATGGAAGTCACCCTCGATGGGAACGACATCGTAGTCGTGGAAGTCGAAGATCCGGACGACTCCCAGGCCTGTGACTGCATCTGTCCCTACGAACTATCCATCGGCAGCTCAAATCTTGCCGAGGGCAACTACCACGTAAAGGTATATCAAGGCGGGGTCGACCCCCGGGCCCTGATACACGAAGAGACCGTTTGCCTGGGATGCACTCCCCAAGAATGCCAAGCCCCCGTCGATTGCCTGGACCAACAATGGGGAATCTACTGCATGGGACACTGGGACTGTGTCGAAGGCTCCTGTAAGGAAGTTTGCGATTTCGAGACCTGCGGCGATGACGTATGTGATGCTGCCGGCGGAGAAAACGAGGGGTCCTGCCGAGTCGACTGCCAGGAAGAACCCACCTGCCAGGCCCCTATCGATTGCCTGGATCACGTTTGGTTAATCAACTGTTTTGGACACTGGGAATGCATCGATGGCGCCTGCGCGGAAACCTGCGACGCCGACTCCTGCGGCGACGGCCAATGTGACCCTGCCGGCGGAGAAAACGAGGGGTCCTGCCCGCACGATTGCGTAACGAAACCGGATCCCGTCCTGAAATCATTCTCGGCCTGCTGTCAAAGCTGCGGCGCGGAAGAATGCTACCAGCCCGACCCACCGTACGGGCAGTCACGCCTGGAGATCAGGGTGGAACCCACCGCCGCTGACACCGAGCACTACCTGATTCACGCGCTTCACGATGTCCTGTGCCTAGACGTAAACATCCTGGGCGCCGAACTGTTGGTAGAGGGATCCAATCTGATCCTGGTCGAGACCTTCGACTACGACAATCCCTTCGACTGCTACTGCACCCAACGCGCCGACATTCTCATCGCCGGCCTCAGCTCCGGCACCTACCAATTGCAAATATACAACAACGACCGGATCCGGCTCCTGATCGAAGAAACCGTAGTCATCCCCTAAGCGCTTGAATCCCCTCCTCCCCAAAAAGCGGGGACGGTTCTCCCCGGTTCACTCAGGGCTGCGCTGGCGGATCCATTGATCCAGTTCGTCTGTCTTCAGGGTATTTTGGGCCTGGCGGGCCAGGGTGAGGGCGCGTTGTTTTTGCTGGCCCAAGCGCCAGAGAGCACGGGCGAGAAGAAAGCGGGTCTTGGCCAAATCGGCGGGATCGACTCGATGCGATTCACGAATGGGCAAGGCCTTTTCCAGCAGTTCGACGGCTTGACGATTCTGTTTGAGCTTGAGACAGCAGGCGCCCATTTTCGTCCAGGTGCTGCCGAGATCGGGGTGGTCTGGGCTCAGCTTGGCTTGCCATATATCCAGGGCTTGCTGATAGAATTTCTGCGCTTGCAGACAGTCGCCCTTCCTCGCCAGAACCTGTCCGAGGTCGATGAGAACCGGCGCCAGCTTGGGATGATCGGGACCGAGCACCTTGCGGTTGATGGCCAGCGAACGCTGTAACGCGGCCATGCCCTCATCGAAGCGATTCAGGTCGATCAGGGCGCCGCCTAGGTTTAGCAGGGTTCGGGCTACGTCGGGGGATTCGGGGCCCAGCGCTTGCTCGCGGATGGTCAGGGCACGCCGGTGGTAAGCGATGGCGGCAGCGGGCTTGCCGGAAGCAGATAGAGTCAGGCCGATATTGTCGACCGCATTGGCCACATAGAAATGTTTAGGACCAAACACTTTTTCCCAAATCCGCAAGGCGCGCCGGTAGTTTGCCAGCGCCTCGGCAAACCGGCCCATCTGGTGAAACAGATAGCCCTGATTGTTTAGGATGATGGCCACGTTGGGATGGTCGCGGCCGAGGGCTCGCTCGTAAATCGTCAGCGCCCGTTGATAGTGTTCGGCCGCCGCATCGGCCTCGCCCAGCGCCCGCAGGATCATACCCATGTTGCCTAGGGAAATGGCCACCTTGGGATCCTCGGCGCCAAAGGCCTTTTCCTGGTATTGGATGGATTGCGCCATCTTTTCCTTGGCGGCGGGATAATCCCCTTTGGCCCAGTACACGATTCCCAAATTGGGGATCAAAACCGGGGACGGTCTTTAGTTATTTAGTTATTAAATTATCAAGCTGTAAGTACAGGTAATAACGACTTATTTTAGCTTTGTTGTCAGAACTATTGAAAGTGTATTACATTTGCTTTTTGCCTTAATATTCCAAGAAATCAGATGGTTAAACTAAACAACTAAAGACCGTCCCCGGTTCTCCCGCCTGGTCCCACTGGTACTTCAGCCACCACCCCAGCCCCGCCGAACGCATACAGGCCGGCTTCGACTGGGCCGAGCAGAACTATGTTTCCCTGGATGCCCAGCGCATTCCCCTACCGTAACAATTCACTATTGAAAAAGCAGATAGATTATC
>JAUVBB010000595.1 GCA_030591445.1 Deltaproteobacteria bacterium | reverse complement strand
TATTGGTGCGGGTCGATCAAGACCGGGCCCGCAAGGCCGGGGTCAGCTCTCAGGACATTGCCGCCTCCACCCAGGCCATGTTGAGCGGTCTGGTCTCGACCCAGTACCGGGAAGGGGACAAGGTCATCCCGGTGCAATTGCGTTCGGTCTCCGCCGATCGGCTGGACATCGGCAAGATCGAGAGCTTGCATATCTATTCGCAAGCCACCGGCCGCTCGGTGCCCTTGAAGCAAGTGGCCGATCTGGAACTGGCCTGGGAACCCTCCAAGGTCTTGCGCCGCGATCGATTGCGCAACGTGTCGGTAACCGCCGAACTGACCCCGGGGGCCAACGCGGCGGCCATTACCGCCCAGTTGCTGCCCTGGCTCGAAGCCCAGGCCCAGAGCTGGCCTTTGGGTTCTACCTATGAATTGGGCGGCGAGGCCGAGTCTACCCGCGAGGCCAACCAGTCCATCAACGACCAGATGCCGGTTGCCGGTTTGCTGATTTTGCTCTTGCTGGTGGGCCAGTTCAACTCGCTGCGGCGCACCTTGATTGTGCTGGTTACCATCTTGTTAGGCCTGATCGGGGTGGTGATTGGCTTGCTGGTGATGCGATCCTATTTTGGCTTCATGACTCTGCTGGGCATTATTTCCTTGGCTGGTATCGTCATCAACAATGCCATCGTTTTGCTCGATCGGATCCGGATCGAAATCGATAAGAACGGTTTGGAACCGGCCCGGGCCGTGATCCAGGCCGCCCAGACGCGCTTGCGCCCGATATTGTTGACCACCACCACCACCATTGGCGGTTTGATTCCGTTGTATCTGGGCGGGGGACCCATGTGGGAGCCGATGGCGGTGGCCATTATGTTTGGCCTCTTGGTCTCGACCGTACTGACCTTGGGTGTGGTTCCCACTTTGTACTCGGTGTTGTTTCGGGTACGGTACCGCGACTTTTCCTGGTAGGAGTAGTGCATGAGGCAGCAAACTCACCGATGGCCGGGCTGGTGGCTGATAGGGGCACTTATCTTGCTTGGCGCCTGTGTCGCCGAGAGTCCACCGCGGGTGGAGGTCAAGGTGCTCAGCACCATTGGCGCCGGAGTGGGTGATCTGGCCTTTGTCGATGAAGTGGTCAAAGGCGTGGCCTTGGCCAAGTTGCAAGCCGATTTCTTTTTAGAATTTGCCGAACCGCAGACGGCCGAAGAGGCCGATGAGCTATTCCTGGGCTGGATTCAGGAGCGGCAAAGACATGAGTCGGTGTTGATCATTACCGTCGGGGCTGAGTACATCGACCTGGTCGAGGGACGCAACTGCGATTTCGCGGGCCGCTATGTATTGCACTTGGATCAGAACCTCATGCCCTGCTCCGATCTCAAGTCGGCCAGCTTTCGAACTTATGCCCCGTCCTTTTTGGCCGGGGTAGCCGCGGTGGCCATGTCTGCCCGCGGTCGAGTGGCCGCCCTGGGCGGGATGAAGATCCCGGCGGTCGATGAGTTTCTCGATGGCTATGCCGCGGGGGTGGCCTATGTCGGCGGCGAGCTTACGGCGGTAGAGTATTTGGCCGAAGATTTCTCTGGTTTTAACGACCCGGATCTGGCCGCGGAAACCGCCCGGCGTCTTTGGCAAGAGGCCGATGTGATTTTTCCGGCGGCCGGCGGGTCGACCATCGGGGTTATCGAAGCGGCCAAGGAATTTGGCGCCGACGATCCGCGCTATGTCATCGGCGTCGATACCGATCAAAGTGTCCATGGCGTAAATGTAGTGATCGGTTCGGTGACCAAGAATCTCAAGCAAGTAACCGCCTCGACCATCATTGAAGCCAGCGCCGGGAAGTTTTCCGCCAGCGTGCTTCGTTTGGGGCTGGAAGAGGACGGTTCGGATTTCCTGATTAACCCGATCTTTGCCGATCGGATCGAAGCGGTGGTGGCCGCGGCCCATGCCGCCGCCCTGGCGGCCGAAACGGTGGCCCAGCCATGAGACTACTCCAGCTAGGCGGCGGCCTGCTCTTTTGTGCCTGTTTGCTGGCCTCCACTGCCCGGGCCGGTGAAGGCGAAGCCCGACCCGATCGACCTCGGTTCTTTCTTGCTTTCGAAAGTGCGGCTTCCATTCCCAACAATCTCAAGTATGGCCGGCAGGATCTCACTGCCGACTTTCAGTTCAAGGCCGGGGTCAACGGAAGCAACTGGGGATTGTTCGGCCAGGCCGGCTACAATACCTGGCTGGCCTTGGTGAGCGAGCAAACCAAATCGCCGGCCGCGCTCAATATTGGCGTTGGTGGCCTGCTGCGTTATTTCGAAGGTCGGGCGCGGACCAGTCTGGCCGCCGGGCCTTCTATTTATTTGACTCGAGGCACGGGCGAGGCTGGCGAGGTGGGCTTCTTCATCGACCTGCGACCGGTCGGTTTCCGTTTTGACCTGGGGGGGCCGTGGTCGCTGACTCTCGACCCCATCGCCTTCAATTTCAATGCCCCGGTCTTGGGCAGCATTCCCTTGCTGGTGTTCGAGTACTTGACCGTGATCAGCTTGCAGCACGGCGCGGTCGCGCCCGCCCGGGTGCCGGCGCCGGACTCACAAAGCGATGACATCGGCGTCTTTATCCAGGGCAGCTTTCATTTCTCGGTCCTGGGCGACGACCCCCAACGTTCCATGCTGGCCGATACCCTCGGCTTTGGTTTTCGGGTGGGTTATCGCCTGGGCGACTGGGCTGTTTTCTTCCAACTCGACAACAACCGCTGGTTCACCAGCGAGATCGGTACCATGTCGCTGACCGCCGGGGCCCTCAACGTGGGCCTGGGCGGAGAAGTTTTGTTTTTTGAGGGCCGGGCCCGCTCTTCTTTTGCCTTTGGCTCCTCTACCTTGCTGATCGATACTTTTCTTTTGGACC
>JAUVBB010000025.1 GCA_030591445.1 Deltaproteobacteria bacterium | reverse complement strand
TCCACCGACACCAATCACCCATTGGATGCCTTGGAAGTTCGTTGGGATTGGCAAAACGACGAAGTCTTTGACATCGACTGGACCACGGCCAAGACCGCCAGCCAGCGCTATGCCCAGGCCGGTATTTTTCAGATTCGCCTGGAAGTGCGTGATCCCGACGGCAACATCGATGCTCATAGCGAATTTGCCATTGCCGAGGGCGCGACCGGTTGGGATGGGGTGACTTGCGTAAGCCACCAGGACTGCGCGCCGGGTTTCATTTGCGTGGTGGATGCCTCGTTCGCTTATACTTGCCGTGAACGCTGCACTTTCTACGGTTGTCATCTGGCCGGCCAGAGCTGCAAGTTTACCGTGGATCCCGAACAACAATTCACTTTGGCTTGCATGCTCGATTAGACCCAAGCCAGTCAGAACTAGCGCTCTCGGCCACCGTCGGGCAAGCAACTGCTCTCGTTTTTTTAGAAATGAGTGAAAGGGGAAGGGATGATTTTCATGATTCGGTTGAGTCTGACGCTGGTGCTAATGGGCAGTTTATCGGCTTGCGCGAGCAGTGCTTTGCGGCCGGACAATCTTCACCTGGCTGCTTCGCGTGGCGACCTGGCTGCCATGAAATCCTTTGTCTTCCAGGGACAGAAGGTCAATGCCCTTGATCAAGACGGTGCAAGCCCGCTCTGCCTGGCAACCGCCACGGAGGAGATACCCGCGGTGAAATGGCTCCTGCAACATAGGGCCAATGTGAACGCTCGCTGTCGGCATAGCACAACCTCACTTCATATGGCTGCCCTGTCCACGCGTTGGGATCTCGTCAGGCTGCTGGTCAGGAATGGCGCTGACGTCAACGCCCGCGACGAAGACGATTCCACCGCCCTGCACCTGGTCGCCGCGGCGGGGAACAAGGATGTTGCCGTGATGCTCATTGTGAAAAAGGCCGATATCAACGCCCTGGACAAGTTTGGCCACACCCCTCTCTCGCTGGCCCTGGCCAACAGCAATGATATAATGATCGATCTCCTCCGAAAGCATGGCGCAACCGCACCGGCCATCGAGTCAGAACCTGAAGGGAAGCCAGCTTCTCCTTAGCTTTCCACGGTCAGTGACCGGGTCAACTCCCAGCTCGAGTTTGACGGCCGTGGAGGCCTCGGTTGACATACCGTAAATATTGTTTTATGGTTAAGGCATGAAGACGACCATTGAAATTGCCGATCCGATTTTTCGTCAAGTCAAGGCTCGGGCGGCGTTGGCGGGTAAGTCGATGCGTTGGTTTGTCAATCAGGCCATCATGGAGAAGCTGAAACTGGATGCTGGGGATTTGGAAGATGTTCCCAAGGGTTGGCGGGCGGTTTTTGGAAAAGCGCCCAAAGATGCAATTGATGAGCTTCAAGCCAGGTTGGATGAAGAGTTTTCTCGGATTGATCCCGAGGAATGGTCTTGATTCTGGATACCAACGCAGTTTCAGATCTGTTCCGTGGTAACCAAAAATTGGCCGAGCGTCTTGAGAAAACCGATGCCCTCCATCTTCCGGTGATTGTCATCGGGGAGTATCTATTCGGTTTAGAGACTTCCAAGCATCGGGATTTGCTTTCGGCTTTGCTTAAAAGGCTTGCGCACGAGTCAAAAGTCCTGGCGGTTGATTCCATCACCGCCAAGCACTACGCCAAAGTAAAGGCTAGACTAAAGAGCAAAGGTACGCCCATCCCCGAAAATGACATCTGGATCGCGTCTCTTGCCCTTCAGCACAAAGAAGACATCCTTAGCCTGGACCAGCATTTTGATCGGGTTGAGGAGATTGAGCGCATCGGCTGGTGAAATAGACAGACCGGCTCCGGCAGATCCCTGGCTGGTGAACATGCGCCAGGGAGACTATCGATTGCGGATTGACAAAATCGGCCGATTGCAGCACTCTTTGGCGCATGAGAACCTTTGCATTTGCTTCTATCAAGGGTGGGGTTGGTAAGACCACTTTGGCGGCGCACGTGGCGGCGGCTTTGGCTGATCGCGGGCGGAGAACTTTGCTGATGGATTTAGACCCGCAGGGCCATGCCAGTATGATGGCGGGGGTGGATGTCGAGACCGGGGAGGCTTGCGTGGCCGATGCTTTTGGCCTGCATGCCCAGCAAGGTCTCGATCAGGTTGTTCGTGCGAGCTCGCGTGAAAACCTTTGGGTGGCGCCGGCGATTGGGCGCATGGCCACCATGGAACGAGACCTGTATCGCTGGGGGCACCGGCTGGAGGCCATTCCGCGGGCCTTGGCCCCGGTGGCGGAGCAATACGATGCGGTGGTGATTGATACGCCGCCGCAGCTCAATGCTTATACCGAGGCGGCCTTGGCCGCGGGCGATGTGATGGTGGTGCCGGTGCCGGCCATGGCCCATTCCTTACAGGGGCTCGATGAAATCCAAATGGCCTGGCAAGATGCCACCAATGGGAGTGGTGCTCGCATGGTGGCCGCGGTCAACCTTTGGGACCGGCGCACGACTGCCACCAACGCGGCCATGGAAGAGACTTTCAAGGATCTAGCGCTGCCCTTGGCAAAATCGCGGGTGCTGCGGGCCGAAGCGCTCAACCAAGCAGGATTGTCCTTTGAGTTTGTCTACGACTATGCCCCGTCAAGCGAAGTGGCTCGTTGTTTGCGTGATTTGGCTGACGAACTTTGGCGCATGGCTGGGCGTAAGAAATCAACCAAGAGCAAAGCGGGCAAATCTTAGTTTTTTGCCGGCTGCTTGGGTTTTGTTTTTGGCTTTGTTTTTGGCTTCGGTTTGGGTTTTGGTTTGGGTTTTCTCGCCAAGTCTTTGTATTTCATAAGCATTGTTTTTGTGCTGGTAGACCAGCGCTTTCGGCTTTTGCCTAGTTCCACCTGGCTTATGGCCGAGATGGATTCCGGGGCCACCAGGAACAGGCGGCTTTCTAGGCGAATGCCGGTTTCTTGGCGGCTGATTCTGGCGAGAACCAGAGCATCCACCTGGTAGAAATCGGCAAGTTTTCGCAGACTGCGGAGGGCGGAGTTGTCTAGATCCTCATCGGAAAAATCGCTGAGCAAATTTTTGGGTGTTTTGTGGGGCCAGCGCGGAAAGAGCTGGGCGCGGATAGTGCCGGGCGGAACCGCATCGGGCAAGTGCTGGGTCCAGGACGCGTGACCGGACAGTTCGAGTCGGATGAAATGCCGGCCGGGAAAAAGCGAGAGTTCCTGGAGGGGAGTGGTTCCCATTTTCTTGCCGTCGACAAAGACCTGGGCGCCTTTGGGGTAGGAAAGAACCTCTACCTGATAGGGGTTGCCGCTCAATAACTGCCGTTTGGCTTGTTCGAAGACTTCAGTTTGGGGGTCAGTGGCACTGTACTTGTCAATGGCCAATTCATTATCGAAAGAGATGGCTTGACGAAAGGCGGCCTCGGCCGGCGCATTTTGGCTGCGCGTTAACAAGGCAAATGCTTTTTGCATGAACAAATTGATCAAGACAGAGGCGGGGACTTCGGCACCGCAATAGGGCAGAAAAGTGTGGGCCCGGTTGAGCAATTCGAGTGATTTCTCTACTTGTAAGCGCTTGACGGCCTGGGTGGCTGCCCGTACTGAATGCTTGAACTCTTTGCCTGTCTCCAAGGCTTGGGCATCGAGTTTGCCCCAAACGGCGCGGGAAAACGAACGGCCGGTAAGTACGCTCACCTTGAATCGACTGTGCAGGTGCCGGGCCATGGTGGTGAGGATGGCTTCTTGCTCACGGACCGGGATATCGCGTATAGGCAGTGCCAGCACGGCCACGGTTTTGATGGCCCGAACTGCTTCGGCTTGCGGGCCCGGTTTGGGAGAACCGGCACAAGCGCAAAAAGTCAAAGCCAACAACGCTGCCAAGGTGCAAGAACGAAACATGGCAAACCTCCACGGATTTTGGTCCACGATAGCATCGACCGATTCGTTTGTCTAAAGACGGCGGAAACTTTTAGGGAAATGGGGCCGGGCGCATCGATTCGTAATACGGGTTGCCCAACTCGATCCAACGCCAGACAGAGAAGTCTGGGGCATGGACTACGCTGATGTCGGAAGTGATATGGAAAGTGCGGCCGGCATTGTTGACCATCCGGTTGGACGAGCCGTTGCCGGTGGTATAGACAAATCCCTGGCGACCGGAGGCATGGGTGGTACCCACGGTGGGAAAGCCCATGGTCACCACGTAATAACTCTCGATGTAATTCCCCGCGAAGTGAGTGTAGAAAACTCCGCTAACCGCTTCTAGTTCGCCAAGATCCTGCAAGCTAAGCAGCACGTCGATGGAGGTGACCACTCCCGGCTGAAAAGGTTTGGAATAGGGAGAGGGATATCCAGTGGCGCGAAGATTGTGAGCTGTGACCAGCAGATCAGACCAACTGTTCTGGAAAGAGACGCGATGGGACGCGGGCGGGTTGCCGTCGAAGTCGGAAGGGGAGACGCTCAATTCCACGGTGGGGATTAGATTACCAAAAAGCTGCTCGCGCTCAATCTCGGCCAGGTAGGCGGCTTTGATGGCATCGAGGTCTTCGAGCACGGCATCGGCGTCCTGGACACGGATAGTTACGCCGGGTCGCCAAAGTGCCTCATCCCAACGGTATTGCCGGCGATTCAATAGTTCGCCGCTAGGATTGCCGCCCACGTCGTAGGCGAAACGGTACCAGTAGTTGCCTGTTCGCCCGTCGATGCTGTCGATAAAGTGAGTCTTGCGCAGGGAGTCGTAGTGGAACAGCAGTTCAATGCCGTTGGCTGAGGCCACGGCCAGGATAACGTCAAACATGGAATAAAATCCGGGGGCAAAAATGTCGTCGCGGAGCGAGACAATGTCGTGGCCCAACGGGTCGAAGTCGTAGGTCACGCCCATGATTTCCACCACCGAAGCGGGCAGCGCCGGTTCGACGGCATCGGCATGAAGCGGGCCCTCGGTTGCCACCTGGGCATAGGACTGGGAAGCGGGATAATGATGGCAATGGGTACAATCGTTGTCGGCCGGGACCCGGGTGTGTCTAACCGGCAGGACGGTAGCCAAGCCGTTGCCGCCGGTAAGATGACAGGTGTTGCAGCAAGCCATAGCGGGCAAAGTGTGCCAAGTGCGGGTAGACACATTGCCAACGCTTATCAAATAAGTGCCGTCGGCAAGACCCATCTCGGCGATATTGCCATCCGCTTTGGTGGTACTGGATCGCACCAGGGTCCCGTCAGCTAGGGTCCAACTCAGCGCTATGCCGGCTTGGCTTCGCTGGTCGCCGACGGCGGTAAATACGGTGCCGGCGGCTTGATATTCGGCATGACAGGAACAACAATTGCTACCCGCATTGTGGCCTTCAGTGGGCGTCTGGTCACCGGGACTCGGGTCAGGGTCACCAGGACCTGGATCGCCAGGACCTGGATCGGCGGGTGGATCCCAGTGCAAGTCACCACCGTCGGCATCACCGGCATCCTCAGGCAGGCCTCCATCTTCTCCCTGCGTTACCGATCCGGAACACGCGAACAAGCCGGCGGCCAAAAAGAGAAACGATGTGGCCATGATTTTGGTCAGCGTGCGACGCATCATTCACTCACTCCCTGCGCAAGGTTGTCCAACAGAGTACCTTGGTAAATATAGCACAATTAAGCCGGTGTGGTTTTTGAACAAACTGGTGGTCCTGGCCAAACCACAGGATGTCATGGCTCGCTACAATTATGCTCGTAGCTTAATTGAGCTAGGCAGGCAGGAGGAAGCTCTGACCCAGTTGCGAACTCTCCTCCGCATCGATCCGAACAACCAGCGCGCTCACCGATGGCTAAAGAAATTGCGTAATCAAGATAGACCATAAGCAGCGACCGTATGTTGTCGAACTAGATCTTGTGGTTCTTTAGCCAATTCTCGGATTTTTCGAGGAACTTTTTGCTTTGGACAGATTTGTGGATTTTGAAGAAATCGCGCGCTTGTTGGGCTAGTTGCAAAGCGCGCCTGCGGTCACCGCCGGTTTTCCATATGGCCTCGGCCAAACCGAATCTTGCCTGGGACAGGGCGCCTTTTTCGTTGCCCATGCATCGGTCGCTACCACAAATTGACAGCACCCGGGAGAAGAGAGCTTTGGCTTCTGCGTATTTGCGGTGGCGCAGCTTGATCCCACCAAGGCCACTTAGTGGCCAGCTCAAATCCGGATGGGTTCCGCCCATGGATTTCTCAATAATATTTATAGTTTTTTTGTAATAATCCATGGCCAGGTCGAACTTACCCATGTCTTCATACACCATTCCCGTGTTGTTGAGACCCAGGGACATGGCCGAGTGATCAGGTCCCAGGGATTTCGTAATGATCTCCATGGACTGCCGATAGTATTCGATGGCCTGATCATAGTCTCCTTGGCGGCCGAATACATTGCCCAGGTTGTTGAGATTGTAAGCCACCGTCGGATGATTGGGGCCCAATGCTTTTTCGTTAATCTTAAGCGACCGTAGGTGATGTTCCAGCGCCTTATTATACTCACCACGGTAGAAATATACCGAGCCCATGCTGCGAAGACAGTCCGCCACGTTTGGATGTTCGGGACCCAAAGTCTTTTTGATGATCTTCAGTGACCGTCGGAGGTATTCAAGGGAGCGGTCGTATTCGCCCTTCTTAGCGTACACTCGACCTATGTTCCTGAAGCTAGTGGCCACACTCGGATGATCGAGTCCTAAGAGCTTTTCCTTTAGCCGCAAGGCTTGTTCATGATACTGGAGGGAACTTGCATATTCGCCCTTCTTGTTGGCCACAATTCCAAGATTGTTATACCACTGGAATTGGATGCTTTTGTCGTCTTCCAGGCGGGTAACCAAGGCTGTCGCCCTACGGGCCAAGGCCTTGAGCTTATCAAATCGCGACAGTCTTTTGCCCAGGATGAGATAAAGTTCGATGGTAGCCTTGGCCCTGATTTCATCGTGCTTTGCTTCGTCGGCCAATAGGACGGTCTCCTGGTAAGTCCCGGCGGCGGCGGGGTACTTGCCGGATTTCTCTTGCAGATAGCCCAACCAATACATGGCTTCGGCTTCGACGGGTTTGTACTTTAATTTTTGGGCTTTGAGCCACGATTCTTCAGCGAGCAAGAGGCCATCATGATATTTTCCCGATTTTTCCAAGGCTGCCACCATGGCCAACTTTTCGCGTAGCAATTTTACCTGGCTGCGAGTGTTTGGATCTTTGGGTGGCTTGATTCTGGCCGCCAGCGCTTCCAGGTCATCACACTCGGCAAGTTGGGGCAGGCCCGAGACCGCCTCGACCGCATTGTCTACCAATTTCTCGTCGGTCTGCGAGAGAAACACATTGGTGAGTGCCCCCATTTCGACAAGTTGATGGTAAAGACAACGTTCGCGCAAAGCTTCGTTCTCTGCCGCTTTGGAGCCTTGTTCCTGGGGCTTCTCGCAAATCTCGGTTTGCATGGCCACCCAATTGGCGGCCTTCAGGTCGAGAATTTTCTCCACCCGCTCGAAGGTGTCGTGGGCATAGTGGCGTCCGGTTTTTCCAAACGCTTGGCGGACCTTCTCCCGCACCTGATCATCCCATACGCCGTTCATGCTCATCTGGACCCACTGGCAACGGCCGCTTTGGGCAAAGGTGTGTAGGACATAGCCACTGACGACGGCCAAGGCAATGAGCATGGCTATGGTTACTGTTATTAAAAGTCGCTTTTGCCGATGACTCTTTTCGCTTTTGCGCACAAAGGCTTGTTCTTCTGGGGTCAGGCGTAGCTCGGTCTCCTGTGCCTTGACGATTTCGATTCGTGCCGGAGCCATCAATAGGCCAAACTTCTGATGGTTTATCATCTCCTGCTGCAACAATTCTCGGGCCTTCTTAAGATTCTTGTCCTTTTCTTCAATCCACTTGCCGATCTCTTCAATCAAGCATTCGTGGCTCAGTTCAACGCTGTCTTCTTCTCCGGACATCTCTCTTATTAAACGAGCGTTGCCCAATCGCTTTACGATCTTGACGGTAGCGGTCTCACCCTTGCCAATTTCGCGCGCTACCGCGGCTATCGATACCACCCCCTTGGTTCCCATGGAGGTGACCAGGGCCTTGAGTACCATTTGGCTGGCCTCGCGGTCAGAGGAAGACAATCCGCGCAGGAATTGTTCCAGGTACCCTCCCAGAATTCCTTTGGTGCCGCCCAGGCGCTGGTAGTGTTTTTCTGTGATCTCCTGCTCGCCCTGTTCCAACTCATCGTATAGTCGGTCACAGAGAATCTGTAGCTGAGGTGTTTGGGAATCCGCCGAGCCCAGGTCAGTGAGCATCCTGTCTAGCAAACTCTTTTGGTATGCAAGCCCTGCCATTCTGGCTGGTTCCACAATGGCGTCGGTCATGCCCACTAAACTCAGATTGTCTAGACGGAATTCATGATGAAAAACACTGGGGATCTTATTCTTGAACTCCGCCAATTCTGACAAAAAATCGTGTCGCAGCGAGAGCACAAAACGTACATTTTGGCTTCGGTCCCCTAGAATTTCGGCAAGTTGGGCGGCCAGTTCCCTTCGGAATTTTTTGGAAAACAGAACGAAGAACTCTTCGAATTGGTCAAGTATGATGACCAGTGGTTTGCCCAACTTACGGGTGGCTTCTTTCAGGAACTCCGGCAAGGAAGAGGAAAAGAACTGACCGGAAAATTCGCTGGCCAATTCTTTTTCAAAGAGACTCAGCACCGCTTGCTGGATCTCTCTTTCCGGGTCATGAATCGTTCGGCGCAGGATAACCTGGTATCCTTCTTGTTTTAGCCTGGGGATCACGCCGGCGTTGAGCAAAGAGGTCTTACCTGCCCCGGAAGGCGCATGCAGAACGACCAAACGGTTGGAGACGATCAGGCTAAAGACATTGCGGCAATCTTTGTCTCTACCGAAGAAAATGTCTTCGTCGCCTTCTTCGAAGTAGCTCAGGAATTTGTACGGGCGTCGGGACCCTTTTCCTTCTTGCACCACCAGCAGATCATCGCTTTGAGAGATTTCAATCCTTTTCTGTTCTCGGCAGGTGACAATGGCCGTTTTGAGCTTGGGCAGAAAAGTCGTCTCGTCTTCGGCGTGCAGGAAAAGGCCACGGTCTTGCCAGTTTCGTCGGACCCCCGGGCTAATTTTGGCTGACAGGCCGATAGCCTTCTGGGGACCGTGGCCATGTCCTTTACGCAGATGCCGGTACAATCGTTTGAAGCTGTTGTTGCTCCATCGATGACCCAGAAAAAGCCAAAGCCGCGTTGATAGCTCTGCCTGTAACTCTGACAGTGCCAAAGGAATTTGTTCGAGTCTTTGGCCGACATCCTCTTCGGTGATGGCCAAATCCTCGGACTTGTCCAAGCCCCCATATAGCTTGATAATCCCGACTTCGTCCTCATTCAGATCGCTGAGCTCTGCCTCCTCGATGCGCAAGAACTTCTTGACCTGGCTGCCGCCGGCCGTCAGGAGTTCCTCTAATTTGTGGTCCCACTCGGTAGAGATAATTAGATCGAAGGGGTTCTCGACCAAACAACGCAACAGTGCGGAATCCCGTTGGCCGGCTTCCTGGGCGTACCTGGCCACCGTCTCTAGCAACTCCTCTCGGCCATTCTCCGCTTCAAAATCAGCGCTGGCCAGCGAAAGATCTCGCCGTTTGTTCTTGCTATTAATATCTTGCGACAAACGTTGCGCTACTCGCTCGCGGGTACTTTTTTCTTTTTCACCATACAGCTGATCCCCCAGCACCAAGACACACTTGTGGTCGACCACTGCCTCGGCGATGAGCGGGATGACCTGCTCGTCCAACTGCTTCTGCCGGTATTGCGCGATTTCCCGCTCGTCCCAGAGTACCTGGCACAGGCGAAGCTCCCGATTCATGCCCTTGAGCTGGTGCCGACCCCGGTCTACCACTTCGGTGTCCAGTGCCCTCGTCGCCTTCCAGGTGCCCAGATCGGTAAGAATTTCATCAGCTTTGGCGAGGCGTTCTAAGCGCGCGGCTATGTTTACCGCATCTCCGTGAACGTCGAGGTTTTTCTTGCCGGCATTGGCTGATGTGCTTTCTTCTTGCACCGCGGTGCCGTAATGGACGACGACCCGCATATGCAATTGGTCCGCCGGCGGTGCCTTTTCGTTGCTTTGCTGCAGAGCCTGCTGCATGGCAATGGCACAAACCAAGGCCTGCTTTGGCTTGGCAAATGTTGATTGAATGGAGTCGCCGATGATTTTTACCAAAGTGCCGTCGTGCTTTTCCAGCAACTCTTCCAACAACAAGAAATGGTCACGCACCAGCTTTCTGGCCTGCACATCTCCCCGTTGCTGGTACAGCTTGGTTGACTCCACCAGGTCGGTGATCATCAGCGCCAGCTTCTTGCCAGTCTTGCCTGACTTTTCAGGCTTTTCCTTGTTTGCAGCCAAGCTGCTCCCCTTGAGGATTCGTCAAATCAACAATAGTCACTGAGTATTTCCAGTGTATCAAAACCAGATTGGAAATGTTAGTTTACGATTGTGTTACGCGAAAACACGCAAAAAGGAGAGAAATCTATGCTCCTGATTTGGTTCGGTATTGCACTACCAACTCCATGCCCCAGCCGGAGAAAGTGTTTTTGCCCCAGACATCGGTTGAGGCCGCAATCTCGAGACCCAGACCTGATTCGAAAAGGTAGGTAAGCGCGCCGCCGACACCCAGGTAGGAGGCGTCGAGATTGTTATTGGCAAGGTCCGCGGATTCGCCCAGATTAAAAACGCCGCTGGCACCAGTACGTAGCCAAAGACCGGAAAAAGTCTCGGCACCGATGCTCAGGGAGGTCAATAAATCGTTATCATAGGGACCGCCTCGTACTCGGTATCCAAAAGAGGCGTCAAAGTAATTGCCAAAACCCAAGGGCAGACCACCACCGAGCAGAAAACGGGCTTGGCCGTTGAGGTTGCCGTTGCCCAGGCGGACCTGTTCGGTGTAGGCGGTGTAGGTAGTAGGGATCTCGGCCCGAACATCGACAGATGCCACGGTCATGCCCCTCCAGAGGCCGTAGCGCAGACCAACGATAACATCAGAAAGGCCGGTGACCATCCGGTTGTCGGTTAGCATGGAAGAGTAGTCAGAGCTCATGCTTTTGATCACACTCTCGGCGGTGAAAGTCAGTTCATCAGTCAAACCGTACTCCAATAGCACTTGAAGAGAAAATTCTGAAAAATCGCCGCTTTCATCCCACCAGTCCCCGCTGATCCTATCTCCATTGGCATTGAAAATGTGGCTGGCTTGGTAATATTTGCTGGATGTACGAAAGAACACATCACCTTCCGTTTGGGTCCAGGCTCCGGCCCCGACGGTAAGGGGCGCCAAAATGAACGATATGATGATAAGTAAGCTGCTTACGCTATTGATCCAGTTAGTCTTGTTTTTCATGGCAATACCCTCCTCGGAAAGGGTTTCCAAGCTAGGACTGCAAGTAACATACCAAACACTATAGACAAAAAACATAGCGTAAGGCCAAGAAAAATAAGTATTAAGTATATAAAGCCAAGATTGAAACCCTGGCAGTGAGACACTGGCGAGACATTGTATGTCTCGCTGGAGAGTAGCGAGTCAGGTTTGCGTCGGATCGTGACTCGCCGTTCCGATTGATTCCGCCAGTTTATCATTGTACTCTGTCTCAACACATTCAAAAGATTGAGCCACCACCTTCTGTTCTGAAAAAGGGATCGCGATGCGAATCATAACCATCCTCGATTGCTTCCTCGTTCGTCTTGTCTTGCTGTTGGCACTTGCGCTCGCTGTCGGGTGCGACACCAGCCTTGCTCCTTCCAATCCCTACGACCCCGACACCCCGGCCGACAAGCAGGCCTCGGCCTCCGTCAATGGGACGGTGCAGGGTCAACCGAGGGACGGAGGGGCGCCGATGCCCATCGAGGGCGCAATTGTGCGCATCGAAAGTGCATCCGATCCCTTTGGTGACTCTTTGACCACTGGCACGGACAGCGTCTTTGTCTTCAAGGACCTTCCTCCGGGTCGCGTCACCCTTGAGATCTCCCACGCGCGGCACATTCGGCAGGTCCGCGAGTTGGTGCTGGAAGCAGGCGAGAATCGGGTAATCGAGATCGTTTTGGACGCTCTGCCCGGCGAATTGACCGAAGATGTTGGCCATCTGACCGGCGTGGCGCTGAAGAGCGGCGAGTTGGCCCTGGATCCCGGGCTGCAGGATCACTCGGGCATCGTGGTCGAGGTTGAGGACACGGGCGTGCGCACGGTCACCAACCCAGCAGGTGAGTTCGACCTCTTCCTGAACATCGGAACCATCAATTTGATTTTCTCCGCCCGCAACTACAACCTGACCCGCCTCAATAGCGTGGAGGTGATCGCGGGCCAGACCATCGAACTAGACCCCATGGTGCTCGATCCCAACCCGGGCACCGTGGCGGGCTTGGTGAGCCTTGAGAACGCCGAGGTCGACCAGCATGGGGACGTAATCGTTAGCCTGCTGGGCAGCGTGACCGGAACATCGGCCGCGGACGGCTCCTACCGTCTGACCGATGTGGCCGCGGGTACTTACACCCTGACCGCGGCCAGAGACGGCTTTGATACCCAGACCGTAACCGGAGTGGTCGTCGACGGCGGGCGCGAGACCCTGGCCCAGGACATCTTCCTGCCCATTTCTCGCGGCTCGGTCCGCGGCAAGGTACAGCTGGCCGGAGAGTCGGACCACGGTGGCAGCTTGGTGGAGCTGACCGGCACGACCCATACGGCGCTGACCAACAATGCGGGGGACTACGCTATCGATGGAGTCGCGGTGGGCACCTACGAGCTGACCGCCCGGCATGACCGGTTTGTTCGCGGCGTGGTAGGAGCGGTTTTGGTGGCGGCAAATACGGTCACCGATGCCGAGCCACTTGCCCTGGCGGTGCGGCAGGGAGACTTTGAGATCAACGGTGGAGATCGGTACACCAAAGACCCGGCCGTGACCCTGGTCCTGACCGCCCAGGACGCGATTGAGATGCGCATCAGCGAGGATCTTAATTTTGCCGACACCGACTGGGTGCCGTTTGCGGCCGAGCCGGGATTCACCCTGAGCGCGGGAGACGGTCTCAAGACGATCTACTTGCAGTACCTGAGCTCGGACGGCACGGAGGGCGATCTGCTGTCGACGAACATCACTTTGGATACCGCGCCGCCCGAAAATGCCAGCGTGGCGATCAATGGCGGGGCCGAGTACTCTAACAACGCCGACGGTATCGTTACCCTGCATTTCGTCGCCTTTGACCAGACAAGCGGAGTGGAGCGACTGCGGATCTCCAACGACGGCGAGTTTGATACCGAGCCGTGGCAGGACTTTCTGGACGCCAAGACCCATACCCTGGCAAATCCCCTGACCGATGGTCTCAAGGTAGTCTGGGTGCTTTACCGGGACTTCGCGGGCAACGAGGTCCCGGCGCCGGTTCAGGCGACCATCACCCTGGATCGCGATCCGCCCGTGCTGCTCGCATTCACCATCGATTGCAACGGGCTTAGCGACGCGGTCTTTTGCAACTCGCCCCTGGTGGATCTGACCATCGATTCCACTGGCGCCACCCGCATGGCCTTGTCCAACGACCCGGGCTTCGCGGTGGAGGTTTACGAGCCATTGGCTGCGAACCGATCCTGGTTCTTGACTCCCGGCGATGGCGCGAAAGATGTCTGGATCAAGCTAATGGACGAGGCCGGCAACAAGACCGCGGCCGTGTCGGACAGCATCACCCTGGACGCGGTCGCGCCCGTGATGCCGACCCTGGCGCTTGCCGGCGGTGCGACGTATACCACCAGTCCGCTGGGCGTGGCGGTCGACTTAACTAGCTCGGACGGGGACATCGTCCTCATGCGCATTGGTACCGACGGGGTTCTGGACGACGAGCCATGGGTGGACTACCTGGCTTCGTCGAACGTGGACTTGCCGACCGGGGATGGAGTCAAGAGTGTCTTCGCGCAGGTCATGGACGCGGCCGGAAACAAGAGCCCGATCGGCGAGGCGTGGATCACGGTGGATGGCACGGCGCCGCAAATTTTGAACCTGGTGGTAGGTGATGGCTCAAACTGGGTCACCAGCCCGGACGGTTCGACCAACGTGGCGGTCAACTGTCGTGACGCGATTGTGGCCGACTCCGAGTTGACCTTGCTTATAGAGGACGAGCTGTCGAACACGCTATACAGCGGCACCTATCTGGACCTGGTGCCGGTGGCCCTGGGCGCCTCCCAGATCGGAAAAACCGTGAGGGCTACCTGCAGCGACTCGGCCGGCAACAGCGTGATTTCGGCAGGGGTGTCGGTGTCGGTGGATCACACCCCGCCCGTGGTGGCGCTGTTTACTCTCAACGGCGGCGGCGCGGCCGAGCCGACCAATAATCCGTCCATCACTATTCACCTGGTGACCATCACCGACAACTTATCGGGAGTCGCGGCTACTGCCCTGGCCGAGGGCTCATTCGACTGCTCTACGTCCAGTTACAGCTATCCCAGCTCCGGAGACCTGGGGTTCACGTTGTCGGCCGGGGAAGGATCCCGGTCGGTGTACCTATGCGCCCGGGATATGGCCGGCAACGTCACGGCGAGTGCGGTGGCGGCGGACAATACGATCTTCTTAGACACGGTGGCACCCCAGGCTCCCTCTCTCCTGTTCGCCGGCGGCGACCCGAACACCAACGCGGTAAGCGTTGCCTTGACCGTCACGCCCGCGGAGCCTGGCCTGTCACTGGAACTCATGGGCAACATTGCCGAACAGGGCACCCACTCCGCGGATGCTCCCCCCAGCCCGGTCACTTTGACCGGCGTCGATGGCGTCAAGTCGATCACCGCGGTCGTTGAAGACAACGCGGGCAACCAGTCGCTGCCAGCTTCCACCTCGATCGTATTGGACACCACACCGCCATACAGCACAATCGTATCCATCGATTTGGGCGCCCAGTACACCACGGAATCGTCGGGCATGGTTACCCTGAGCCTGACGGCTAGCGACGTGACCACCGGCGTGGATCAGATGCAGATCTCCAACGACGGCGACTTTGACGATGAGGTTCCGGAACCATATGTGCAAAGCAAGGTCCACACCCTGAAAGACCCAGGCAATGGCGGGTCTAGAACGGTGTACGTGTTGTTCTATGACGTGGCCGGCAACGTGACCCCGGTCGCGGCCGAGGCGTCGATTGTGCTGGACTACGAACCGCCGGTGGTCAATCTGTTCACTCTCAACGGCGCTGTGGCCTCGGAGCCTACCAATATCCACGAACTCGCAGTGCACCTCGACGTAAGCGACCCGGTCTCCGGCGGTGTCGAGGTGGCGCTCTCGGAGAGTAGTATCAGCTGCGCCAGCGCGACCTATGTCTATCCCCCGGTTGCCGATCTTCCGTATACCCTGTCGCCCGGAGACGGATTGCGTAGCCTTTACCTGTGTGCGCGCGACGCCGCCGGCAATACCACGGGCGCATCAGCGGCATCGACCAACTCCGTGGATCTGGACACCACTGCGCCCGAGACTCCGAGTTTGCAGGTGGCCGACGTCAACGGCGATGGCTTTGCGCTGAGCGATATTGAGGTGGAACTCAGTTGGAACACGCCCTCGGATCTGGACCTGGCCGGGTTCGAGCTCGATCGCTTCGTGCAGGGCGTAGACGACACCTTTGTCAACATCACCAATCCCGGCTTGGGCACTTTTGAGTACATAGACGATGTGACGGTGACGGTCGGCAACACGCACAGCTACCGGATCAGGTCTCACGACACACTCGGTAACGTATCGGCCTGGTCGAACATTGGTGATGCCTTGCCCTATCTGCCGATCGATAGCGTATTCTGGATTCAAACAACGGACGGATATCGGTACGATTTTTCACCGTACCAGGGTACGTTTCAGCTCAACGCAAAGAACAAATTTGAAGATTCTGGGGGCGGAATTGGCACGGAGGCTCTGGTCGACAACGAGACCTTCTGGCAGCGACCAGAACCCGCTGAGATTCGTTTCAGCGAGGTTTTGACCATCGGGACCGCCAACCAGGACAATAGCCTGGTCTACGAGAGCGAGGTGCCGCTGAGAATCAATGTGCGAGAAACCATCGATGCGGAGGGAATTGTCGGCTGGGATACGTCGATCGCGGTCGATGGCGCGGGCAAGACTCACATCAGCTACTACGATAGGACCAACTTTGATTTGAAGTACGCGACCGATGTTTCTGGAAGTTGGGTCACCAGCACCATCGACGCGGCGGGGAATGTCGGCGGAGCCACGTCGATCGCGGTCGATGGCGTGGGCAAGGTCCACATTAGTTACGTAGATAACAACAATGGCTACGTCAAGTACGCGACCGATGCTTCTGGAAGCTGGGTCATCAGCACCATCGTCCCGGCGGGACTGGCCCTGGGCCTGACGTCGATCGCGGTCGATGGCGCGGGCAAGGTCCACGTCAGCTACCACGACGATGACAATGGCTACCTCAAGTACGTGACCGATGTCTCCGGAACCTGGGTCACCAGCACCATCGACGCGGCGGGAAGTGTCGGCGCCTACCCCTCGATCGCGGTCGATGGCGCGGGAAAGCTACATATCAGCTACTACGACAACGACAATGGCGATCTCAAGTACGCGACCGATGCCTCCGGAATCTGGGTCATCACCACGCTGGACTCCGCCGGAATCGTCGGTCGACATACATCGATAGCGATCGATGGTGCGGGCAAGGTTCACATCAGCTATCAAGACGATGACAATGGCGACCTCAAGTACGCGACCGACGCCTCCGGAATCTGGGCCACCCATACCATCGACGCGGCGGGAGATGTCGGCGAATACACATCGATCGCGATCGACGGCGCCGGCAATGTCCACATCAGCTACTACGACGCCGACAACAGCGACCTGAAGTACGCGAGCGATGTGTCCGGAATCTTGACCATCAGCAGGCTCGACTCGGTGGGAATGTATACCGCGATCGCGGTCGATGGCGCGGGCAAGGCGCATATCAGCTACTTCGACAGTCCGAACAGCGACCTTAAGTACCTGACCTATTCCTTAGGAAACTATGTAGCCCGCACGCTTGATTCGGCGGGAGATGTCGGCCACAACTCGTCGGTTGCGGTCGATGACGCGGGCAAGGTTCACATCAGCTATCGCGACACCTCCAACCGCAAACTCAAGTACGCGACCGATGCCTCTGGAAGTTGGGTCAATAGCACCATCGACGCGGCGGGGGTTGTTGGCGAATACACGTCGATCGCGGCCGATGGCGCGGGAAAACTCCATATAAGCTACTACGATGCCACCAACCGCGACCTCAAGTACGCGACCGGTACCTCGGGCAGTTGGGCGATTGGCACCATTGATTCCGTGGGCGACATTGGCGAATACACGTCGATCGCGATCGATGGCGCGGGCAAGGTCCACATCAGCTACTATGACATTGGCAATGGCGATCTCAAGTACGCAACCAATGCCTCCGGAAGCTGGGCCACTAGCACCATCGACGCGACGGGAGTTGTCGGTGAATACACCTCGATAGCGGTCGACGGCGGCGGCAAGGTGCACATCGGCTACCTCGACTTTACCAACTATGACCTCAAGTACGCGAGCGATGCATCCGGAAGCTGGAAGACCGACACGCTGGACTCGACGGGAAGTGTCGGCCGGTACCCGTCGATCGTGGCTGATGCCGCGGGTAAAATTCACATTAGCTACTTCGACGACAGCAACCGGGCGCTCAAATACGCAACGGATGCATCCGGGAGTTGGGTGACAAGTGTCATTGACTCGGAGGGAATCGTTGGCTTTTATACCTCGATCGCGGTCGATGATGCGGACAATGTCCATATCAGCTACTACGACTCTACGAACCAGAGCCTCAAGTATGCGATAAATTTGTTCGGAAACTGGATCACCAGCACCATCGACTCGACGGGAATTGTTGGCCACGATACCTCGATTGCGGTCGATGGCAATGGCACGGCCCACATCAGCTACTACGACGATACCAATGAGGATCTCAAATACGCAACCAGCTTCCAGGGCTTCCTGCCGGCACGGTCGATTATTCGTACGACACCATTCTGACGTACGATTAGAGCCATGGCGTTTACGGACCAAAAAGTGGTTGTTGTCATCCCCGCCTTGAACGAGGAAGGGGCGATTGGCGAGGTGGTGGCGGCCATCGATCGCAAACTTGTCAACCGGATCATCGTAGTAGACAACGGCTCAAAAGATAAGACCGCTGCCCGGGCACGACAGCAGGGGGCAGAAGTATTGTTTCAGCCGAGGCGAGGCTACGGCTCCGCCTGTTTGCTGGGCATCCGAGAAGCGGCCGAGGCCGATGTGCTGGTCTTTCTTGACGGCGACGGCAGCGACGATGCCACCGAAATTGCCCAACTGCTAGATGAGATGCAGCGCACCGGAGCAGACCTAGTGATTGGCTCCCGAACCCTGGGTCAGGCCGAGCAGGGCGCCCTGAGCCCCTTGCAACAATTTGGCAATGCCCTGACCTGCCACTTAGTTCGCTGGTTTTGGCAAGTACAGTACACCGACCTGGGCCCCTTCCGGGCCATTCGCAAACCGGCCCTCGATTCCCTGCAGATGCAAGACCCGGACTTCGGCTGGACCATAGAAATGCAAGTCAAGGCCGCCCAGCAGGGCCTGCGGACTGTAGAACTGCCCGTATCCTACCGTCTGCGCCGCGCCGGTAAATCGAAAGTGTCCGGAAACCTACTAGGCTCCTACCGCGCCGGTAAGACCATTCTAGGCTACGTGATGCAAGCGAAACTCCGAGAGTGGTTTTCCTGAAGCAGGGGATTGTCAATCAACGTGGACACAGTGAGAATTGGAAAAAAACGGTTGGCGCTGTACGCGAATTAGGTAAAATACTGTGAAACACCATTCGTCCAAATAGTGGTAGTTGTCGGGTCCTAAAAGAGGGGGGGCAAGATGATATCCAGGAAATTTGTCGTTATCCTAATCGTGGTGGGTCTTGGTGGATTCGGCTTGGGTGTGTACGCTGACCTGATTTCACCTCCGCCTCTCAACAGTGTCCCGAAGTTGATTCCATACCAGGGCAACCTGGAAAAGGACGGGGCACTGGTCAACGCCATCGAACCCGATCGGGTGAATTTTCGGGTGAGCCTGTGGGACGACCTGGTTGTCGGCAACCAGGTATGGCCGGCGGCGGGTACCTACGAACAGCACAGCGTGAACGTCTACAACGGACGGTTCGCCTTCAATATCGGCTCGGCCGTTCCCTATGAGCACATTGTGGATACTTCGCTCTTCCTGGACATCCAGGTGATGGGTCCCGGGGAGGCGGACTTTGTCCAGCTAGGGGGACGCCAACAATTCTTATCGGCGCCTTATGCCGTGGCCGCCGCGCAGGCCGATCTCGACTTCACTGTTCCTGGGCATCTCAGTGCGTCGAGCATTGCCACGGTGGGTTCATCGTCCGTCAGTATCCAGGATGCCACCATTGACTCGACCGACCAACTAAACCTGCAGACCACTTCGCTGACCGACACCGTGGTGGGCGGAAACCTACAGGTCGGAGACAGTATCACCAGTGGCGCCGGCATCATCTCGGCAAACATGTCCTGTCGCAGTGTGGACTGCGGCATGGTGCAAAATGATTTACCTGGGAGCATGTATTTTGGCACCTGGCGGGCGTGGCAGTACTGCCCTGAAGGCATGTATGTTTGCGGAGCTCGCCAGAGAATCGAATGGGATTGTGGCGGCTGTGACGACACGGCCATGAACGCCCTTTCGATTGCCTGCTGTCCGTTCTGAACGCATCGGAAACACTCTCAGAGAGGGCGGTCAGAAGCAGGGGTCATCGAAGCCCATGCTGTCGTGTAGAATGACGTCGAAAAAGAAGTGGACGGAGGTTTACGGAAAAGAAGTGGACTGGAAAAGAAGTGGAAAAGAAGTGGAAAAGAAGTGGACGGAGGTTTACGCGTATGGGTTTGTTGAAAAAGGTGGAGATCTGAGTTCTGAAAGCACTAGTTGGAAGATGGGCTTATTGTAATAGGGATTCGATCTGGGTTTTTAACGCCGTTTTCTCACTTTACATTTCTTTGTGCCGATTTTTTCTGGATCGTTGGCCAAAAATATATACTGCGAACGCAGGAGTAGCAGTTGACCAGTCTTGGGTTAGATAAATTGAGGCCTGGGTGGGTGAGGTAGAATCTTATTCTGGAGGGCCCTTTGATTTTTTCTTCAAGATTGCTGCTAGCTTCTTTTTCATCTCATCGGTCCACAGCTGCCCGCCGATGAAATGACCACGGCTCATTTTCGGGTTTCGCTTCAGGCCCTCTTGGACCAGATATTGGTCAAGAAGCGAACGGTACTTTCTTTGCCGCTGGCGGGTGGTCTTGCCCAGACGAAGATACCAGTTTGGTAGGGTCAACATGTCGGAGTACTTGTTCTTTTCCCCGTAGCAATAAAAGCGACAGCTGGAGAAATCTTTCCAGCGAATGTCGGCTGGCTTGGCGTTGATGCTGGCCCGGACCGGATTGCAGTCAATGTAGAACATAAGTTTCATGAGGTCATCGTCGTTTTGCACTCGGAGTGTCTTGGGCCGGTCGTGGGCCACTTTGCCCAGGCGTTGGTGCCGCCTGTTGAAGTGCAAACCAAAGATGCCATGGGCCCGGCGCATGTGTCCGGAGAAGGATGTAAGACTATTCTTGATCTGACTGGCCTCATGGCAATGGTTGCTCATGAGGGTATAAGAGAAAATGACGAAGTCATCTTTTGTACATTTTTTTTGGTAGTCGTCGTGGATGCAACGCAAGTAGGCGTGTTTTTCGTAATGGTTTTGCAGCAAAAATTCGCGGTTGTGGCAGCGCCAGATTTTGTGAAAGGCACTACCGGGAGCCAGAACATTTTTACGTGGAACTCTCATCTCGGTAAAAATGAAAGCAGTATTCATGCCAAAAAAGGGGATTCTTCTAATCTACTAAAAAGACGCGTGTAATTTTTTGGTCAACAAATGAGATAACAAATCAGGTGACCGAGAATCGGTCGATCTGGCTTCGCTACCTACCGAATTTCGGTCAATACAATCTAATACCTCCGACCCTCTCAGAGTAATACCTCCGGCCCTCTCAGAGGGTCACCGGCCCTCTCAGAGGGTCAGAAACAGGGATCATCGAAGCCCATGCTGTCGTATAGAATGACGTCGATGTTGCTGACACTTTGGTCGTCGGTCACGGTAAAGAAGGTGGGCGAAAAGATGAAGGAGCAGAAGTCGGGATAGGCGCCGATGGTTTCGGGTAGGACGTCGAGGCTGGCTTCTTGGTCCAGATCGAAAATAACCGCCATGAGCAGGTACTCGAAAGGCGCCAGGCCTTTGAGTTGATAGGCAAAGCCCTCTGCGGAAAATTCGGGATCGATGATGAGCAGGCTGGCATGAGGCAAGTCGTTGCCGTAGTCGGCGCCGGCGGCGAAGGCGTTGATGGCCAAGCCGACATTGTCGATGTTCTTGTGGGTATCCCCCTGATAGAAGATGGTCCCGCTCACGGTGCCACCACCGGTGTCCGCGGGATAGCTGGAACCACAGGCGGAAAAACTCAAGCAGAAAGACAGGCACAGAATCTTTGTGACGAACTGTTTGGCCATGGCTAAATCCCCTTAACCTGTATGCCCATCAACACGGTGCCGCCTAGCGGTTGAAGGGATTCCAAGGGCTGCATGCGCAAACCGTCGGGCCGACGGACAAAGCCCAGAATGTTTTTCAGCATCAAGAAGAACTCGCCTTTGTCTTCATAGAAAAATTTTCCCCAGCGCAGATTGACCAGGGCCTGGTCGGCAGCTTGGCGCCGTTCCCAACCCACGTAGGGATTGGGTGAGTCGATCCCGGCAAAGAAAGACACCGTGGGACGGTAATCGAAGACCAGATAGGCATCCAAGTTCAGGCGACTGCGGAAGGGCAGGCGCAATTCGCCACCCAGGCCGTACAGGTGCCCGGGCCATTCTTTGGTCCGCTGATCGGTTTGCCGATCTCGGCTGTATAGAAAGGTATAGTTGAGATAAAGAGACAGGGTCTCGGTGGGCACGTAGGTGGCACCAAGTTCGACGCCCAGTTGATCGACCGCGCCTACATTGTCGCGATAGACGGGTATGAAATTCAAGGGAATATCAGAGATAATGTCTTCGATTTGTTGGCCGAAAAAAACGGCATCTACCCGCAGCTTGGGCCAAGGCATGCCCCGGTATCCCAACTCGATCGAGTAGAGTTTCTCCGGCCGCAAGCGCGGATTGCCCATCAGGAATTTGTGCGGAGGCAGGGGCGGATCGGAAAGCTGGGGTGTCACTTCCATGTATAGTTCATAAAGCGTGGGGGTACGAAAAGAAGAGGCGCCGGACAGACGCAGGGAATGCGTATTTGAGATTTTCCAGATCAGGGCTCCGCGGGGGCTAAAGTGCCGGTAGGTGGTCGATTCAACCCCGGCCAGCTCGGGTTCGGAATGAATGTATTCCAGCCGGCCGCCAAGATGCAGTGACAAACGACCGTCGGCAAAAAGTTGGGTTTCGTTGTTTAGCATCAAGCCGCCGAACCAGGCCGTCGACTCGACCACAAAGTGGGGAATGGTCACCAAACTGGCCTCGGCTCCCAGCGACAGGATGTTGCGACCCTCGAAGATGTCCCAATCCAGCATGGCATAGCCGTGCATTTCAAAGCCGACATTTTTGCCGTGAATCATTTCACCAATATTGGTGCCGCGGATATCGAGGGGCGGGTTGAAGTCGGTCTCTTCGTGTTTGGCATCGATCCCGGCCTTCAAGGTCAACGAATCCAACCAGAAGCGCCGTTTTTCCATTTGAAAATTAAAGACCGCGTTCCAATGATTATCGAAAAAACTCACCGAGGCCGTGTCTGCCGCCGTCAGGTGCTTAGAGCTGCCGTGAGCCACTTGCACCAGGAGATCCCAATCCGGGCTGGGCCGCGCTTCCAGCGAAGCCATGACCGAATAGTGGTACATCCCGGAGGCGGCACCCTTGCTGGCATCGGGCCATTCTGGGTTTTGCCCGAGTTGGGCGCTCAGACGTAGGCCCAGATTCTCATCCTCGTTGACCCAGGTGTGGGCAGCATAAGCGCGCCCACCGCTGCTCATCCAGATATCGCTCAGCCACAAATCACTGGAGACTTCGGGATTGTCCTGGCGCAGCATGGCCAACCCGCCCCAGGCAGCTGCCTCCAGGCCGGGGGTATCGATCGGCCGTTTGGTGGTGATGTTGATCACGCCGGTCAGGGCATTGGCACCATAGAGCGTGGAACCCGGGCCACGGATCACCTCGATCTTTTCGATATCACCGGGATGGATGGGGAACTCACTCCAGGCCAAGGTTCCGTCGTTGCCACCGGACAGGCGGCGGCCGTCTACCGCCACCAGCAGGCGATTGTTGCGCAAGGGATTGATGCCACGCAGGCCCACGCTGTAGGTATTGGCCTGCACCTGCAAAACGAAAACCCCGGGGATGCGGCGCAATAGATCGGCGATGTTGGTGGCGCCGGAGGCGGCAATTTCCTCGGCGGTCAGAACTGACACCGAAGCCGGGGCATCGTCCAGGCCCTGGACCCGGCGGGAGACTGATTCAACCGTAGGCTCGGCCAGCAGGCTCTCCATGTCTAGCAGTTTGAACTCGTCATCGAGTTCGTCTCCCCAGTCCTCCTCTTCTTCTGCCTTCGCCGGAGTATTTGGGTCGGCTTGGTGTGATCCTTCATCTTCTAGGTCAGTAGCCCAAGCGCGTGGCACTAGGCACAAACAGGCGAAATAGGCCAGGAAGCGTAAGCAATGGAGCGAGAACAACATGGAACCCCCAAAAGCACGGGTGAATTCGAAAATAGTTTGTTACAACTTGAAACGCTTCATTTCAGTTCGCAGGCTTTCCGACTGTTGGGCCATCGAATCGACGGTCTTCTTCATATTGCCCATCGATTCCGAATGATGTTCGGCCACTTCCTTGATTTTCTCGATGGCATGCATCACTTGTTCCGAGCCGCTGGCCTGCTCTTTTTGGGCACGATTGAGGTGATGAACCATCTCGGAAATATTTTCAATGGCCCCCGTAATTTGTTTCGAACCGCGCGTCTGCTCTTGACTCGATGAGTGTACGTGCTGGGTGATGACCTTCATGCGCTCGGCCGAGTTCATGATTTGCTCAGAGCCCTTGGCCTGTTCCGCGGTGGCCGAGGCAATTTGCTGTACCGTCTCGGCAATGCGACTGATGGCATCGGTGACCACCTTCGAGCCCCGTGCTTGTTCCACGGTTGCCCGGGCAATTTCGCGTACCATGTGGGTGGACTTGGTAGAACTCTCGAGGATTTTGCTCAGGGCCTTTTCTGCATCTTTAGACAAGGTGACCCCCTCCGCAACACTGGAGCGGCTGTTTTCCATGGCGCTGATAACGCTCTTGGTTTCGGAGAGCACTGCCAAAATTAGCTCGGAAATCTCGTTGGTCGAGGTCGCGGTCCGTTCGGCTAGATCTTTGATCTCATCGGCCACCACCGCAAAACCCTTGCCGTGCTCACCGGCCTGGGCGGCAATGATGGCGGCATTGAGCGCCAGCAGATTGGTTTGTTCGGCCACATCGTCGATGACCGAAAGAACTTGGCCGATGGCCTGGACCTTCGTGCCCAAAGCCTCCATGGCGGAAAAGGCCATACGGGTCGAATCGGAGATGCGGCTGATACCCTGGATGGTTTGTTTAACAGACTCGGAGCCCTGCTCGGCATCGCGCCGAACTTCGTCTGAGAGCAGGGCGGTCTCGTTGGCATTGCTTTCAACCTGGCCGATAGAAACATCCATTTCGCGCATCGAAGCCGATGTGTGCTCGGTGGTGGCGGAGAGATCTTCGACACTCTTGGCCACTTCTTTGATGGCTTCGGTCATATGCTCAATGCTGGTGGTGGTCTGTTCCACACTTGATGCCAGGGAGTTGATATTGTCGGCCACTTCGTCGTTGGTGGCGGCCATTTCCATGATGGAGCTAGAACTTTCCTCGGCGCTGGAAGCGAGAATCTCGACATTCTCGGCCAAGCCTTTGAGCGAAATGACCATCTCGGTGATGGACGAAGATGTCTCGTCCACCGAGGCCACCTGGTATTCGGCGCCCAGAACAACTTCCTCGGTGTTGGCGGTGATACGCTCGGTGGCGCTGGATAGGCCATCGGTGACTCCGGCCAGGTTGCGGATCATTTCGTTTAAATTGCGGGCGATGCGGTTGATCGCATCGGCTAGCCGGCCAATTTCGTCTGAGGAAGCCACCGGGATCGACTCGCTTAGATCGCCTTCGGATATCTGTTGGGCTACACTCATCATGACCAAGAGCCGATGGTATATCTTGGTCGCGGCCCAATAGATGAACCCGGTAAAGATCGCCATGGCAAAGAGCAGGGCAATGGCCAAGGTCCATAGGATCTTGGCTTTTTGCGCCTGGATCTGCGTGGTTTTCAATCCGAGCAGCACGTAGACCCATTGGTTCTCGGACTTGGACTCGGATTCAGGTACGAAGGCATTCTTAGCCGCGTCAACAAGCGGCTCGGGTTCTTCCAACTCGCCATAGACGAAGGCCTCTTGGTCCAGTTCTTCCCGATCTTTGCCGGCGATCGCTTGATCCTCCGGGTCTACTTTTTCGACATCCATCATGCCGCCCAGCTGGTGTTTCTTGCTTACGCCAATAAAGTCTGGTCTTTCGATCGGTCCATCCTGATGGGCCAAGTGCAAAGCAACCAGGCTATCGAGATCCAGAGGCCAGCCTTGATCGCGGAACTGGGCGGCGAAAACGGACGGGGCCCTGCCGCTGGGCGCGGCTTGCCCCGGCTTGTTCTTCAGTACAATAATATAGGCCAAGTCTTCATTTTCATGGATGAACTTTTTTAGTTTGCGGGCCTCGGGCTCGACCTGATCGAACATCAAGTTATACAGACTCTCTGAAGTCACACCCCTGACCAACTCCTGGGCCAGAGCCGCGGTCGACTGTTCGAGTTGTTTGACCACTTGATAGTAAACGGTCAGACCTACAAACAGCATCATGACCGCAAGGGCGCCCGTCATGGTGCCGATGGCTTTTCCTCGTAGACCGATTTTCCTGGTAGAATTGGATCGCTGTTTCATGTTTGCTTTCCCCTCAGATGAATCTAAATTACGACTTCAACTTGATTACATCTTTGCGCTTGAGCACTCTCTCGGGAATCACCACCCCGGTCTTGGCCGCGGAATTTAGGTTGATGGTCAGGGTTCCGGGCGGTGCCTGAATAGGTAAATCCGCAGGCTTGCCACCCTGGAGAATTTTTTTGACCAGTTCCGCGGCCGTCCTGCCTTGGGCCTCATAGTCGGCAGCAAAAGAACAGACCGCTTGTTTTTTTACAAACATCGGATGGTAAACCAACAAGGGTATTTTCTTCTCGAATTGAACGATCAATGTATAGCGAAAAAACTCTTTGGATATGACCGTGGCATCACGGATAAGCCAAAGGGCCTGGACCTGCTCGACCAAGGCCTGCAAAGCAGCTGGCACTTCCTGTTTTTTCTTAACCGCCGAAGCCACCAATTCGATACCCTGAGCAAGGGCTGCCTTTTGGGCCGCTTGCACAAAATCCCCCGTGCGCGTCGGATCGTAGATAATGCCAATACGTTTGACCTTGGGCAAAACTTGCCGAAAGGCTTTCAGTTGCGCTCGGGCCGAAGGCTCCTGGGCCACTCCGGTACTGTTTTGCTTATGCAATTTGTTGCCGATTGGGTTAGAGGCCAGGCAAAAAACAATGGGCGTATCGCTAATCTCTGCCTGCAGAGCCTTGATCGCCCACAAGCCAATGGCGAGAATCACCTGCGGTTTTTGTGCAGATACCTCTTGGGCCAGCGCAGCCGGATCGGCCAGTTTCCCTTTCATGACTACGGTTGGCACGGATCGGCCTAGCGCCTCTTCAAAACCGGCGATGGCCTTGTCGTAAATAGGGAAATCCTTCGATTTCACGATCACGACGCCCGCAGCCTGTACCAAGGCCGGTATAAACAATGAAAGCAAAGCAGCCCGCTTGAGCCAAACGCAATATCGGCGTACTAACACCTCGCGGCACCACCCTTTCATCCAGCCAACCATTAGGAAAATTGTGATATAATCATACGTTACGATCTTCGGGGCTGTCAATAAAAAGCTATCCTCGGAACATCCCCCAGCGACGTTTGGCCGCTATGGCCAGAAGCAGGAAGAAGGGCAGATATAGAGTGAGTCTTACCCAGAGGGGCAGGTCCCAGCTTCCGTCCAAGCGAAAGCCAATGCTGACGATCTCGGTAAGGGGACTCAGGGCGCTCAGGAGCAGCAAGGCGGGGTCGGGGCGCAGAACCAGAATGGGGAACATCCAGATTAGGTACCAGGGGAAGAGGGTGGTGGTGCAGACTACGAAGGCTCCCATGGCCAGGGCGAGGCGGGAAAGTAGGTCGCGGGTGCGCATGACGGAGGCTAGTAATAAGCCGGCCAGGGTGAGTAGTGCTACGGCCCGGGCCAGGTCTCGGGGCAAGATTTCTTCCAGGATGGCGGCAAGGCTAGCGTTGAAGGACCAAAATTTTCCCATGAGCCACATGGAAGAGAACAGATGGAAGCCGGCGGAGAGAAAAGGCGCATAGAGTAACAGGCAGATCGCCAGGAAGGTGGCTGCGGTTTTCAATGCGGGTTTGAGGCCCAGGTGCCAGGCGGCTGCCGGCACGAATATCAAGGCCAGGGGTTTTATCAGACAGGCCAGGGCCAGAAACAGGCCGACGCGGACACATTGTTTTTTGCCCAGGGCGATGATGAACAAGGTGAGCCAGGGCAGGGCTAAAGCATCGACGTGCCCGGGCAAGTAGGTCTCAAAGAGGATTAAGGGCGACCAGACCAGGATTAGCAGATTGGCTTGCGGTAGTTTTCTACGGCGTAGTTCTCGCCAAAGTAGCAGCCAGCATAGGATTTCGCTAAGCAGTAGCAGGTATTGGAAACCGCGCAGGCTGCCCGGGGTGAGCCAATAGGCGCAAGCGAAACTGATTTGTGCCAGCGGTGGGTAGACGGTGCGCACATCGGGGTGGTTGATGCGGGTATCGATGTCGTCGGCAGGCAATGAGCCGAGAACCGGATGGCTGGGGGGGTACTGATAGGGGTTGATGCCGTGCAGTGATACCTTGCCGTCCCAGTGGTAGCGGTAGGCGTCATCGGACAGATAGCGGGTGGATGGAAGTAGACTTAGCCTAAAGGCTACCCCCGCCAACAAAATGACCAGCACCCAGATCAGGCCCGGCTCGCTTGTCTGCCATAGCCTAAGGCTGCCCATGATCAGGGCCGAGGCGCCCACGGCGGCTGCAATGGAGACCCAGACCCAACTGGCAAAATTCCCCTGGTCCTGACCCAGCCAGAGTGCCGTTGCCAACAAGCAGAGGCCGCTGCCACTCAGCAGTGCCCAGCGGGCGATCTGGCTGAGGCGGCCGGCTCGACTCATGTCTGCAGGCGCTTGGAACGACTGTCGTGAATCACCGAGGTGATGCCCACATAGAAGAAGCCGGCGGCGTGCAAGAGCAGGATGGGCCCGATTAGGAATTTGTAGTGGATGATGTATTCAGAGAAGGCGGCGAAGGCCCACAGACCCATGAAGGTCTCGAGCAAGAACATGCGACTCAAGGGGATTCGGTAGGAGAGCGATTCTACGGGTCTTGCCTGCTGGTCTGATTTTACCGGCGCCGGGGTCAAGTCGCTAGCCTGCGTTTCGGCTAGACTGCCCAGTTTGGGGGTGCGTACGAATTCACCGCCCTTGCTGCCGAACAATGCGCTAATTACCGCCAAGGTGTTGTTGACCGCCAAGCCCATGCCCAGGACCATCAAGGCCGGTAGGAACTTGAGCTTGTTCTTCCATTCCGGGTAGGCCATTTTTTGGGAGAATACATATAGGGAACTGGGTGCCACCATGGACACGGCCATCAAGGTGAGCAAAGGCAAGACCACAAAAGGACGAAATGCGTCATGGCCCCAGATGAGCAGAGGTAGCACCAACAGAGTCATGAAGAAGAT
>JAUVBB010000284.1 GCA_030591445.1 Deltaproteobacteria bacterium | reverse complement strand
TGTGGGGTTGTGCGCTGCCGACCGGATGCCGAAAGACGCAGGCGGGCCCGGCGGTGGTGGTGATTTCGGGGGCGCATGAGAAAGAGGCGCGGGTGCGGGTGGAGGTGGTGTCGCGGAATGAAGAGCGGGCGCGGGGGCTGATGTACCGCAAGGCATTGGCGACGGATACGGGCATGTTGTTTGTCTATGGGGTAGAAGACAATCACACCTTTTGGATGAAAAATACGCTCATCTCACTCGACCTCATTTTTATCGGCACCAATATGAAAGTTGTGGGAGTAGCCACCAACGCCCAACCCTTGTCGGTAAAAAGAATCGATATTCAGACCCCCTCTCAATTCATTCTCGAGGTCAATGCCGGCTTTGCCGACCGCTACGGTATCCGTGCCGGCAACCAGGTTGTTTTCGAGAATATAAAAGACTGGTAGCAATAGGGTGATTTCATGACGCGAACCAAGTGGCTGCTGCTGACCGTGCCCCTGCCCGCTTTGTATCTTCTGCTGGGCGCGCTGACCATTACGCGGCAGGTGGTTTGGATGGAGCCCGATCGCGCCGCCCAGCTTTATCTAGAGGCGTTCCAGGCGCGGGATACGGCCAAAATCTACGCATGGTCGCAGGTCTTGGGTCCACACCTCGATCAAATGCTCGCCCAAGATAATCTAAGCGAAGAGAAGCGCGCGGAACTCAAGGCCGGCGACTTTGCCCGTTGGCAAGCAGAGTTCGAAAAGCAAAGCCCGGCCCAGGACTCGCTGGCTCGGGAAAAGGCTCTCTTGGGTCCGGGTACGATCTTCGCGCACGCGCAGCCGGCTTCCTACAAGGCGGAGACCTTAGCCGATGGCGATCTTTACTTGGTGTCTTTTTCCGATATTGACGGCCTGACCTACCACTGTTACTTCGAATTCAAGTATGGCCAACGCCATACGGCCCCGGCGGTCCATCTTTTCCAGAACATGAAAAAAGACGACGCGCGCAAAGTCCGCTCGGTGGTGATACGGGTGCAAGTCAGCCGACGACTGGACCAAGGCTGGGGCAAAAGCCTATTGATGGAGTGGAACTGGCTGGAGAGTGTGGCTTTTCTTTATCCCACCGGCTGGTTCCATGCCGAAGAGGATCCCGGCCGGATTTGGACGGTGGCACTGAGTCTGGATATTGATTTATTGGCTTTGAAGACTTATGCGGGATGATGCCGTTCTATTTTTCTTTTTCCATCAGCTTGTGAAATAAATGCTCGCCCAGTGATTCAATCATCATCTTCTCGACCATGCCCTCGAAACCTTGGCGCTGCTCATCGGTCTCGTAGACGAAGCGAATGCCCATGCCCAATTCTTCCACTTCGGGGTGGGAGATGTTGTCCTGCTCGTTGACCCAAACCACGTTGCCCTTGATCTCTACCGGGGCCTCTAGCACGGGAATCACCAGCCGAAACAGGAACTCGGTCCCTACCGGCAGCGGTCTTTCGGTTTTAATAAAGGTACCGCCCTTGGAAATATTCTTGGTGTAATCCGCAAAGAAGGTGTTCATCTTCTTGTACTCCACCTTCAACTCAATGGGAGCGCGGATGTGTTCCCTTTTGTTATTGTTTGCCATGCTGTCCTTGATGGTAGCCCACGCCCATCAAACCGTCAATTTTTGCATTTTTGCGTTTTGCCCTCAGCGGGGCAGGTGTTATTTTATTTGAGAGGTACCATGGCAGCCAAAGCAAGCAAACCCGAACCGAAAAGACCACGGAACTGGCCAGGCCCATCATTTTGGGTCGCGCAGGCATTGTTGCTAGCCTTGGCAATCACCTTGGCCTTTGTTCCCCTCTTCAACCTGCTGGCTTATGAGTTCTGTGTAGCGCTTTCGCTGCTGGTCTCGGCCACCGCCGGGCCGGTGGCCATGGGCGTGGCCCGCGGCCGGCCATCTGTCTACCTCCAGGACACGCGTCCGCATCGTTTGGTCCTGGGCTTATTCCTGCGTTCGAGCTTGCTTAACTTGTTGACCTTGGCCTTGCCTTTGCTGGTCATATTGCTCAACGCCTGGCGGGTGACCAACTGCAATTTCAGCCAAGGCATGTGGTTTTTTCTTTTGCTGCCGGCAACTACGGCGGTGCTGGCTTCGGCCTGGGGTTTGGCCCTGGGCTTGAGCACCCGGCGTCGAATTTGGCCCGGCCTGGCCTACGCCGGGCTCTGGCTGGCCATCGCTGTCGGCAATGTCTGGGAGATTTGGGCCAATCCGCAGGTGGACTCTTTCAACCAGTTGACCGGCTGGATTGCCGGCCCGGTCTTTGACGAAGTCTTAAAGCCTGGCTGGCCTTTGCTGCTATCCCGGCTACATGGCTTGCTCTGGGCCTTGTTTCTGCTCGCGGCCGTGAGCGTGTTGATGGATCCGCCCATGAACAAACTGCGCCTGGGGGTCTGGTGGCGCAATCGCCGGCTGCTGCCCCTCACTCTGGTACTGGCCTTGGCCGCCATTTCCCTATTTGGCTTGCGCCATCAGCTTGGCTTTGCCCGCTCCGCTCAAAGTTTACAAGCCGCGTTGGGCGCCAGCACCCAAACCGATCATTTCGTGCTTCACTATCCGCGCAACACCGCGCCGGACAAAATAGCGCAAATCATAAAAGACCATGACTTCAGATATCACCAGATCGAAAAGAACATTGGCAGCCAAAATTTACCACTGATACACAGCTATCTTTTCCCCAGCGCAGCCCAAAAGCGAAAGTGGTTCGGTGCCGGCCGCACCCAAGTGTCTCTGCCCTGGCAGTACTCGATATTTCTCAACGGCGCCATCTTCCCCCACCCTACCCTCAGACATGAACTCATCCACGTCATGGCCGCTGGGTTCTCGCCCCGCCCGCTGCGCATTAGCGCCCACCACGGTTTATGGCCCAACCTGGGTCTAATCGAGGGCCTGGCGGTGGCCATAGACTGGCCGACCAAAAAATTTGATCCGCATGTATGGAGCGCGGCGCTGCGCAAGATCGGAAAGGCGCCAAAAATTGAAGGGCTTTTCGATCCCATCGGCTTCTGGAGCAAAGCCCAAAACCGCTCCTACACCCTGGCCGGTTCCTTCGTTCGCTTCCTCCTGGACCAACACGACCCATTGCGATTCCGCCGCGCCTACCATCAAGGATCTCTGGTCGATTGTTACGATCAAACACCGGCGCAACTGATAGCCGACTGGGAGACCTTTCTCGACAACATCGATCTTCCCCCCGGGGTTGAACAAGCCGCCCAGCACCGATTCTCACGCCCGAGCCTATTTGGCCGAACTTGCGCGCACGAAATCGCCGCCTTGCGCGCCGAGGCTCGTGCTTTGCATCAGCGCCGCCAGTTCGCCCAGGCAATAGCGGTGGTCCATCAAATCCACGCGCACCTGCCCGACAATGCCGACGCCTGGCGTTTGCTGGCCGAAATCCAGGCCAGCCAGGGCCAATACCAAGCGGCGGGCAAAATCTATGCCCGGCTGCTGCAACGATCAGACATCGCGGATTCTACCAAGGTTGCCATCCAGGCCCGGGCCGGGCTCGCGCTGGCCCAACTGGGGCAAAAGGATGACGCGCGCCAGATGTTTGTCGATGTATTCAAAGCTCATCTTGACGACGGCATCGATCGGCGGGCCTTGATTCTCTTACAAGCGCTCGAACAAGGCGACGCCGGCGCCACGGTCATCAAGTATCTGGCCCACCCCCAATTCGATCCGACCACCGCATTGTCCTTGCGCGAGGCCGCCGCCGCCAAACCGACCTGGGCCGCAATTTGGTACCTGCTGGGGCGCTTGCTGGTCCGAGATCAACATTTCTCCCCCGCCCTGGCCTACCTAGAGAAGGCCAGCGACTTAGGTTTGGGCCACCATACCCTAACGGTCGAAAATCTCCGTCAGCTTAGCCTAGCCCAATACCACGTCGGCCGCCGACGCCTGGCGGCTGGAACCCTGGCCGTGTTGGCGCAGTACCCCCGGCACCAAGGTGACTTGTTATGGGCCCGCGATTGGTGGCAAAGAATCGCCTTCGAAAAAGACCTTCAAATACCGAAGGAATAAGCGATTTCACCTCTAAACGGGGTTGACATAGTAGAACCACTGCGTTAACGTTCGACCGTTTTTTCGCTTCGTTTATATTGGAAGACTTGCAGGAGGTATAATGACCAAAGCAGAGCTGATTACCGCGGTCACCAAGCTGGTGGGTCGGGACCTTTCCAAGCGTGTCATCGAGGGTGTTGTCGATGCCATGTTCTTAAAATTAAAAAAAGGCATCAAGAAAGACAAACGCTTTGCCTTCCCCGGCTTCGGCACTTTCTCCGTGCGCAAGCGCGCGGCTCGAAAAGGTCGCAATCCTCATACCAATGAGGCCATCCGCATTCCTGCCCACAAGACGGTGGTATTCAAGCCTTCCAAGCTGTTCAAGGAAAAACTGTAGCGGCGCGCTCGATCTCGGGCCGCCACGGAGTGCCGGATGCCCGAAGGGCATACCAAAAAAGACCGAAACGTTCTTCAACCAATAGGCATGCATGTGCGCTATGGTCCCTTCCTGCGCTCATTCTTTGCCCGCTATTTCGATCCGATTCGCTTTCCGGCCGAGGCCATTGAGCGGATCAAGGCCTTGCAAAAAATCGGCACGGTGGTCTACGTGTCACCTTCGGCCAACCTGGTGCATTTTCTCTACCTCAACCACATCTGCAACAAGCACCAATTGCCCTTGGCTCGTTTCGTCAACGGGGTCGATCCGGTCATGCTTCAACCCATCGATGTGTTGCTGGAGCGAATGCGTACCCTGGGCACCGAGTACGAGGCGGACATCGAAGAGGAAGGCGACCATTTACCCCGGCGACAGCTCGAATCCGTGTTGCGGGCCGGCCAAACCGCCTTGGTTTACCTCGACACGCCCACCACCCTGACCCACCCGGGCAGCTCCAGCGACGCCGGATTGTTCGAGACGCTTATCTCCTGTCAGCGGGCCCAAGACAAGCCCATCTTCCTGGTGCCCAACTTGATCCTCTATGACCAGCACCCAAAAATGGAGACCAAGGCCCTGACCGATGCGGTCTTTGGCCTGCACGAGTCTCCTGGCTTTCTGCGCAGTTTGTTCCAGGTCCTCAAGAGTCACCGGCGTGCCTTCATGAAGGTGGCCGAGCCCATCCACCTGGGTGAGTTTCTCGATCAACATCCCGGCGCCGGCCGAAAAGAACTGACCGGCTTTCTCCATCAAACCATCGAAGAGCAATTGCAACTGGAAGTGTTCGACGTTGCCGGCCCCAGCATTCGCCATCACGTAGAATTCAAACATAGCATTCTACAAGATCCGGAGATTCGCAAACAGGTCGACTCCATGAGCGAAGGCAGCGAGACCAAAAGCGATGCGCTGTGGAAGAAGGCCTATGACCTTCTCGACGAAATCGCGGCCGAACCGCGGGTGTACTGGCCACTGGCCCTAGACTCCATCTTGAAGGTTTTCTGGAAGCGCATGTATGAAGGCTTTGTGGTCGATCCGGCCGATTTTGAAAAAGTTCGGGCCGCCATTCGAAAGTCGCCGGTCATTTTCTGCCCGAGCCACAAGAGCCATGTTGACTACCTCATCTTGAGCCAACTATGTCTCAAGTTCGCCATACCCATTCCGCACATTGCCGCCGGCGTCAACCTGTCTTTCTGGCCCATGGGCCCGATATTTCGGCACTCGGGAGCTTTCTTCATGCGGCGCTCCTTCAAAGACAACATCCTTTATCCAATCATTTTCCGCACCTACCTGCGCTACGTGATGGCCGAAGGCTTTCCCATCGAGTTCTTTATCGAGGGCACCCGCAGCCGCACCGGCAAACTGCTGGGGCCCCGGTTCGGCATTCTTTCTTGGTTGATCTCCGCCTTCCAGGAAGGCCGCGACGACGATATTCAGTTTTTTCCTATTTCCATCGATTATGAAAAAATTGTCGAGAGCGGCGCTTACATCAAAGAGCTGACCGGCGGCGACAAGCGCAAGGAAAACGTCGCGGGTTTGCTCAAATCTCGTAAGGCGCTCAAGTCAAAGTACGGCAAGATCTACGTGCAGGTCGGCGATGCCATTTCCGTCAAAGACACGCTGCAACAACGCGGCGTCGACCGCAAAGGTTTGTCTAAGGAATCGCGCCGGTCGCTGGTGCAAGAAATCGGCCATCGCATCCTGTTCGGCATCAACCAGGTATCGACGGTTACCCCCTCGGCCTTGCTGGCTATCAGCATCCTCACCCACCGGCGCCGCGGCATCACCCATGAAGATTTGCTCACCCGCGCGCGCTGGACCAACGATTGGATCCGGCGCAAGGGTCACAACCGTTTTTCGGCGGTCCTGGACGATTTTCCCCGCGCCATGGCCGAAGCGGCCACCCGTTTCTCTCGCGATGGGCTGATCTCTATCCAGAACACCGGGGCGGGCCAAGTCTATGCGCCCCTGGAACGCAGACGCCTCGGGCTAGACTACTATCGCAACAACATCCTGCATCACTTCGTGCCGGTGAGCATTTTCACCTTGGCCCTCGAGTCATTTTCGGTCCATGCCGTACCCATGGATGCCTTGGCCCAACGAATCAAGGAACTTTCCCGGCTGTTCAAATTCGAGTTTCTTTTCCGCTCCGAACGGCACTTTGAAACCGTGGTTCGCCATGCCTTAGACGATCTGCTCCTGGAAGGGGCAGTCAGTGAAGAAAACGGATTTGTCATCAAACTGGCGGAGGCTGCCGAAAAACGAGAATTGTTCTGTGCCATCATCGAGCATTTTGTCGAAAATTACTGGCTGGCCGCCAAATGCCTGGACTTCTTACAGCAACAATCCATGACCCAAAAAGACTTTTTGGCCCGCACCCTCAGCGAGGGCGACCGCTTGTTTTCCTTGGGCGACCTCCATTTCCACGAATCCCTGAATCGCAACACGCTCAAAAACGCCATGCAGTACTTCGCCGAGCGCAAAGTAATTGAAATGGGCCCCAGCGAAGGCCGAAAGGGCCCCCGGATCTCACTACTCGAGCCCTACCACCTTCCCGAGCCCCGTGACGAACTGGCCGCTTCCATCTTGCGCTACCTGCGCCGCTGAGCTTTTCCCTGCCCCAAACCGTGCCCTTGCGAAAACCTTGGCACTCGTTTTGAGTTAAGTTATCGTAGAAGCCAACGAACAATCATTCTGCCCCGAAAGGCTTGTGAGCGATGAGCGCGAATGAATCGCCTGAGTTTGCCCTGTCCGGCCCCATGGACAGTTACACTTTGCCCAAATTGCTGGTCCAAATCCTGCAGCGTAAGCTGGCCGGGGTCATGCACATTGAAAGCGGTGAGGTCAAAACCTGGATCGCCTTCCAACAGGGCTTTCCGGTGGGAGTCCACATTCCCAATTCCGAGGTATATCTGGGCATGGTGGCCCGGGAGATGGGCTTTATCGACGATCAGGTTTTCAATGAATCGCTCATGATCATGGCCCAGACCAACAAATTGCGGGGCCAAGTTTTGCTGGAGATGGGCAAAATCACCCAAGAACAACTCGATCAAACACTGCACCTGCAACTGATGCGAAAGTTAACTGAACTATTCGCCATCAACCAGGGCCAGTACCGCCTCGCGCCCGATGAAGCCATCCCCGAGCAGGTACAGCCCATCCGTATCCATCCCTTTCGGGTGATTCACAGCGGCATCAAGAATTGTCACCAACAAGACGATTTGCAGCGCTACCTGACCGAAACCATGGCGGGCAAAGCGTGCCGCATTTCCGAACAATACCAGCGCGATCATGCCCAGCTGGGCTTGGCCGAGGACGAGAAGCTAGAAACCCAGCACCTGCAAAAATTCCGGCTGGTAAGCGATTTCCTAGAGCAATCTAGCGCGGCCCGTACCGCCAAAATGATGCTGCTGGCAACCATGCACATAACCGGACTCCTGGAACTGGGCGATGCCGCTGAAGCAGTTACAGAGAAAGCCAAGGCGGAAGCATCCCCAGCCGCTGAGGAGAAGGATGCGGCCCGCACCCGGAAAAACCAAGAGCGCCTGGCCGAATTGCACACCCTACTCAAGATCAAGGTCAAACATGTGCAAGGCGGTGACTTTCTGGCCTTGCTGGAAATCGAACGAGACTTCAGCCCCGAGCAACTCGACCGGGCCCTGCTGAAGTGGACCAAACTTCTCCACCCCGATCGGCTCATTTCTTTTGCCGATGCGGACACCCAAGAAGTGGCCGCTTTCGTAGCCGGCAAGATCAACGAAGCCTTCGATATCCTGGAAAACCCGGCCAACCGCGATAGCTACCTGAGAGCTTTACCGCTACGGCCCGGAGAAACGCGCAAGACCGATCCGGACGCCGCTTTGCTGGCCTATGAAAAGGGCCGCGTTTTTCACAACAAAAAAAACATGCTGGAGGCAGCCAATAACTTCCGCCAAGCCCATGAGCTCGACCCAGACAACTCCATCTACCATGCCCATAGCATCTGGCTCAGCCACCTTATTGACGAGTCGCCCATGGAAGAAAAAAGAAAAAAGGTGCTGCAAGAACTAAACGCTTTGTACAAAGATTCTCCGGGAAACTTCTTCGTCAATCGCTATCTGGCCACGGCTTTTCGCCAAAACGGCGATCATGATGGCTATTTCCGCCATCTCAAAAAAGCCAACAACATCCGCCCCACCGACATCGAAACCGCCCGCGAGCTGCGCCTGCAGCAATCGCGCTCAGACAAACGAAAAAGCGCCAGCAAGGGCGGCTTGTTCGGTCGCAAGAAATAGCTCTATTTCAAACCCATCTTCTTGAGCTTTGACACCAGGGTGGTCGGCTTCATGGCCAGCAACTGCGCGGCGCCGCCGGCACCGTATATTTTTCCGCCTGATTCGGCCAAGGCCGCTTGCAGGTTCTTACGCTCCCACTGCTTCATTTCGGCCTGGGTCATCACTACCGTTTGATTGGCAGCCAAGGCAGTGGCCATGGGCGGGGTCTCTACCACGCATACCGGAATATCACCGGCGCCCAGATCGAAATGCATGGCTCCCCCGCGCGCGGTGATCAACGCCCGCTCGATAACGTTTTGCAGTTCGCGAACATTGCCGGGCCAATCGTATTCTTCCAAGCTGCGGATATTGGCCGGGGCGAGGCGGGCCGGGCGAACACTCAGCCTCCGAGCGGCCAGGCGCAGAAAATGTTCGGCCAACATGGCGATGTCTTTTCGGCGTAGCCTAAGCGGCACGGTGGTGATGGGAAAGACGTTGAGGCGGTAATAAAGATCACGCCGAAAACGGCCCGACTCAACTTCCTTGGCCAGATCTTGATTGGACGCGGAAATGATGCGGACATCGACCTTCTGCGTTTGCTCAGCGCCCACGCGCTCGAACTGGCCCTCCTGCAGCACCCGCAGCAGACGGCTTTGCAGTTCGAAGGGTATCTCGCCAAGCTCGTCTAGAAACAAGGTGCCCGAGTCGGCCAACTCGAAACGACCGGTTCGATCCTTGACCGCGCCGGTAAACGCGCCTTTCACGTGTCCGAAGAATTCGCTCTCATAAAGGTTCACCGGAATCGCCGCACAGTTGACCTTGATCAAAGGCCGATCTCGCCGCAGAGACTTCTTGTGAATCTCGCGCGCCACCAGCTCCTTGC
>JAUVBB010000583.1 GCA_030591445.1 Deltaproteobacteria bacterium | reverse complement strand
TAAGGCGGGCGGCTCGGTTCTGCAGTACGACAAGCTGGTCGAACAATATGGGAAATCTTATGCCGAAAGCACCCGGCTCTTCCCGGATCCCGGCGGCCCTCTTTATGCCTATAAGACCGACGAGGATTCTAAGGCTTACATCTGGGATGCCGGCGCCAAAAAATGGTACCGGATAAGCAACGGAGCGCCGCTTTCAGAACTGTATCGCAAGAACCTCCAAGCCGGTAACAAACCTCTTTCTCCCGGGCAATTAAATGTGTTTGCCAATAAGTGGCAAGGATACCAGCGGCGAGAACGATCGGCGGAATCCTTCCAAGGGATCATCAGAGACCTCAAAAACCGCGCCGGTGGCGGAAAATCAGCACGGGCTTTTGAGAAGGTAGACGAAAAATACAATTACCAATTGGGTCTCTGGGGAGACTCAGGGGAAGACTTTCAGGTCAAATACGGCTATAAGTCCACGTTTAAGAATCGGGTCGATACTGCCGTCCGTGACTTGTACCGCGAACTACGGCTAGCCGGTGCCAAGCGCACGGCCAAGTTCCTGGCCGGTTGGGCCGAACGGGCCCATATCAGTCTTCCCCAGGTTGAACTCAAGAGCCCAGACACCGACTCGACTGTCGCGTCGAGCGGCAACCAAGCCGAGCGCAAAAAGGCCGAAGCCGCCAAAAAAGCAGCCCAAGAGGAAGCAATCCGGCAGAAGGAGGCGCAGCGAAAGGCCAGAGCCCAAAAAGAGGCCCAACAAAGAACCGACGCCGAAGAAGCCACCCGCGCACAGGCCGAGGCCGACCAGGCCGCAGCCGACAAACTAGCCCGAAAGCAAGCTGTAGCCGATAAAGCCGCCGACAAAGCCGCTGCCAGAGCAGCCCGAAAACAGGCCAAACGCGAGCAGGCCGAGGCCGCCAAATTGGCCAGGGAACAAGCCAAACGAGAAAAGGCCGAAGCCAAAAGACTGGCCCGAGAACAAGCCATAGCCCAAAAAGAAGCCCGCGCCCAGGCCAAACGCGAAAAGGCCGAAGCCGACAAACTGGCCCGCCAAAAAGCCGCCACCGAGAAGGCCGCCCGTGAAAAAGCCGAGGCCGACCGGGCTGCATTAGAACGTTCCTGGAAGAAACAGGCCGCCCGCAATGCGGTGTCCGAACTATTTCAATCATCGGATGTAAGCAGCAACGATCAAGCCTCGGTAAACAAGTTTCGTGGGCTCATCCAACAAGCACTGGCCGAGTACAAAAAACCCATTGCCTATGGATCGGCTAGCAGCAAAGCCCAGAACCCCAAGCAGGGCACGCTCAGAAAAGTCGAAGCCGCCGCCCGCGCGGCCGGCAAAGTCCGGGACCCACGATTGAAATCCCTGCTGCTCATCCAGGCCGGCAAGCAGCAAGCCGATTACACCAGCATCTTTGGCTTCGTCGCCAAACAACAATTCGTCGACAGTGCCTTTGCCATCTTCAACCAGGTTCCAGGCATCATCAGCCAGGTAAGCGCCGCCAAAGACCGTGCCCAACTCTATCGTCACCTGGCCGAAGCCTGGCGCGCCCTGACCCGCGGAGCCCTCGCCGGCGGCCACGCCCGCAACAACACCGCCTGTGAAGCCATGCGCGCCAAGTTTGCCCAATTGGCAAGCCAAGAGGATCGCAAAGCCGCGCAAGAAGCCAAGCAAGCCAAGCAAAGCAAAAAAAGCGCCTCCCCTCCCGCAGCCGCCAGCATGTACATGACCCAGATGAATCTCACCGTGCCCGTGCCCAGCGGCTTCACCGCCATGGCCCCAGCCAGTGCTCCTCAACTACCCCTCAAAGGCCCCGCACCCAAAGTGGGCATCATGATCGTCACCTTCGAACCCAGCGAACTGACCCTCGACGGCCTATGTAGCGCCTTCATCAAAGGCCTGGTGGGCGAGGCCCAAGCCTCGAAAATCGTCATCGCCCAAAACCGATCCATTAAGGTAGGAGGCAAACACCAGGGCAAGCTCCAAGTCTTCAATACCAGCATGAAGAACTCCTCCGCCCGCTTCGCCATTGTCGCCTTCCAGACCCGCAGCCGCTTCTATGTCATCACCTATTCCGCCGCCAGTTCCCTCTTCACCAAATACCACCCTGAATTTCTTTATGTTATCCACGGCCTGCGCGTGGGCAGATAGAGGTCAAACCATAGATGGAAATGAAAATCGGCACACGCCGTCAGTTCAAATGGCTCAAGGGAGTAGTAGCAGCCGTGATCATTCTAAATGTGATCGACGGCATCCTGACCATGGTCTGGGTATTTTCCGATCAAGCCGTCGAGGCCAACCCCTTCATGGCCCACCTGATCGAAGCCAATTCGGTCCTGTTTATCTCGGTAAAGATGGCCCTGGTATTCCTAGGCACATTCCTACTCTGGCGCTTCCGCAAACGCGCCCTGGCCGTTGTAGCCATTTTCATGTCTTTCCTGATCTACTATTTCATCCTGCTCTACCACCTCAAAGCCATGAATCTTAATCTGTTCCAACGTCTATTCGACTGAACCATCTGCAAATAGTCTGTAAATAGGGTCATGTCCTGACCCCTTTTTCTTCTCCTATCTGGGATTTTTGGGACGGAGACTAGCTAGTGGATCGCCGTGTCTGCCGCCGCAAGACGGCAGCTAGGGCGCCCAGGAGTATGAGGAAGTTGAGCGGTGCCGGGGAGGTATCACCCCTGCCATTGCCGGTACACCCGCAACCGCCCTGCGTACAAACGTCTTGGCCGCTAGTACACGCGCCGTCCTGGCACGTCTCGCTGGCGGTGCACTCGTCCCCATCATCGCAGGCCGCGGTGTTGTTCGTGTTTACGCAGCCGCTGACCGCATCACAGCTGTCATCGGTGCAGACATTATCATCGTCGCAGCTGATCGCTGTCCCGGCGCAACTCCCGGCAGCGCAGATGTCGTCGGCAGTGCAGGCATCGCTGTCATCGCAGGCCGCGGTGTTATTGGTGTTTACGCAACCGCTGGCCGCATCACAGCTGTCATCGGTGCAGACATTATCGTCGTCGCTGCTGATCGCTGTCCCGGCGCAACTTCCGACAGCTCAGACGTCGCCGGCTGTGCAAGCATCGCCGTCCTCGCAGGCCGCGGT
>JAUVBB010000544.1 GCA_030591445.1 Deltaproteobacteria bacterium | reverse complement strand
CGTCGCTAGGGTATTGCTTCGCCGTATGAACGAAGGCTCCTGAAGGGTCTTACTCCTCACGAAATGCCCGTATTCCTTATCACCGAGGACCCCACAAAAAACAAGATTCCATTGATGACGGTGAAGATTCAGCTCCAAAGTCCTTGAAATGAGTGAATCAATCTGTTAAATGTTTCAGTGAATTCACCGTTCTTGGAGCCTTCATGACCCTGCACGCCAGCTCGGAGTTAAGACAGGTCATTGCGGAAGCACAGGATATATCCGACCAGGTTGGCCAACGCATGACCAGTGCCCACCTGCTGTTGGCATTGTTCACTGTGCACAACCGCGCGGAAATCCTATTAAAAGAAAAACAAGTCGACGAGGATTCCATCCTGGCCTACGTACACACGGTGGATCAGGAAGCGCCGGGGGTGGTCAAGACGGTACAGAAGAAAGCCAAGCAGATCGCCGTCGGCTGCGGCGCCGAAGCGGTCGACTGTTTGCATCTGGTCATCGCCTTGTGCGGCATGCGCGACAGTTTGGCTTACGAGCTACTGCGACGCACGGGCTTGAGTATTCCCACCTTTCGCAACACGGCTCTGTCTTACGTAACTGGCAATCTTCCCCGCCGCTTTACCGTCAAGCAAAAGAAACCCGCGGTCTCGCATGCGCCCGCGGAGGCGTCCCCGCCCCGGCCAGTTCGGCACGATTCGCCCATGGCCGAAGACAATCCCGAGGAAGATGCGCGCCTGGCCGAGGAAGAAGAAGCCGACTATCCGGCCCTGGCCAACAATACCCATCCGCCCACCGATTGGGATCTGGAACCCACGCGTTTTCCGCTTTTGTCCCGCCTGGGTCGCAACCTGACCTCGCTGGCCGCCTTGGGCAAGATCGATCCCCTGATCGGCCGCGATCAGGAAGTAACCGAGCTTATCGATACCCTGCTCAAGCGCCGGGCCAACAATCCGCTGCTGGTTGGCGAACCCGGGGTGGGCAAAACCGCCATTGTCGAGGGCCTGGCCCTGCGCATCGTTCGGGGCAGCAAAGACACCGAACCCATGCACACGCGCCGCATTATCGAGTTGGACGTGGCCTCCTTGCTGGCCGGCACCCAACTGCGTGGTTCGTTTTCGGAAAAACTGCAGCAGATTCGCTCTGAAGTAAAGAAAGCCGACGGCTCGGTGGTGGTGTTCATCGATGAGATTCATACCCTGATGGGCGCCGGCAGCACCGGCGATGGCCCCCAGGATGCCGCCAACGAGCTCAAGGCCTCCTTGGCCCGCGGCGAGTTTCCCTGCATCGGTGCCACCACCCACGATGAATTCCGCCGCTTCATTGATCAAGACGCGGCCCTGGTTCGCCGCTTTCGCATGGTGCAAGTTCCCGAGCCCTCGGCCGAAGACACCCTGCTCATCCTCAAAGGCATCGCCGAGGAATATGCCAAGCACCACGGCGCCACCTATACCCCGGAGGCACTCGAAGCCGCGGTGCACCTTTCCTCCCGCTACATCACCGATCGCTGCCTGCCGGACAAGGCCATTTCGCTGCTGGATCTCGCCGGCTCCCGGGCACGACGCTCGGGCAAGAGCCGGGTCGACCGCGAGGGCGTCGCCCGCGTGGTCTCGTCAGTTGCCGGCATTCCCGTGGATCGCCTGCTGATGACCGACGCCGAGCGCCTGTTGAACATGGAAAAAATCATGGGTTTGCAGCTCATCGGCCACACCCGCGTGGTGCGTTCTATCGCCAACGTGATTCGGCGCAATTACGCCGGCTTTGCTCATCGCCGACCCATCGGCTCCCTGCTATTTTTGGGTCCCACCGGGGTGGGCAAAACCGAGTGTGCCCGGGCCCTGGCCAACTTCCTCTTCTCCAATCGTGCCGACATGGTGCAACTGGACATGAGCGAATATACCGAGGCCCACAACGTCTCTAGGCTCATCGGCGCCCCTCCGGGTTATTTGGGCCACCAGGACGGGGGACAGCTAACCGAAGCCGTTCGCCGCCGCCCCTATTCCATCGTCTTGTTTGACGAGGTCGAAAAGGCCCACCCGGAAGTACAGCAGATCCTGTTGCAAATCATGGATGAGGGACGCCTGACCGACGGCCGCGGACGCCATGTCGATTTCACCAACACCGTAGTCATTCTCACCACCAACCTGGGCGCCAACAAATTGGCTTCGCGCTCCGCCGCCCAGATTGGCTTCGGCACGAGCAAGGATGGCAACGGCGAACAAGATGCGCGCGATGCGATCAATAATGCCCGCAAGCATTTTCCGCCCGAGCTATGGGGGCGCATGGAAGAACATCTGTTCTTCCGACCCTTGACCCACGAAGATCTGGCCGCTATTGCTTCCATTATGGTCAAGGAATCCTCCTCCCAACTCGAAGCCGAACGCGGCATGAGCCTCACCGGCAATACCGAGCTTTCCCGTTACCTGGTGGATGAAGGCTGTCAGGACTTAAGCCTAGGCGCCCGTCCCCTGCGCCAAGCCGTTCGCCGCCTGGTCGAAGAACCCTTGGCCGAAAAGATCCTGGCCGGCAAATTCGTCCGCGACGATCAGATCCGCGCCACCGTAGAAAGCGGCCGGGTCCAATTCAGCCACGTCTGACATCACCCAACTTACTTTTTAAGATTCTAGGTCCGGAGCTCGGGGGCGCTTACGCTCCCGGGTACGCAGCAGTGGCCGCATCTTGCGCTTGCCGCGGGGAGAATCCAGGCGGTCGGCCTTGCGAAAAGCCGCCTGCGCCTTTTTCTCCCAACCCGCCCGCTGGTAAAAGCGACCCAACTCGGTCAGAAAGAAGGCATTGCTCGGGAAAAGCTTGGCAATGGCATACAAATGCCGGCCCGCATCTTCGAGCCGCCCGGATTGCTCATACAGAACCGCCAAGTTCCGGTGGGCACCCACGTGGGCCGGTTTCTGCTTGATCAGCAACTGCAGCTGTTCGATGCCATCTACCTGCCGGCCTTCTTCAATGTACAAAACGGCCAGGCGAAACCTGGCCTTGGCCAAACTCGGCCGCAAGCGCAGCGCATAGGTAAACTCAGAAATGGCCTCGGCCCGCTTGCCCAATTCTTGATGATAAATACCGTAAAGATAATGTGCCCGCGGCAATTCCTTACCCAAGCGCACCGCCTCGGCCAAAGACCGGCCGATCACCTTGCGATCGTTGTCGGTCATCATGTGCGCCACCGCGATTTCAAGATGCGGCAGTGCCCAATTGGGCGCCAATGACCGTGCCCGCTTGAAGCGGCTCAGCGCCGCCTTGATATCCCCTTCGCGGGCCACCTTGACCCCGCGCTTGAACCAGGCCAAAGCCCCGGTAGGCTCTGATTCCGGCTCGGCTGCTGGGGCAACGCCACCGGCCAGTAGAATCATTAATAAAATACTTGTGATTTTCCATTGCATTCTACTTACTATTTTTAGCAGAATGGCCGCTGAGACACAAGAACTGGGCGGCTTTGGCGAAGTTCTACATCAACAGCCCCCTGAGATTTCCATACAAATGGCCAAATAATCCACCCAACTGAAAGTGAAGAACCAACACATTAATTGGCCCCTGAGCAGAAACGCTCATGGGGTGCATTGACAACGGGTAGAAACCTGCCTACAATAGTTGATGAAAGGTTGACGCCAAGGAGAAAGAAGGTGGAAACTATGGAAGTAGAAACCGTTCTCGCCCTGAGTACCAAAAGGAAAGCCCTGAACCTGGGTCGTCGCATCAAGCGAAATGTAACCAGCGTGCAAACGGCGGAAGACCTTTTTGAGCGGTTGGATCTTGAAGAACCCCCGTCAATCATTATTGTAGATGTCGATCTGCCATCACTTTCAGGCTATCAGCTGCTGGAGAAGATCAGGAAGAAAGGGCTCAATGTCCCCCTTCTACTTGT
>JAUVBB010000516.1 GCA_030591445.1 Deltaproteobacteria bacterium | reverse complement strand
CAAGGGCCGGGTCTTGGTCATTGTGCGCAAAGAGAAGATCGAGATCCTGCAAAAAGTGCACTTTGCCAGCGGCAGGGCGCGTATTTTACGTACCTCTTTCAGCCTGCTGGACCAGGTGGCGCAGGTGCTGCGTGGGCATACCGAAATCAAGATGATTCGCATCGAGGGCCACACTGACTCCAAGGGATCCGATCGGGCCAATCAGCGTCTGTCCGACCGACGGGCCAAGGCGGTACGGGCCTTCTTGATCAAGCGTGATGTCGATCCGGCCCGCTTGGACGCCGTAGGCTATGGCGAGAGCCGCCCCATTGCCTCCAACAAGACCCGCAAAGGCCGTAGCGCCAATCGCCGGGTAGAATTTGTGATCGTAGCCAGCGAGTAGAACTACCCGTCCAGGTAAGGGACCACGGCCGCCAGATCGACCGTGGCGGCCACGGCGCGACCCAGCAACTCTACATTGACCACGATTTGTCGCTTGCGTGATTGATCGACCACGCCGATGACCCCGCGTAGCGGTCCTTCCATAACCTGAACCAATTGACCCGATCCCAGTTGGTCTTGTGGGGAAGCGTCGTCGGCGTGTTGCAGCAGAACTTGGATAGAGGCAATTTCATGATCGGGAATGGCCACGGCCTGGGTGCCGATGCCTACCATGCGGACCACAGAGCTGGTTTTGATAATGGCCAGCCGGGCCTGGGGGTTCAACCGAGTGCGCACAAACAAATAGCCAGGAAACAGCGGCCTTTCAATTTGTTTCCGCCGGTCTTTGCGCCGGGACCAGCATCGATATTCGGGAAAAAAAACCTCAAAAGATTGCCGGCTGAGATCGGCCGATACCTTGCGCTCGTGCCGGGAGCGGGTGTGCACCGCGAACCAGGCAAGCGGCGCGGTGTTTTCGTTGGGCTCAGCCATGTGGGTTGATCAAGCCGGCCGGTAAAAGGCGGCGATGTTCTCTACCACTTGCTCTTGCTGCTGGCTAGCGATGCCGGGAAACAGCGGCAAGGCCAATACCTGTTTGGCGGCCAGTTCGGCCACAGGAAAATCCCCGGCGTGGTAGCCCAGATCGGCGAAACAAGCCTGCAAATGTAGCGGCATCGAGTAGTACACCCGGGAATCGATGCCGGCTTGGTCGAGTTGCGCTCGTAAGGCCGCGCGATTTTGGACCTGGACCACAAAGAGGTTAAAAACATGGGCCGATTCATCTTCGACCCAGGGCAAAAGCACGGGAAATTCCGCCGAGGGACGGTCTTGGTCCTTGCTGGCCAGGCCGGCCGCGACAAAAAGCTGCTCATAAAGTTTGGCGGCTTGTTGGCGCGCTTGCAACCAGTTGTCCAGGTATTTCAGCTTGACCAGAAGCACCGCGGCCTGCAGGGTGTCGAGCCGGAAGTTGCCGCCCAGACAATCGTAGCGATCGGCCGCGACGGCGCCATGATCGCGGATTTGGCGCAGACGCTCGGCCAAGTCTGATCGGTGGGTGGTTATGAGCCCACCGTCGCCCCAAGCGCCCAGATTTTTCGAGGGAAAGAAGCTAAAGGCGCCGGCGACGCCGAAGGCCCCGGCCGCCCGTCCTTGCCGGCGCGCGCCCATGGATTGGGCGCAGTCTTCGACAATGTTGACTTCCCGCTCCAAAGATAGCGCGGCCAAGGCATCCATGTCGCAAATGTTGCCGTACAGGTGCACGGGCAAGAGTAATTTGGTGCGCGGCGACATCTTTCTGCGTACGGCTTCTGGGTTTAGGCACAAGCTATGCGGGCGCACATCGGCAAAGACCGGCCGGGCGCCGACACGACGAATGATTTCAGCGGTGGCCACGAAGCTAAAGGGAGTGGTGATGACCTCGTCTCCCGGGCCGATTCCCAGCGCCATCAGCGTCATCAACAAAGCGTCGGTGCCGGAAGAGACGCCCAGCGCGAATTCGATGTCCAGGCGCTGGGCCATGGCTTTTTCGAAAGCCGCCACCTCGGGCCCATGGATGAATCTTTGCCCCTCGATAACCGCGGAGACGGCGGCCATGGCTTCGGCATGGATTTGCCGGTGCGACCAAGTGAGATCCACGAGGGGAATGCGGCGACCGGTCCCAGTCTCAGCCATTGGAGGAATCACGTTCTTTCTCACCGTAGTAATATCCGTACTGTCGGTAATAGTAGTAGCCGTATTCGCGGTGTTCGAGATCAAGGTCATTGATCACGGTACCCAGAATGCGGGCCTGGACATCTTGCAGTTGGCGAACCGCGCGCCGAATCAGATCTCTGGAGGTGTGGCCACCCTTGATCACTACAATCACGCCCTCGATGAAGCGGGAGAGGATGAGCGGATCGGCCACCATCATCACGGGCGGGCTGTCGAAGATGATCCGGTCGTACATGCCGTCTAGCTTGTCGATGAGTTGGCGGAAACGCTCGGTGTGAAACAACTCGGTCGGATTGGGCGGAATCGGCCCGCAGGGTACAAGGTCTAAGCCGGGCACTTCGGTCGGGTGGATCGCCTGCTCGATTTCGGCTTCGCCGAGGATGGCCGTGGTTAGGCCAATGCCGCGTTTGATGCCAAAAGAAGTGTGCAAGCGGGGCCGGCGCATGTCGGTGTCGACCAGCACCACCTTGGAACCGCTCTGGGCCATGGTGACCCCGAGGTTGATGGCCACCGTACTCTTGCCTTCCTGGGGCCCGGCCGAAGTCACCAAGATACGGCGGGCGGGCTTATCTGGGGACATGAACAGGATATTGGTTCTCACCGTGCGAGAACACTCGGCCACCGCACTCTTGGGATGGTTGACCAGATAATTGTCCCGGTTGTTGGTACCCTCGGCTTCCTCCAGATGGGGATCGAGTTTGATGCTAGGCACGATGCCCAAGAATGGCACATGCAGGTAACGTTCGATGTCTTCCTGGTTCTTGATGGTATTGTCCAGATACTCGAGAAAGAAAGCCAAACCGATGCCGCCGAGCAGGCCGACTACCGCCGCCAGCAGAATGTTTAGTTTGACTCGTGGGTAGACGGGCCGATCGGGCTCGATGGAAGAATCGAGCTTGTAGACATTGCTGGTCTCCTGGTGGGAGGCCAGGGTGGCCTCTTTTTGCCGTGTCATTACGTGTTTATACAAAGCGCTGAAGTTGTCGGTAACTCGTTTGAGCCGGTTGTATGTCAGTTCCTTCTTATTGATTTCCTGGGCTTCGGCCTTGACCTTGGTCAACTCTTTGCGCAGAGATCGTTCACTGTCCTGCTTGGCTCTGAACTCGGCCTCCAGGCTGCCCAGCACATTGCCTACTTCTTGATCGATGTTGGCCCGTACCAAATTGAGCTTTTTTTGCACCACTTGTAGCTTGGGGTGATCGGGTAGGTAACGGGCGACCAATTCGGTCTGTTCTTCCCGAAGTTTGACGTAGGATTCCTTCAATTGCTGAATCAAACGGTTGTTGATAACCTTGTCCACCGAGTCTAAGGGCAGCCGCTTTTCTCTGATGTCGACAACTTGCTTGCGCTTGGCCTCCAAGGAGAACCGTTCGGCCTGGACCCGGTTCAGGGTCTGGTTGAGATCCCCTAGCCGCTGCGAGGTGATGTTTTGCCGGTCCTCGAGGGATACCGACAGAATCTGATTGTCGCGCTTGAACTCGAAAAGCTGCAGCTCGCTTTCCTCCATTTTTATTTTCAAGTCGGCTGCCTGACTGGTCAGCCAGCTGGCGGCGTCTTGGGTCACCTGCCGGTGGACTTGGCTGGAGTGATCAATATAGGCGTTGACCGCGGCATTGGCCAGGCGTTGGGCCCATTTGGGATAGCGATGGCTTACCTTTATGTAGGCGGTCCGGCTGTCTTTGACCGGCTCGACATCAAGCATGCCCCGAACCATTTCCGCGTAGTCGATGGGTTCTTCCAGGATGCGTTTTTGTTCTTCCGGCGACAACTTATCGATGCCCAGAAACTCTTTGTTGCCCTCCAGGCGCAGCAGTTGGACGGTTTTTTGGGCTACGGTGTGACTGGTGATGATGTGGTACTGGGTTTCGTAATATTCACGGTTGGACCAGTAAGAACCAGCGCCGAGATTGTAGACTTCGCGCACATTGCCCAAAACCTGAGGCGCGTAGGGCTCGATAACCACCGAGGCCCGGGCCTGGTAGATTTTGGTCTGGCGCATGGTGAAGACGGTGACCAACGTGACCACCACCAAAAAGAAGGCCATCACCGTCCATCGACGTTTGATGATGACATTCCAGTATTCCCGCAGATCAATCTGCGAATCCTGGAGCTCTAGTTGCGTATCATCCACCGCAAACCTCCGGCGCAAGGGCCGCATACATTGCGTGCCGATCTACCCGGTTTTACCGGTTCACCCTGTCTACTCCATTTTGCCAGGGGAATCAACGAAAGCGCTTTGGGTCTTTGGGTTCCAAGTCCTTTATTGCCTCCGGCCGGCGTCTCGTGGCATGATTCATCGGGT
>JAUVBB010000254.1 GCA_030591445.1 Deltaproteobacteria bacterium | reverse complement strand
GACGAGATCGAAGACAAGACCATTGTCTATTTGTTTGCCCGCCCGGTACACCGCGCGGTGGTGTTGGGGGGCAAGATAGTGTCGGTGGCCCTGGTGGTCTCGGTAGTGCTGAACTTTACCCTGGCGCTGGTATATCTGGTGGTGGTCAGTGCCGATGGCGTGGCCGCCTTGGGGGCCGACCTGGGGCGCTTGTTGCTGCACCTGGGCGTATTGACCGGCGCGGTAGTGGTCTATACCGCCCTGTTCGCCTTGTTCGGGGTCTTGTTGCGCCGGCCCATGATCTTAGCGCTGTTGTTTGGCCTGGGCTGGGAAGTGACGGTGAGCAATCTACCGGGTGCCTTTCCCCAAATGACCCTGATGTATTACCTGAAATCCTTGTTGGGTTTGGGACCGGAAGCCAGCGGACTCATGGCCTTGCTGATTCCGGCCATGGCGCGGGCCACGACGGCCAGAGCGCTGGAAGTATTGATCGTGGTTACCGTGATTCTCTTTTTTGCCGCTTTTACCATCGGCAGCCGGAAAGAGTACCGGCTGTGAACAAAACCGAGGTGGGTATGAAACGAAATCTTTCTCTGCTGGGGGCTTTGGTTTTCATTTTGCTTTTTCTGGCACCAAGCAGTGGTGCCGTGGGCGTGAGAGGCGGTATTCGCGGCGGTATTACTGATGATCCTGATACCGGGTTCATTGGGGGACACCTGGCCATCGATATTCTGCGTAGCCATCTGCGCATCGAACCTAGCTTGGAACTGGGTTTTGGCGACCATGGGCTAGACGACTATTTCACCCTGCGTTTCAACGGCAACTTCAAGTACATGGTACTGCTCAATCGGCAAATGCGTTTCAAGGTCTATCCGCTTATCGGCCTGGCCATTTACTACCACAACTGGGATAACGCCAATGGTGATCACGACGAAACCGATGTTGGCTTTAACCTGGGCGGTGGCTTGGAGTTATTTGGGGTTCTGTTTGAACTGGCGGTGACTTTACCTGACGATATGCCCGATCTTACTCTCACTTTTGGCTTTACTTTTTAGCCCCCAAAATCTGAGCCTGGCGTAAAAATTTCTCGATGTCTTGCCAAAACACCTGCCAGTCGGGTGGGCAGGAGTTGTGATCGCAGTCGTAGGCGATGAAGCTGCCATTCTTGGCGGCGCGGAATAGGTTTTGGCCGTGGTGAAAGGGGATTAGATCGTCTTGGCGGCCGTGGATGACCAGAATGGGAACATCGATCTGTTTCACCAGGGCCAGATTGTCGAAGGGATCGCGCACCAGCGAACCGGGCATGAAAAAGCGGCGGGCCATGGTGCGCACGCTAGTAAAGGTCGATTGCAAGATGAGCGCGGCCGGTTTTCGTTTTTGGGCTAGGGCGCAGGCCACGCCGCCGCCCAGGGAACGGCCATGGAAGATGATCTTGTTCTGGTCCACATCGGCTCGCTGGATCAAACGATCATAGAAGGCGACAAAATCGGCGGTGATGTTTTCTTGGGAGGGAGAGCCCGCGCTGCGGCCATAACCGCGGAACTCACCCAAGAGCAAGCTGATGCCCAGCTGCCGGTAGCCCTCGAAGGACGAGGGCCAGTACTCGATGAGCTCGGCGTTGCCATGGGCAAAAATCACCACGGGGCCAGGCTGATCGGCACTTACTCCGCGACCGGGCAGAAACCAGCCCTCTACCTTTCCCTCATCGGTGTCGAGCCAAATTCGCTCTAGCCCGGGCAGGTTTTTTCCGGCATCGGGATAGGCCTGGGTGTAGTGCCGGGGGAAGAGAATTCTTCTCTGCATGGTAGTCAGTCCGATCATGGCCAGTATTCCAAAAGAGACAATGCTCAGCAGGACGATGCTAATTTTTCGGGTCAATGTCTTTCCTCGTCAACCCTAGGGGCGGGATTGTTTTTCAATCATGGTGCGCAGCGAGATCCAGCCGGCCAGTTGCCGCGGAGTCAGGCTGGCCTCCGAGCCCATGAAAGTACGGTGTTCGACGGCGCGTAGCCAGCGGCGGGTTTTGCGGGGTAACTGAACCTTCTGGTTGACCACCAGGCCGGTCACTTTCTGCTGGCTGTGCAAGCGACGAATGTGCAGCTTTTTGTCTTCGTGGATTTGATAGCCGAACTCCGCCACAATATTTTTGACTGATCGAATGAGAGCATGGATGGTACCAGGTTGATCCAGGCCGAAGGAGAAGGTCATGTCGTCGGCGTAGCGCGTGTAATCGGCCTCGAAGTGCTGAGCCAAAGCCGACAGTCGGGCATCGAGCAGGAAGTTGACCAAGTTGCTCAGGCGCGGGCTAGTGGGAGCGCCTTGGGGCAGCCGGCCCTTGAAAGTACACAAGTGGGTCAGCAGCTGCGCGGCTTCCCGGTTCCAGCCGACCTTGTTCAGGTAGGCCTGCACCCGCTCGTCGCCAGTACTGGGAAAGAAGTCCTTGATGTCCAGGCGGACCACTACGTCTTTGTCCACATGGGGCAGGGCATTGCTGACGATGGAACGGTCGCGTTCGAAACCGTGGGCAGCCGGGTGGGCGCGCAGGCGGCCCAGAATGCGTCTCAAGACGCGCCGCTGGATGGTTTTGGTTTTGTCATCGGGCGCGGTAATCAGGCGGGTGCCCCCCGCCCGCTTGGGAATGCGAAAATGCCGATAACTGGGCTGGGCGGTGCGCAGCTCCATCTCAGAGATTTCCAGGCTTCGGGCCAGATCGGCCACCGTGCGCCCGCGTCTTTTCTTGAGAAAGCCAAAGAGCCCCATGGCTTCTTTCCCGTAGCCTGCGTGTTTGAGAAAAACGACGACGGAACCCTAAGGTTCCGTCGTCGTGCCGCCTTGCCATGGTTACGTCCGGCTCGCCGGCCGTTACCATGCAACTGATTCTAACAGAGGTCATTTTGACCCGGTTGACGAAACATCAACCCGCGCCCATAAGGCGCCACCAAGGCAACTCATGCCATCATAATTCCACCAAGGTAGCCGGTCAAGCCCGCGATACCGACAATCCCGAATTCCCCGGATCACGATTCTGTAGTCAGGGCGCGTCGCGCGCGCCCGACCTCGATCGTCCCGAAAAATCCGAAACACGAACCCAAAATGACGTACAATTGTTACCGGTGTGGGGTGGTTGGCATAGGCCGCGCGGGCGCGCGCGCCGCGCCCCTACGGAATTGTTTTTCAAACGGCTCTTGTTAATCGCGGGCGGGCGGGTTAACATCTCGAGGGTTGCATTACAAGGAGTGGATCGCATGACCATGGGGCGAAGATCGTTTCTGGGTTTGCCTTGCCGGGCGGCGGCCACCGCGGCGGCTGGGGCCTGGTTGGCGTCTGTGCCGGGTGGGGCGCGGGCGGAGGGTTCGGCAAAGTTTGTGCGCGAAGCTGCCTGGTACAAAAAGTTGCCCGCGGGTCAGATAGAGTGTCGACTTTGTCCTCGTCGGTGCCGGGTGGCCGATCAAGAAACTGGCTGGTGCGGGGTGCGTACCAACCGGAAAGGCATCTACTATACTGAAGTGTTTGGTCGGCCGGTCAGCATCAACAATGACCCCATCGAAAAAAAGCCGCTCTTTCATTTTCTGCCCGGAACCAATGCGCTGAGTCTGGCCACCGCCGGTTGCAATTTTGAATGCCAATTTTGCCAGAACTGGGAACTGTCCCAGTTTCGGCCCGAGCAAATCCCGGCCCGTTACGGCTTTGTCTCGCCCGCGCGCATGGTGGCGCTGGCCCGCAAACAGCGTTCTCGCTCCATCGCTTTTACCTACGGTGAGCCAGTGGTCTTCTTTGAGTACATGTTGGCGACGGCCCGGGCCTCCGCGGCCGCGGGCATCCCGGGGGTCATGATCTCCAACGGCTACATCGAGCCCGAGCCTATGAAGCAGCTATGCCAAGTACTCGGCGCGGTGAAGGTAGACTTCAAGGCCTACAGCCAGAATTTCTATCGTAAATGGTGTCGTGGCCAGCTCGACCCGGTGCTCAAGACCATGAAATTGGTGCGCTCCCTGGGGGTATGGTTGGAGATGGTGCACCTGACCATTCCCACCCTCAATGATTCAGTCGAAGAGACCCGGGCGCTTTGCGACTGGGTAGTTAGCAATCTGGGCCCCGATGTCCCCCTGCATTTCACCCGTTTCCACCCGACTTACAAACTTAAAAACCTTCCGCCCACGCCCCCGTCCATCCTGGAACGGCAATACCGCATAGCCCGCAAGGCCGGCATTCACTACCCCTATGTAGGCAACCTGCCCGGCCACGAGGGCGAAAACACCCGTTGCCACCACTGCCAGCAAACGGTTATTCGCCGCATCGGTTTTACCGTGGTAGAAAACAAGCTCATCGATGGCAAATGCCCGAAATGTAACAAAATTATTCCGGGAAAGTGGTAGGGACTGTTGCTGGTTGACAGGCGGGATTGGGTCGTGCTGAAATACACCATTCTCCTTTGTCTAAAAAAACCGCCATGGAGGTAGATCCTCGGGGATTTTGCTGCGTCGATAGCATTGTTCTTGGGATAACCAAACGCTTCGGAGGGTTCGAAATGAGAAATCTACGCAAAACGACAATGGCTTTGGCATGTGTGTTGGGTTTGGCCTGGGGAATGCCCAGCGTGCAGGCGGCGGCAAAGAAAAAACCACTGGTACAAATGGCGATCCTGCTTGATACCTCGAGTTCGATGGATGGGCTGATCAACCAGGCCCGCTCTCAGCTCTGGAAAATCGTCAATGAACTCATCGCTTCCAAAAAGAACGGGCAGCGCCCGGAGATCCAGGTGGCTTTGTATGAGTATGGCAAGAGCAGTTTGCCGTCGGGAGAGGGCTATATGCGCATGATCGTGCCCTTGACCACCGATTTGGACCGGCTTTCCGAGGAGCTGTTTGCGCTTAAGACCAATGGCGGGGACGAGTATTGCGGCCAGGTAATTCAGGCTGCTACCCAGGGACTGGACTGGAGCAAGTCGGCCAAGGATCTAAAGCTCATTTTCATCGCCGGCAATGAGCCATTCACCCAGGGTCCGGTCGATTACCGCAAAGCCTGCAAGAAAGCCATTGCCAAGGGTATCGTGGTCAACACCATCCATTGCGGTAACTCGGGGTCCGGGGTATCCGGCAAGTGGAAGGACGGCGCCATGCTGGCCGATGGTCGCTTCCTGAATATCGATCAGAATCGGAAGGTGATACACATCGCGGCCCCCCAAGATCAGGAAATTGCTCGCCTGGATTCAGAACTGTCCCAGACCTATGTTAGCTACGGTCGCAAGGGCAAGGCGCGGAAAAAACGACAAATGGCCCAGGACAAGAACGCCGCCTCGGCCATGGCCGGCGCTGCCACCCAGCGGGCGGTCTTCAAGTCTTCGGCCAGCTACTCCAACTCCGGTTGGGATTTGGTCGACGCCCAGAAAGAGGGCAAGGTCAAGCTTGAGGAGCTCGAAGAGGCGGACCTGCCGGAGCCGATGCAGAAAATGTCTCCCGCCGAGCGCAAGACCTTTGTGGCCGAGAAGCAAAAAAAGCGCGCAAGTATCCAAAAGCGTATCCAGAAACTGAACCAAGCAAGAAAGAAGTTCGTAGCCGATCAGCAGAAAGAAATGAGCAAGTCGGGAGGCGATACCCTGGATGCGGCCATGATAAAGGCCATTCGAGAACAAGCCACCCAGAAAGACTTCCGCTTCTAAACCCCAACAGAACAGATGATGAAGAGTTTTCAGCGCCCCCACTGCCGGGGGCGTTTTTTTGTTGAAAGACGGGTCATGGTGCGTGGTAAGCTCGGAAAACTTGACTCAAACGCAAGCCGAAGGATGGAACCATGCTGGCGCTGATTGCGGACGATGATAACTTCTTCTTGACCATCATGACCGACGTGCTTGAGGCGGGCGGTTGGGAGGTGATCCAGGTTCGGACGGGGCCGGAGGTTTTGAAGAAGGTTTTCGAAACCACGCCGGACTTGATCATCCTGGATGTGATACTTCCCGGTTTGCAGGGAACCGATGTGAGCCAACGACTGCGCAAGCACGCCGTAACCGCCTCGGTCCCGATCCTATTGATCTCGGGCGGAGTGGCTGAACTGCAAAAAGCCAGTGGCGGCTTTCGGGATTTTCTGGCTGATGATTTTCTGCAGAAACCATTCCCCCCTGAGCGGCTGCTCGATAAGGCCAACGAGCTACACAAGAAAGGTTCTTCTTTTTCCACCCAGGAGAAAGACCTGGTGCTCAAACCTTCGCCTTGGGTGGAGCGGCGGCGCAACCCCCGTTTGACCATTGACATCCAAGTGTCGGCCAAAACTGCTGAAGTGTTGCTTTATCATCCAGCAATCAATATCAGCACGGGCGGTATTTGCATCGAATCGGATCGTCATTTGCAAAAAGAACGAAAGCTGGACTTGCGTTTTCCGGTTCCGGGCAAGGTCGGCCTGGTGGCGGCCGAAGGCGAAGTCGCCTGGTGTCAAGAGGTGAAGTCTCGTTCTTGCTGGGAGTTGGGCGTGAGATTCACAAAAATTGATCAAGACGATTTGGACAAGATACAGGAGTATATCAATACTTTGTTGATCCTGGTGCGACCGCGAGGTCCGAAATAGCCGGGATCTAACTTCGCGTGGGGGTTTTGTTTGAGTCCCGTTAGCAGACGGGGTTCGGGAGGAACCGTGGACGGTTTCGGCAAACTCGAAAACGAAGAAAACATATACGTCATCGGCGATGTGCATGGTTGTGCGGCCGAGTTGCAAGAGTTGCTCAAGCTCTTACCGCTGGATGAGTCCTGTTCGTTGGTATTGATGGGGGACTATCTGGACCGGGGACCGGCCTCTCGGGAAGTGATCGAGACCTTGATCGAGCTGCGCTCACGGGTGCGTATCTATCCTCTGATGGGCAATCACGAAGCCTTGATGCTGGATTTCTTACGAGACCCCGAATCTCCGGAAGCGGCCTGCTTTTTGTTCAACGGCGGCGGTGCCACCTTACAAAGTTACAGTGCCCGCCCGGGTCATTACTCGATTCCACAGCACCACGTAGATTTCCTACAGTCGCTCAATGTTAGCATTTTGACCGAAAAGTACGTGTTCGTACACGCCGGCTTGCCGGAAGTGCCGCTTTCGGAATTGTCTCTGGATCTGCATTTGCATGATTTGCTTTGGATCAGAAAAAGATTTTTCGAAAGCGAATTTTCCTACGGCAAGTTGGTGGTTCACGGCCACACCCCCCGTTCCGAGGTGGAAATCACGCCTCGGCGCATTAACATCGATACCGGTTGTGTCTATGCCAATTATTTGTCGGCGATTCATTTGCCTTCCCTGAAAGTATACCAGGTTGCCCGTTCCGCCAGTCTCGAACATCTGTACTTAAAAGATGCCGATAAGTCTTCTCGTAAAGCCGCTCGTTTCGAGGGCAAGATTGCAGTGCGGCTGATGCGTGGCAAGCGCACTTTGCGCTTCAAGACCATCAACTTTAATGAATTCGGCCTGTTGCTTAAGCCCAAAGACAGCGAGAAGAAGCAGATTCTCGATTTCAACGAGCGAATTCGCGGGGTACTCAGCACCGGCCGCCAACACTCTTTTGCCTTTTACGGCAAAGTGGTGCGGGTCGAGCTGCAAGAAGACGGCAGCTATCAATACGCCCTGAGCCTCCGCTCGCCCCCACGAAGCGAGGACGATTCCTTCAGCTTGTAATTTACCAATGCTCGGTCTGTTCAAACGATGGCGCCGAAAACGCCTGGCCAAACGGCCTTTCCCGAAAGCCTGGTTGCCGATCTTGGCCGGCAAGCTGCCTTTCTATTCGACCTATCCTCCCGCGCAGCAGGAGCAGTTTCGGGACTTGCTCAAGGTCTTCGTCTGGGAAAAGCATTTTATCGGCGCCCAAGGCATGCAGATCACTGACGAAGTTCGGGTGATCATCGCCGCCTGTGCGGTTCGACTGGTCCGCTTTCTCGACCTAAGCTACTACGACCGGCTGACCGAGATTGTTGTTTATCCCTTCGTCTACCAGCATAAGGACATGGAGGGCGCCGTCTTCGGCGAGGCCCACGCCTGGGGCACAGTGGTACTAAGTTGGCCGGCGGTTTTGGCCGGACTGGCCAATCCGCGCGATGGCCATGACACTGCTCTGCACGAGTTTGCCCACGTACTAGACCGTGCCGACGGAGGCTTTGACGGCACCCCCGAACTCATTGCCTCCGAGGACTACAGCCCCTGGGCGCGGGTGATGACCCATCATTTCTTTCATCTGCAAAAGCGCAAGAAGCCCCAGCGGCAGGTATTACGAAGATACGGCGCCACCAACGAAGCCGAGTTCTTCGCCGTAGCCGTAGAGTCCTATTTCGAAAAGCCCAAGCAAATGAAGAGCAAAACCTCTGAACTTTACCAAGTTATGCAAGACTTCTTTGGCGGTGATCCCGCCGAGCTGCCCAGATCCAAGTGAGAAAAAAGAAAGAGTATTGACAAGCAGAAAACGATTTGTATAATAGTAACTCTATTTTGGGTTACTTTATGTTTATTAACTGATTTGATGAGGACGCAATGAAAAACCTATTTAACGTGATTGTTCTCTCTGCCCTTTTTGCGGGCTGCGCAGTTGAACCGGCCACCCTTTCGACTCAGAGCCACGAAGTATCGGTGGTTAGCTTGGATCTCTGTCCCAGCGCGCCGACTGTCCTTCAGGAGCAGGTGGCTCATCGATATGATTCTTATCCGGGCGCGGTCTACCTGGCCCCGGCCTATCCTCGTCCTGGCGACGAGCTTTTTGTGGTGGTGGCGTTTCCCAGCTACCACCTCTTGGATCGCAGCTCGGCCCGGATCCACATGACGACCGATGCTTGGGCTGCCCAACAGGAGCTAGAGATGGAGCGCCATTGCACAGAAAGGGACGAGGTTTTCGTGGCCTCTCTCGGGCGCTACGACGCAGGCAGCACCGTGGAATTTGCGGTTCGGGTTCAAGACCTATACCTCGGCAGTGATCTTTGGCTGAACAACCACGACCAGAACTATCGCTTCGCGGTGCAGTCGGCTCCGGCCTTGGCTTGGCTTGGCGATACCCATGTGCGGGTAGCGGGCCAGTACATTCCCAGCGAATTGGTGCCGGCAGATCAACCCGTTGGCATTTATACCCAGACCTATCCCATGGGCGCGGCGAGCCAGGTCGAGCTTTTTGTTCGGCTTCCCGGGCAGGCGGATGCGCAGAAATTTCTGATGACGATCGACATGGACTTTGCTGGACCCCAGGGGAGCAATAGCCAGTGGCTGGCCACGGTTCCGGCGGAGCTATTGCCCGGCGGTCAGCAGATTGACTACTGGATTCGCGCGGAAGGCGAAAATGGCGAGGTGATTTGGGATAGCCGCGACGGGCGCAACCATCAGTTGAACCCTCAGAGTTATTCAGTAGTCTGGGCCGGCGGTTTCGGCGCTTATCGTCCCGCCAGCGACGGCTATCAGCAGGGTGCCCTTTTCAATGCCGATGATTCCACCTCGATCGGGTGTTGGAATCACGGCGCGTCTCTCAGTTCCTATCGAGAGCGGGCGGTGCGGGTTTACGTGCCGGGCCTCACTGATCGTGCCTACTCCGATAGCGAGATTCTCAAGGGCGCTGCCGCGATTATTCGCGTTGAGGCTTTTGCCAACCTGGGCGACGCTGGAGAATGGATCGCGATCCCCGCGCGGCGTTTCGCCAAGCAAATAGGCAACGATTTTGTCTATGGCTTCTTTCCCTTCATCCAGTTTTGTAATGGTGGTGGCTTTTCCTCCGTCGCTGATGGCAGCTATCAATTCAAGCTCCGCTTCTCCACCGACAACGGGAAAACCTGGTTTTGGCGGGGAAGCAACAATGGTCCTTTGGGCGGAGAAAATTTGACCCTGAACTTTGCCCAACGATGTAGCTACTTCAACGATCCGACCGATTGTTTGCCCTGACCCGGTAGCGCCTGCACGCCTTCCCTCTGATTCTCCAAATCTAACTCCTTTCTCTTGCCTAAAAAAATGAGCCGTTTTGCCCGGCCCCGACGACTGGTGCTGGTAGATACGGGAAAGGAGAGGTGAGAATATGGGATATTTACGTATAGAATGGACAAGCTTGTTGGCTGCGGGTTTATTACTTTTTGTCGGCGCGGGCTGCGGTACCCAGGAGAAAGCGGACCCTTGTAGCGGAGTCGTTTGTTCCGGAAATGGCAAGTGCGCTGTGCTCAGCGGCATCGCTATCTGTGTCTGTGATCGGGGATACCTGGCCAATTCCTTAGAATGTGTGGAAGACATATCTGTCGATGTTTGTGCCGGCATCACTTGCTCCAATCACGGCACTTGCGCCATTCAGGCCGGCGAGCCTCTGTGCATTTGTGAGATTGGCTATCACGCCGAAGACTTGGCCTGCCTGGACAACGACCAAGAAGATCCCTGTGCCGGCGTGGACTGTTCTGATCACGGTACCTGTGCCCTGCACGATAACAATCCCATCTGTGCTTGTGACCCGGGTTACTTTCCGGTGGGTCTTTCCTGTTT
>JAUVBB010000008.1 GCA_030591445.1 Deltaproteobacteria bacterium | reverse complement strand
TGGCAGGATCCGCCTGCAAGTGACCGGCTGAAATGGAATGAAGCGATCGATCATTGTAATAGGCTGACGCTGGATGGCTACAGCGATTGGCGCTTGCCAACGATAAGCGAGCTAAGATCATTGATTCGTGGTTGCCCGGTAGCAGAGGTAGGTGGTTCCTGCGGAGTGACTGACAGTTGCCTGTCGAGGTGGGATTGTTATAGTAACGACTGTCAAGGCTGTTCGTTTTATGATGGCCCTGACGGAGGTTGCTATTGGCCGGATGGCATGGAAGGAGAGTGCTCTTCTTATTGGTCTTCGTTGGTGGACGAGGACATAAATACCGACGTATGGGTCTTAGTGTTCGAGCTCGGTAAGTTGATCTCATCCGAAGATGACATGGTAAATTATGTACGTTGTGTGAGATAGTCCAGGGGTTGATCCCGTACCCCACGGTAAGTACCCCCTATTTGTGAAAGCACACGGCGCGATCCAATAACTTTTCTTTTGCAAAATCCTGTGCCAATGCCGACTCAGGGATGAGCGACGACCAGTAGGGTGGAGGCGTTGCGCATGGCGCACTGGTGGGCGATGCGCAGAGAGATGGGATCAAGGGCCGCGAAGCTTTCGTCTAGGATGACCAGATTGGCATCCTGGAGCAGGGCGCGGGCCATGAAGAGGCGGCTTTTTTCCCCGTGAGACATTTGCCAGCCAGTGTCGCCTACGATTTGCATGATGCCCGAGGGCATGCGGTCAAGCAGGTCGCCCAGGCCAAGTTGATAGCAAACTCGCTCGGCTTCTTCCATATCAACCGGTCGGGGTGGCCAGCGGCGGCCCATCAATAAGTTGAAGGCCAAAGTGCCGGTAAATACGTGGTTGTCGTTGAACTGAGGGGCCATGGTTACCAGCCGTCGCCAACCGTCGGCCCCCAGGGTTTGCCGGTCCATGCCGCAGTGAAGTACCAGGCCCGAGCCCGGGTCACGGATCCCTGCCAGCAGGGCACAAAGAGTGGTCTTGCCCGAGCCCGACGGTCCTTCTAGTAGCAGGCGATCGCCCTTCTGAATACTGAGATCGCATTGGCTGATGACGGCCTGGTTGCGCCCCGGGTAACGAAATTCGAGGCCGTGGGTTTCTAACACCGTGTTGCTTTTTCGATCCTGCCGGGTGTCGACGGTGCCGTCGATGACTTCGGGGGCGGCGCGGGCTTCCTTGCGGGCGGCGGCATGAAATAGCGGCGCGGCTTGCTTCCAGGCCACCACCGCCATGGCGATGGCGCCCAGGCCGCCAGAGAAAGTAAACAGGGCGTTTTTGGCCAGAATGATTCCACCCAGGCCCACGGCCAGTGCGCCGGCGGAGCTTTCGCCACTGATGAATGCCGGGGCTAAGCCCAATAAGCCAAAAAAGAGCCAGCCCTGTTTGACCAGCACGGTCAGCCAGACATCCACCCGGTCAAGTGCGGTTTCCCCTTCCAGGTAGCGCTCTAGTGACTCGTCTTCTTGTTCGTGCCAGACGCCGTGCCGTTCTTGGGCCAGCCGGGTGCGGTGGCCCACCATGCTTTCGACCAGGTTCGAGGTCATGGCCAGCCGATCCTTGGTCCAGCGCCGAGAGCGGGTATAGGTTGCCCAGGACAAAAACCCGATCAGTACCATCCATAGCCCCAGGATGAGCACGTGGAAACCGCCGCCGGCACCCATGGCCAGCACGGCGGCCGCGGCGCCGAGCTCTGCCAGTGAGATCATGGCGGTGATGCCTGACTCCAGAGCCAGGGTTTCGACCATTTCTGAGTCGAATACCCGCCCCATCAGTTGCCCTACCCCCTGCCGCCCGACCTCTTCGGTGTCCATCTGCATCGAGCCGCGCAGCAGGCGTCGTTTGAACAAAACCCCCGCGCCCAGGGCGAAAGTCCCTTGCCACCAGGCGGCCAGCAGGCGCAGCGGCACCATGCTGACCACCAGCAGAATCCAGGCGGTCAGCCAACTGCGGTCAAAGCTACCTTCCAGGGCGCCTTTGCCCACCAGCCACCAGGTCACGATGAAGAGCAAGTATTGAACGATATGCAATATCGTGAAGCCGGCCAGGCGTTTGCTTAGCCCGGCCAAGTTCAGTTGTCTGATAAAGCTCGATCCCGGCGGTGGGCGTAGGCCGAAACACCTGGTTACCGGGGCCCCGCTGAGTTGTTGGGTGAAAATGGCGTGTTGGGCATGTTGCCGGCGTTTCTCTGTTACCCCCGCCCGGTCGAGCAGATCGCTAACCCGTTGGGCAAAGGGGCCTTCCAGGGGCTCGACCAGGAGGTCGCGCACGGCATCGGCATCGATCTTGTGCAGGGCGAGGTCGGGGCCCAATACCTGCATGCGCTTGCCTCGGCAAGCTACCAGCGCCAGGTAACGGGTGGTGCCCTTGCCGCTTTGGACGGGGACGATGGCCGGGGCCAGGGGCCCGAAACCTTGCCGGTGCAAGGGATAGCGGATGTCGATACCGTTTGCTTCCAGATTCAGGGTTTGGCAGGCGTCGCGGACCCAACGCTCAAGCAGGGCCGGTCGCTCAAGGGCTTCTTGGGGCGGCGAAGGTGAAAAGGCTTTGGGTTCTGGCGAAAGGCCGCATTCGTGTCCCAGGGCGTGGAGCGCATCGCCCAGACGCGATACCGGCCAGGCACAAGCAAGCAGATTGACGGTAGCGGTCTTCATGAGCGCCGCTCGCTTTCGCTCTGGGTCTGGCTCAGTTGGCCCTGGTCCAGATAAAGCCGACGCCAGCTGGCTTTCTGCCAAACGTTTTTGGTGATGTCTTCTTCGGCATCGAGCAGGCGTCGATAGCGAGAGTCGGCTTGGGCAGCCAGGGTTTTGGGAGAGCCGCTTTCGGTGATGCGGCCGTCTTCGATCACCACCACCCGATCGAAGTCGGCCATGGAGGCCACGTCGTGCGAGACACACAAAACGGTGGCGTCTTTCCACCACCAGCGCACGCGCGCCAGCAATTGGCGCCGGCGGTCTCGATCGAGGCCTCGGAAGGGCTCATCGAGGATCACCAAGCGGGCATCGGTGCGTACCATGCCCCGGGCCAAGCGTACGCGCTGACCCTCGCCGCCGGAGACCATGGAGCCACTTTCGCCCAGCATGGTTTGTAAGCCTTCGGGGAGGAGCTCCACCAAATCGCGCAGGTGGGACGCCTCGACCGCGTCTCCCAGCGAGAAAGGCTTATCGGCCGGCGCCCCGTAACGAATGTTGCGTAGCAAGGACTTGTTCCAAAGCTGCACCGCCGGATCGACCCAGGCGGTCTGTTGGCGCAGCCGGGCGATGCCGTCGCCGTCGAGTACTTCTCCGTCAATCCGGATCACGCCGCTATGGGGGCGGTGCCAGCCGAGCAGCAAGCTGACCAAGGTTGACTTGCCCGCGCCCGAGGGACCCAGAATACCGATTTGGGCGCCGGGTGGTATCTCCAAATCGACGCCATGCAAGATGTCATGACCGCCGGCCCTGACGACCACTTTCTCGAACTGTACGGCGACGCCGCGCGAGCTGTGCCGAGGATCGGCCGCGCCCCAGGCATTGATGGGTGCTTCGGTGCCCGAGGAGACCTCTTCGGGCGCGTCGAGTGGTTCCAGCAATCGCAGTGCCGTCGAACGAAGCCCAGGTACCCGGCGAGCCAGGCCCGCGATGTAGGCACCTACCACCGGTAGATTCAGGGCCCAGTAGACCAGCAAGAGCACATTGCCGGTGCCCTTGCCGCCGGTCAGATGGGCATGAAGCAGCCAGCCGGCAAAACCGAAACCCAGTAAGGAGATCAGGCCGTTGACCAGCAAAGACGAGCGCAGCAGGCGCATGCCCGAGTTCCACCATTCGCTCAGTTGCTCCTCGTGCTCGGTGCTGAGCGCGTCCTGGGCCCCGTGGGTGCGCAGCGCTACCAGTCCGAAGAGGGCATCCATGTAGAAGCGGGTCAGCGACCCGGCCTGGGTACGCAGGCGCAGATCTCTTACCGAGAGTACGGGAATGGCAAGCAGGGGCAGCACCACCGAGGCGATGCCCACCAAGATGGCAATGGCCGCTACGCTGGGATCGAGCCAGATGATGCCGGCCACGGTGAACAAGAGCATGAAGATCTTTTCGATGAAATAGCCGCAGACTTCGGGCAAGTTACGCAGGACATGCACCCGGTGGGCCCGCTCGGCCATATCCGAGGTGAGTCGGGAGTGGAAGTAGCGGTCGACCAGGCGGGGCAATTTCTGGTAAATGGCTATGCGCAGACGGCTTTCGAGCTTGCGTCCCAACCGCATCATGCCCGTCATCTGAAAATACTCATGCACGCCGGAAAGAGCCACCAGCACCAGCAAGGCCACGATAGCCGCCATGCGCTGATCGGGTGGGCCGACCAGTTGGCCGATGCTTAAGAACGAGCGGAACAAAATGACTTCAAACACCAACCAGCCGGCAGTGAGCACAAAGGCCGCCGCTACTGCCAGCGGGGCTAGCTTGCCGCTTTCGCGCACCATTTGCCACAGGGTGTGCCAGGGTCGGGGAGCCGGCTCGTTGAGGGCCGCTGCCAGTTCCGGCGATAGGGCCGGGCTAGGCTTTGGCCCCGACATTTCATCGGTGGCGCTCTGGCTACGTTTGCCGCCAATGCGCACCAGCACCGCCCCGCGGATCATGATTTGCTCCGCGCCCTCGTCGTCGAGCTCGTCGAACGGACGTACCGTCCAGTAGGGGTCGGGGATCAGGTCGGCGGCTTCTTCGCTTTGCTGCAGACAGGAATCCAGATAGGAGACGAAGACATTGGCGGCTTCGCTGCCGGTTTTGAGACCGCCGGCCTGAATCAGCGCTTCGACCATGCGGGTGATGGCGTCGACGGCGGCGATGGCCCGCCAGCTTGGATCGCCAAGCGCGCGGCCCAGTGCTTGCTCGATTTGCTCGGCCTGCAGTCCCAAGTGTTTCAGGCGCGCGCGCATGGAGCCCATGAAGTCTTCGGTGGCGACCCATTCTCGCCACTCGGCCGCCACCACCGGCATCTGATGGATGTAAATGTCTTGCTTGAACTTCTCCCAGCTGGCCCAGCGTCGGCCGCGGCCGGGGTCCATGATTTGTACCATACCGCCATGGGAGCGCCAGGCCACCACAAAGTGGGTGATGCCCCCGGGCAAGGTCACGACGATGATGCAGGGGAGGGCCTCGGCTTCGAGCAAGGGTACATGGTCGGCCGGGATGACGACTTGTTCGGCATCGAGCCCGAGCTGCACCGCCAGATCTTCGAGGGTGTCGATGGAAGTGCCGTCGACGTCGGTTTGGCAGGCTTCGCGCAAACGCCCGTAACTGACCCGCACGCCGAATCCTTCGAGTAGGCATTTGAGTGAGGCCGGGCCACAATCCATGCCCGACGATTGGATGACCTCTACCGCCAGGAATTTTCGTTTGGGCCCGCTCTGGAGCTTCATGATTGGGCCCCTGTCGGGGGCGGGCCTGCCGATTCGTCCGGAGCCGCCGTGGTGAGAATTTCACCGACGGTACGTAGCGCCAGTGCCGCCGGAGTGATGCGCTCGACCTCTACTTCCACCGTGCCGGGCAAGCCGTGTTGCAAGGGAATGGGCGAGAGCGAATCGGTTTGCAACTGTAGTTCGACTCGCACCAGGCCTTCGCGCACCTCGGAGGCCACCCGGGTGACTTGGGCATTGAGCGTGCCGTATTGCACCCAGGGAAAGCCATGCAGACGCATCTTGGCCGTTTGGCCGGGCTGGATTCTGCCCAAGGAGATCGAGGGCACAAACAAGGCCACCACTCGCAGCTCGCCCTGGGGCACCACCGCCCCCACCACCGCCCCCTGGAGTACCACGGTACCTTCGGGATTGACCGACATCTCGGCGATGCGGCCGTCGACCGGAGCGCGAATGGAGCGGATCTCAATTTCGTGTTTTAGCCGGTGCTCGGTAGCGTGCAAGGTGGCCAGCTCGCCTTCGAGCCGTGCCCGATCGCTGAGTAAGCCGCTGAGTCGTACCTCGTGCTCGAGAAACTTGGCCCGTCGTTCCCAGCCGCGCCGGCGAATCGAGAAGCGCAAGGCATCCGATTCGGCGCGGCGGCTAATGGACTCGGTTTGCGACCGTTGCATCTCGGCCTTGCTCAGCACGCCTTCCCGCTCTAATCTGCGCAAGCGCCGCGGCTCGCGCTCGGCCCGCCGCGCCCGGGCCCGGGCCCCCTTCGATTTTTTGCGTACCTGGGCGCTGGCCACCCGGCCCACGCGATCGGAGACTGCCTTGGCCTTGCGCTCGATTACAATTTCTTCCGCCAAGGCTTTTATTTCTTCGGCCACGCCCGTGATTCGCGCCTGGGTCTCGGCCAAGAGCAAACGATTAGTCTCGGCATCCAACTCCATCAAGACTTCGCCCGCCCGGACCTCCTTGCCCAATTGCATATGATTGGCGGTAACCCGTCCGGTCACCAGCGAGGCCACCGGATGCACCGCCAGATCCACCTCCACCCGCGCCTGGCGCGAAGTCGCCAGCACCGGCACCGCATCCAGAAAAAACCACAAGCCCCAACCCAACAGCACCACTGCCCCCAAGCCCCAAAACAACCATTTCCCCTGCGCAAATCCCTGTTCTTCCTGGGATCGCGAAGAATATAAAAAAGATACCCCCATCCCCCGAACTCCCGATCGAACCCTCATTGAACCCCTCTCCGTAAAGTCTCCTCATGGTATCACTCCCTTTCGATGTGTCAAACAAGCTGGGTCCGCCTGGCGACCTTGTTCTCGTCTGGGGAAGATGCTATTTTCTAAGAATATTCAAATGGACGAGGTGAAGCATGGCTGCGTTGAAATGGGCTGGGCTCTTGCTTGGGGCTTGTTGTTTGCTGTCTTGCTCGGCGGAGGTGAATCCGATCAATCCTTACGATCCGGATACTCCACCTGATCGATTGGCCCGGGCCAGTGTTTCCGGGCGCGTCGATTTGGAGGGGGCCGATGATGTGACTCTGGTCGAGATCAGCATTGACGGACAGTTTCATCATCCAGCGGCGGACGGCACTTTTCAGATCGGCGACGTTAGCCCGAGTTTGCACAAAATCTTGTTTCGCCTGGAGGCTTATCGCGATCAGCAGGACGTGGTGGAACTGGAACCGGGGGGTCTGGCCGAGCTGCAGGTCCAGATGCGCATGGAGCGCGGCAGTGTTTTCGGTACGGTGCAACTCCAAGACGCCGGCGATCATAGTGGCGCCACCGTGGTGCTGACCGGGCAGGGGAGCTTGACCAGCGCTGCCGGCGGCACCGAACCGCAGTGGGCGGCATTGAGTGCGCCTTCGGGTCTGTTTGTGTTCAATGACATTCCAGTGGGTGACTACCGATTGTTGGCTTACAAGTCCCACTACTCGACGGCTTCGCTGGACGAGCTTACCGTGCTGGCTGACGGCACGGTGGAGCTGCAGACCTTGACTTTGCAACCGGTCACCGGGGCGGTGGAAATCCTGGGCGGGCCGGATTACGAACAACCGGACTATCCGCTGCGTTTTGGCAATGCGCAGTATACTCGCACCGGTCAGGTGCGTCTGCACACCGAGGGATTTGGGGCGCATACCATGATGGCCTCGGAAGATCCTAGCTTCGCCGACGCCAGCTTGGGCGATGCCGATTGGGTGACTTACGAGACCCTACGCAGCTTTGATCTGTCGGCGGGCGATGGACCCAAGACGGTTTATGTTTTGCTCAAAGGCGAGGGCGGCACCTTGTCCGAGCCGCTGCTGGGCAGCACCATTCTGGACACCAGCCCGCCGTCGATGCACCAGGTGGTGGTCGGCGACGGCTCGGGATACACCGATACCAACGCGCTGGTGATTGGCGTGCTGGGCGCGGACTTGCCGGCCGAGTCCGGCATTGCTGAAGTGCGCTTTGCCATCGGCAGCCCGCCCGGCGAGGCCGATCCCTGGCAGGACTACCAACTCGACGCGCCCCTGGTGCTGGCCGATGCGGACGGCGAATATGACATTTACGCCGAGACCCGCGATCGCGCCGGGAATCTCTCCGCGTTGGGTCAAGCCAACGTGCGTCTGGATCGCCTGGCCCCCGTGCCCGGTCCCGACCATCCGCCGGTGGTGATCGGTGATGGCTCGGGCTACGTGGGCGATCGCACGGTTCCGGTCTTTCTTAATATGGTCGATGCCATTACCCCCACGGCCGATTTGCGCATGGTTTTGTGTCAGCAAGAAGGCTGCCCGGGCGAAAGCCTGGTTCCTTACCAGAGCCGCTCGGTGGTGACCTTCACGGCCGATGGGGCCGCGCGGGTCTACGCCCTGTTTGTAGACGGCGCTGGCAATACCTACGCCGCCGATCCGGTGGATGTGACCGTGGACACCGTTGCGCCCAGTCCGCCGGTGGTCACTGCCGTCGACGGGCAGGTGATCCGCGCTCTGCGCGTCAATCTCGAGATCCAGTCTCTGGGCGCCGATTGGATGCGTATCACCGAGGATGCCGATCGAATCGAAACCCTACCCTGGGTGGCTTACCAAGCCCAGGCGAGCTATGACTTGAGCGATGCCGAGGGGCTACATACCCTTTACGTACAGGTGCGCGATTCGGCGGGCCATGAGGCAGGGCCGGCCAGCCTTAGCGTGGTGGTCGATCGAACGGCGCCGCTAGGCTCGGTGGATCTGCAACTGGCGGCCTCCGTGTGTCAGTTAGACACCTGCTATACCGATTCCGAGTCCCTGTTGGTGCGTATCGATGCCGATGATGACACCACCCACATGATCGTCTCTTTGCACCCCAGCCTGGCCGAGCCTTTACAGCCCTTTAGTTCATTCACCACGGTGCTCTTGGAAGATCGGCCCGATCCCCAGCAAGTGTGGGTGCGCTTGATTGACAAGGCCGGCAACACCACCGAGGCGGCCGGCGATTTGATTTCTGCCCGCCAAGTCGTGCTGGATCTGGATCCGCCCACCCTGCCGGTCTTGCGCACGGAACCAGAGGAATATACCAACAGTACCGGCATTGAATTGGAACTGGTCAATCCGGCTTCCGACAATATCGGCGTAACGGCCTATACCTACCAGATCGAACCGAAACCAGCGGCCTGGGGCGACGAGGCTTGGAAATTAGCCCCGCTTTCCGCCGCCGGCGATCGTCTGGCCATTGTGCTCGACGACTGTGTGCGACCCAGTTGCGTGTCGATCATCAAGCTGCGCGCGGTGGATCAGGCCGGCAACTGGGGCGATCCGGCCAGCGTGACCATGATCCTCGACCAGCAGATTGCGCCTTTGCCCATCGCTAGCGTGAGCGCCATGGAGGATGCCAGTGGCGCCGATCGCTTGGGGAGCAAGGTTACCAATGCCGAAGTGGCCAATATCTGGGTGACCGCTTCATCCTCTGCCGACCCCAATTTTGAGCAATTCCTGCTCAGTCTCGATGGCGGCCTCAACTGGTATGAGACCGGCGTGGGTGCCGGCTCGCTTCAGATTCCGGTGTTCTTAGCCCAGGACCAGGTCAACGAAGTATGGATCTGCGGCCGGGACAAAGCCGGCAATGAGAGCTGCGACCGGCAGACTTTGCCGCCGGTGATGCCGCCCGCCGAAGCCACTGTTCAGCTGGTGGAAGACTCCACGCCTCCCACGGTGCCGGTGCTCTATCCTGACGTGGCCGAGATCAATGCCGACCGGGTCAGCTTGCACATTCATCAGCCGGCCACCGACGCCAACGGCAATTTGGTCGAGGCCTACGAGCTTATCGTCAATGGCCAATGGCTGGGTGACCTGCCTTATGATACCGAACGTTTCGCGGTAGACCTGGTGCAGGAAAGCGACAACACCGTTCAGTTGCGCGCGCTCGACCAGGCTGGCAATCGCTCGGGAACCGCCCTGGTGAGCATCACCGAAAACTCCACGGTCAAGAGCATGGACACTATGTACGTGCAGCCCGAACCGGACAATCCGGGCGCCGAGATTCAGATCGACAATGTAGTGGACTCGGCCCTGGAAAACGACCTGGTGGTGGCCCGCGTCGCCGGCGAGCACATCGGTTGGAATTTTACCGGCCTAGTCATCTTCGATCTGGCCGAGAACAAACGCTTCTGGCTCAACGAGTACGAGGCCAACCACCTGCAGATCCACGGCGGTCGCTTCGTGGCTGCCGTAAGCCTGGGTGCCATGTGTTCCCCCGGGGCCGGCGACGATCCCTCCATCGATCCGGAATTGGATCCCATCTGCGTCTGTTTCCTGCATCATGACGATCCTGCCTATCCCACTGCTTGCCAGGGCTTGATCCAGGAAGAAATCGACATGATTGCCGGCGACTATACCTATACCCTGGTCTTGGTGGATGTGAATGCCGGTTATCCGGTGATTCGTTGGATTTCAGTCTCCGACCCGGCCGCGGTCATCAACCATCCCCTCCTGGACGAGTACGAAGTAACCTCGGCCTATCGCCAAGCCTATGGCTTTGACGGCCGGCGGGTGGCCTGGTTGCAGGGTTGTACCCGCTGGGGTTCCATGCCTTGCAGGGTCTACGCCAGTGAGCTTGATCCGGCCTGTGATCCGGTCAACGAATCATGCACTTGGCTGCCGGCATTCCCCGATCAGCCCGCGGGTTATTACGATCTTGGCGCCGTCAGTGAGGCGGGAATGTTGTCGGTGGGCGGCGATTATCTGACCTGGGCCAGTAAAGAGAGCGACGTTAGCAAACTCTGGCTGGCCGAAACCAAGCCGCCGACCACTACCGTGGGCTTGTTGACCGAAGAGGGCATGCAATACAATTACGATTTGCACACGCCCATCGACTTCGACTGCACCTTCCAGTTCTCCACGGCCACGCCCGCCTGTGACACCTTGTTCTGGTCGGACAAGTTCCAGGTGTTTCCAGAGCTCAAGGCCTTGGATCTGAACCATCCGGCTTTGCCCGATGATCTGTCGGCAGGCTTGGTCGTCGATACCTTGGCCGATACCGTGTTTTCCGGATCTTTTGAGATCGATCACCTGTCGGCTTCGGACCATCGGGTTGTGCTCGAAGACAGCGGCGCCGGCTCTCCAGATGTGCAATCGATCGATTTGCGTCTGTGTACCGGATCATCCGGCAGCCTCGACTGCAGCCAGGCGGCTAGCAACCTGGCCCCCGGCGCGCCCTGGGACGTGGTGCCCAGTTTGTCGGGCGTACGAGTGGCCTATTGGCGTCGTTTGAGCGCCGGCATGCAACTGCGTTTGCTGGATATCTCCACTTACCCCTGGCTGGTGGCCGAAGCCGGCATGCAAGCCTTCGCGAAATTTGACGACGGCAGCATGGTTTACTCCTATCTGGCTCGTGGGCAAGCCGACCTGCAGGAGACCAAGCTCATGGCGGTAGATTTTACCGGCAACGTCCAGACCGAGTTGGGTACCTTCGACTCGATTTTGTTACCGGTCGCCTATCGATTAGAGCGCCCGGCCGCCGCCGCGCCCATCCACCATATCGGCTACATGCGCATCGTCGATGGCGGTTTTGGTATCTATTTCTGTGCCGCCGACGAGACCACCGCCTGTCAGGACAACACCACCGCGGTGATGGAAAACAGCGTGCCCGGCTACCCCGATTTTTTCATGGCCTCAAAATACCGCGGTCACCGCCAGCGGATGGTGCTGGCCGTCGAAGCCTCCAACAGCGATCCGACCATCTTGGTGGACTGTGACCTGGATCCGAGCTCCTCACTCTATTGCGGCCGTGCGGACAACAACCTGCGCGCCTTGCTCGAGCTGCGCCCGCAAGACTGTGGTTCTGGCAATGAATACATTCGCCTGTGTTCCTTCGATGCCCGCGATGATGACGGTATCATCATGCTGGCCGACGAGTGCACCGGCCGGGCCGAGATCTACCGCCTGGACATGGCCGCCCTCGATGCCCTGGCCACCCCCCATGTAATCACCTCGGTCGCCGGTCTGGAAGCCTTGGCCGGATTCACCGATCACCTGGGCGGATTCGACAACAGTCACTGCCAAGGCGGTGATATGGAAGGCCGGGCCGCGATACACAACGGAGATCTGGCCATCGTAGTTAGCACCAACGAATGCAGCAAATGCTTCGGCGAGCACCCCTGTGAATTCGATCCCGATCCAACCACGTGTTATGAAAATACCACCTGGGTCGATCCCACCCCCTATCTCTCCGAGTCCTGCGAAACCCCTCCCTGCTGCGGCAAAAAACCCTGTCAATGCGACCTGCCCGTCGGCAACTATTGTGTCCAGGGGGGCAAATACTCCCGCATCCTGCTAGTAACCGCCGCCGGTGAAAAATTCGAGCTAGACGGCCGTTTCATGGACGAAAGCGACGACATCGAAGGCATCAGCATCAACGGCCCCTGGGCCGCCTGGAAAGCCGAAGTCAAAGGCCAAGAAGACATCTATCTCCTCAACCGCCTAACCGGCCAACGCCGCCGCCTAACCTTCGCCCCCACCGGCCAAATCATGCCCATCCTCACCGAATTCGACAACCAACTCCAACTAGTCTGGACCGACAACCGCCTAGGCGACATGAAACTCTTCCACACCCCACTTCGCTAACAGCGGGCGACACCGAGGACGGTGGCCTGATCCCTCACAAAGACACCCCCTCAGGATTTTTCTCGACAGTCGCAAACGCCGCAAAAAATAACGTGTTTTGTATAACTTTATATATAACAGTAAGATAGCAAGATTCACCAGAGAGGAGTATTCCATATTACCTGCCGCAAAGACCAGAATGCCACTATGACCAAAGGGAGGCAAGCCGCCTGCTTGAGGATCATCGAGCTAGGCAACCAAAGCTATCGGCGCATGGGCCCGGTATGAAGGAATAATATTGGCTGGTATTTTGGAAACAAAAAAACGGGTAACCCGAAAGTTACCCGCTTCATCTATCGAACCCGGAGCAAATCAAGAACCGCCCAGGATTTCATAAACTTCCCAACCACATTTCATCATTCATCTACATTACATCAATCATCATCATCTACATCACATCAGCCATCTTCATACTGCCATCATTCATTTTATCTAATCGAATAAATAATATAGATATCAGCGGCTTACTTGGACAGCTTCTGCACGGCTTCTTACTGCACCAGCTTTGATTTCGGTCTTGACTTTCATTTCAATTCCTCCCATTGGAATGTTATTCGTGTATGTTCTGGTCGAGTAGTACTGCAATGGGTGTGCCAAGGTTTGGTTGACTCAGGAAATTGTGTTATTTCAACTTGTTATCTTGATTTTCCTGGGAGGAGTATTGTTGGTTTTGTAGTTCTGGGGTTACAGATTTTAGGGGATAATAGGCTTGAGTCTTGTATTGTGTTGTAATGACAAGAGAATTTTATAGTTGCGTTTAGGGCAACATGTTTTCTTTATTTATACAGGGTGTATTGGGGGTGTTTGTAGGATTAGGTAGTAGCGTAGGTTTTTAGGAATTCTTTTATGTCGGGGCCATTTAAGAGGGGGAGGGCTTGTTGGAGTTGGGAGAAGGGCCAGTTCCACCATTGGATTTGGAGGAGTTGTTCGATGATTTCGGGGGAGAAACGGTAGCGGATGTGTTGGGCGGGGTTGCCGCTTACTATGGCGTAGGGGGGGACGTCTTCGGTGACCAGGGAGCGGGCGGTGATGATGGCGCCGTGGCCGATTTGGACGCCGCCTAGGATCATGGCTTGGGTGGCGATGCGGACGTCGGAGCCGATGATGATGTCGCGGGCGGGGACCTCGTTTTCGTTGGGGCCGAGCTCGGGACGGGAGGAGAAGTAGGTGGAGACCCAGTCGTCGGGGTGATCATCGCCGGCGACGAAGGCGGTGTCTTTGCCTAGGGAGCAGAAATTGCCGATTTCGATGCGGGAGGGATTGATGCCGTGGAGGTAGTACTTGCACCAATGCCAGCCGTAGGAGCGGCGGCCGATTTCTAGTTGGCCTTGTTCTACTAGAGTATGGATCTCCTGCTCGGTTTTGAGGTCGGCGGCGCGGTCGACTAGGTCGGTTAGCATGCGGCCAGTCTCGTCTTCGGGGCCGGCGGGCGTGTCTTCTGGTTCGTCTTGGTCGCGGTCGGCGGGAATGAGGACTTCGTTGCTGATGATTTCGTCCATGGCGCTGCCGAATTCTTCTTCGGTGATTTCTAGTTCGCCGTCAAAGCGGTCGAAGGCTTCGCGGAGGCTGTGGGGGGTGGCGAAAAATAGCAGCACTTTGAAGGCGTTTGAGTCTACGTCGGTGCTGTTGACCGTGTCGGCCAGGTTTTTGATCTCGAACACGTCTTCGCCGTTGGGGCGAATGACGATGCTCTGGGAAATGACCAGTTTATCGTTCCAGTCCATGCCAACCCCTTCTTTTTTACTTGTGTGCTCTGACTGGTATCAGATCTGGGGTGGCTTGCCTATGATTAATTCCTGGGGATGATGGCGAATTGGGGTGAGGCGCTGTAATCGGGTTGAATGTCGCGGCTGATAAAAGTGGTCCAGGCGGCATCGGCGTCTGCGGCGTCTAGTTCGGCGCTGATGGCCAGGGCGGGTTGGAAATTTGCGGGGTAGCCGGTGGGGCTTTGGGAGTAGCCGCCCATGTCGCCTCGTTTGCGGCCTAGGCAGTCGGCCATGGCTTGGCTGTTGCATGTAAGATCGTAGAGTGGGGTGCCACTGCAGTCTTCACTGGCGTTGGCGTGGTACATGTCTAAGAAATTGGGGAAAATATCGGTGGCGTCGGTGCTGCTGCCGGTGACTAGATGGTAGGGGGTGGCCAGGATCCAGCAGAAATCGCCAACCATGCGGCCGACGGGGAAACGGGCTTTGTACTCGAAAATGGGGCGGGCTTCTGTGAAACCCATGGCCAGCAATTGGCCGACGGTCCAGGTGAAGAAGTCGTCCATCCAGCCGGCCATGGCTGGGAAATCTACGTAGCTTTGGGTCAGGATGCCCAGGGCATTGGCTTGGGCGTTTTGGGGGTAGTTTGCGTTGTACCAGGCCAGGTTGTCGTGCAGGCGATCTAGGAAGAAAGACTTCAGGGGGTGGTCATCAGGGGTGATGTAGGCGGTATAGCCCAGGGTGCGTAAAGTCCAGGCTTGGCCGCGGGTCTGCTGGTTTTTGAACAGGCCTTCGCTGAAATTGCGATAGTGGGGGTTGGACTGAAGCAGGTTGTAGGCCGACCAGAATTGCAGCTCTTCGAGGTAGAAATGGTCGCCGGTATACAGGTAGGGCAGGTAGGCCAGACTGGGCTGATGGGCGGTGTCATGCTTGTACGGCGTACTGCAGTCTCCGCCGCAGGCGGGGAAGGCTTCGGATTGGCCGGTGGCGGGGTTTACGGTGTCGCCGGGATTGCCCAGGATGGTCATGTAGGGATAGTCGGTAATGAGCACGGGCAGATCGGTGTTTTGATCGCGGTAATGGATGCTCCAACTGGCGGCGGCGTTGCCGGTGGCCAGGGTGACTGCGCGGGCGCGGGGATCTTGGCTGATGAAATCCATGGCTGCCCAGCGGGTCAAGGGGCCGATGTCGGGATGGGCGCCGGTGCCGGGCATGTATTCGGTGAGCAGGGCGATGCCCAGGGGGCCGGTGTTGGCGGCGTTGAGGGCATCGACATTGGATTGCAGGGCGGCCTTGTCGATGTTTAAGGACAAATCATAGCTGGGCAGGGCGCCTGAGGCGACCCAGTCTTTGGCGTTGACGGCCACGTGGACCACGGGGGCGCTGCCGCGCCATAGGGTCTTGCGCCAGCGGGCTTGGTGGTAGTGGGTGATCTTGCTTTGGGTATAGACTTCGACGCCGTCGATGGTGATGGCGGCATCGTAGCTGAAGTTTTGGGGCTCGGCGGCAAAGGCCCAGCCGTTTTCCACGACTATGTCCACCCGGGTTTGCTTGGGATCGGCATAGCTGCGAATGGCGAATCCGGCGGTCAGATGCGGGTGGCTTTCTGTGTCCGACTTAAAGGGAACTCGTAGCAACCACTCTGAGGCAATTGGGCCGTTTAGCCAGTTACTTGCCTGGGCCAGGGCAGCGCGTGCCGAGGCTTGGTAGCTGACGCCGTCCAGAAGGATCGTTACCGTGGCTTCGAAGTCGTCGTTGATAAGTGCGTCTGTGGTCACGGCAGTGCCGGCCAAGGCCTGATCTGTGAGCAGCAGCTCGACGCCGCGGCTGGCATTGGCGGCAAGGGTGGGCAGGCGCAGGGAAAAAATCGCGTGGCGTAAAGAGCCGTCTGGGTGACGGGCCTTGGGGTCGGTTTGGAGGGCCACGGGCGTGCCGTCTTCCAAGCGTGCCGCCAAGTGCTTGGTGGCGGAAACCGCGCCCGGGGCAAAGACCTGGGCGAAGCTGACGGGTAGGTCTTGCCAGTTTTTGCCGCTTTGTTCGTTGAGGCTGACTACCGTAATCACTTCGGCGATGGGTTTGTCATCATCGGCAGCCAGGTCGCCTTCGCCGTCGCTGCCGTCTTCTTCGTTTTGGCCGTCCTCTTCGTTCTGGCCATCATCGCTGGGCCCAGAGTCTGCCGTACCGGAGACGGCGCCCGAACAGGCGATCGCAAAGAACATTGTCAACAGACAAGCAAATGGAACCAATATTCGCATGTTTCGTCATTCCCTGGGTCCCCGACAGAAACATTTCGGGGATGACTTTGTTTGTTCAATTACCAGCTGCGGATTTTCCATTGCTTGGCTTGCTGGGTCAAAAAGACCCGCTTGCTGGAATAGGGTTCACCGTCGCGGAATTGGACTAGATATACGACCAGATCACCTTCTTTTTGTTGGGTGAAACATCGCTTAAGCATCTCGGGGGTCAGGGCGTGGTTGGCGATTAGATCGTGAGTGAAGTGATAGCGTCGGTCGCGATCGGTCTGGTCGGCCATGAAACGGCCGGCCTTCTGCTGTTTGTCCTTAATCCAGAAAGAGGCAAATTTTTTCTGGTCTCGTTTTTTGTAAGCGGCCAGAGCTTTGCGTACCACTGCTTGTGCGGGTGCCAGGTCCTTGAACAGGGCCTCGATTTCTTCTGTTGCGGGCCATTCGGGGGGTTCGGGATCTTCATAGCGCAAGGGACGCCCCGACGGGGTTACGCCGCGCTCGCGGGCGCGTTGGCGGATTTCTTTGACTCGCTCCATGTCTTGGCGCAGGGCCACCCACTGGGCTCGAGCGATCAAGAAATGATTCAGATCATTGAGGTCGGTCGAGACCATGGCCACTTTGTTGATGCTGGCCATGGCCCGGCGCGAAGTGATGTCGAGGGCATCGAATTTGGGTGCCACGTCGTAGTCTAGTTCGGTGTGAATCAGGTCCAGGACGATCCGACGCCGGTGGTTCTTGGCTTTCTGCGCCGGGTCGAGCACCACCCGGCCAAAGCCAAGCAGGGCCGCTTTGAAACCCAGTCGTGATAAGGAAGCTGGGCCCATGACCTCGTCGGGCAGGCCGTCGCGGAAAAGATTGTGCACCGCGTTTTGCACGGCCTCGGCAATGGTCTCTTCGCCGCCTAGCACATCGGCTTGGACGCGGCGGATGACCTTGGCCTGATCGACGCGAATCAGGTTAAGGGTGACCACCCACTTCTTGCCTACTTGGCCCAGGAACGAGGACAAGAGCAGCTCGGCGCCCAGGCTGCCGGCTATTTCGGCCATGCATTTTTCATCATCGCAACCCAGGCTTTGACGCCGGGCTTCGTGTTCCAGCAGGGCGCGAACATCGGCTTGCGAGACCACGCTGATGCCCTGGCGACGTGACAGTTCGGCAATCAATACCGGGGTAAGGCTCTCGGCCAGGGCGGGTTTCACACTGCCCGTGGCCTTCATGTCTAGGGCGACCATCTGCGCGGCGCCGGCCGGCAAGGTAGCTATCAGTACCACCAGAGCCAGTAGCCGAGTGAGGTACGCGTTCATTGATCGTGAGTAGGTCATGGGGATCCTCCTGCCTCAGTCGCTAACCAGAGCGCTCATTTTTTTCAGTTGTTGGTAAAAACCGTCCGGGCTGAAATAGACATAGCCGGTGTCGCCGAAATAGATCACATCCGTGTCGCGCAGTTCCACCGCCCGGCCGGGAACCAGCAAGTTGCCGTTGATGGTGGTGCCGTTGGTAGATTCAAGATCCTGGAGCATGATCAGGTCTCCCCGTGGGTCGATATAAAATAGTGCATGCTCTTGGGAGACGGTCTCGTCATGGATCACGATGTCGTTGTCTTCGGATCGTCCTATCTTTAACTGGGCTTGTTCTGCCGTTACCAATTGGCTGAGTTCTAACACCGGCATTTGATGCTGGATGCGGCGCAAGGACTGCCCGGCGCTGCCCTTTTTTTCGGAGAAATTCATGTGCGTGGGCGCTAGCTGAAAGGTCTGGTCGCTACGTCGGGTTTTGGCCACCAGTACCGGAGCGGGTACCTGTTTGCGAAAGGCATCCAGGCTAAGCTCGGTGCAGGCGCGAATGAAGTCCTGTACCGTGGGTTCTATCATGGTCAGATTCTCCTGCTGTTTTTTACTGATCTTCTTGCATATCATATAAGCCAATCCGGCGACAATTTCGTTTTTGCCTCTGCTTTCTTGACATATCAGCGCTCGATCCTACACTGGTCGGATGCAACGCGAGGCTGGAGGGTTGATCGGAATGAGATGGTTGCTTGGGCTGTGTTTGTCAGTGTGGCTAGGTACGGCCGCTTTGGCGTCGGCTGGTGACTGCCGGATTCTGGCCGGCAAGGGTTTGAGCTGGACCTTGCGCGAAGGCAGTTGCGAAGACGGGCTGGCCCATGGCCGGGGCAAAGCGCTAAGCAATAAGGGGCATATGTACCACGGTAACTTCCGTCTGGGGGTGATGCATGGCCAAGGGACCTATACTTGGCCCGACGGGTCGCAATATGAAGGCGATCTGGAAAAGGGCAAGTTTCACGGCCACGGTACTTACCAAAGCCCCGATGGATCGCAATATGTGGGTGAGTGGCTAAATAACCAGCGAAATGGTCCGGGTCACCACCAGGGCGCCAAGGGCAGAACCTATCAAGGATCCTGGCAAGACGACAAGATGCAGGGCCGGGGCAAGATGACCTGGCCGAATGGCCGCAGTTATGAAGGGGATTTCGTGGCCGGCAAGATGAACGGGAAGGGGATTTACCTCCTGGCTGATGGCCGCAAATACGAAGGTGAGTGGAAAAACGATCAGCGCAACGGCCAGGGGGTCTACACCTGGCCGGACGGTCGCCGCTACCAGGGCAGTTGGCGCGCGGGCAAACCTGACGGGCAAGGGACCAAGACTTGGCCCGGCGGCACCGTGTATACCGGCAGCTTTCGGGCCGGCAAGCGTAGCGGCCAGGCGGAAATGACCTGGGCCGACGGGCGTCGCTACCAGGGCGCATTCCTGGCCGGCAAACAGCAAGGTCAAGGCAGCATGACCTGGCCGGATCAGCGCAAGTATCAAGGAGCTTGGCGGGCGGACCGCAAGCACGGCAAAGGGGTTTTTACCTGGCCCGATGGCAAACAATGCACTTGTCGCTGGCAAGACGACCAACGCGAAGGTTTTGGCGTTATGGCGTGGCCCGATGGTTGGACTTATAAGGGGCAATGGAAAGCAGACCAGCGCAATGGCGAGGGTGAGCTCAGCTCGACCAGCGGAGAAAAATATAAAGGCAGCTGGAAAGGCAACCAGAAAAACGGACGGGGCACGCTGACTCTGCCCGATGGCAATCAATATCGGGGACAATTTAAAGACGGTTTACCTCACGGAAAAGGGACTTATATTCTACCGGACGGGGTAAAAGTGACCGGAACTTGGCAGAAGGGCAAGCAGGTAAAATGAGCTTAGGCAAAAATAATCGTTCATTTGCTTGCGCAGGAGGAACTTTTTCCCACCATTGTGCGTTATACTTGGAGAGCTGGCAGGAGGAAGGGGTGGGGGAATACACGAGGGAGGAGAAGTGAGAGCAGGAATGGAAGAAGTAAAGGACGTAAAAGAAGAGAAACTAGACTGCGTTCCCATCGCCAAAAAGGAACGCTCGGCCGGGAGATCGAGCCGGGCCAGATCCATCGCGGGACGCAAAAAGGGTATGCCTACCAAGAAAGAACTGGCCCAACTGGGTCGGGACTGGGACCACTGCACTTGAGATTTTAGACGCCGGCCTGAAGGAGGTCTAAGCCCGCTTGCAACGAATCGTTGTTTTCGAACAAGGCGGTAGCGCCGATGCCAAGATCCTGGGCATCCGGGAGCGGGGCCGGGATCTGCGCATAGAACGGGTGGTGTCTATCGAGGCTTGCTTGCCGGAAGTTGTCGACGAGGCCGAGGACTATCTACCAGATCGGCTAGACGCCGACTTGGTGCTGGACTTCTTGCGCCACCCGGATATCACCCAGGCCCTGGCTCTGCGATGTCGCGATTTGGGCATTCCGGTGGTGGCCTCTGGGCGCCGCTTGCAGATCGAAGGCTTGATGTGCCCGCCCACCTGATGCGGCTTGGCGAGGCAGGTCTGCCTCGGCGCTTACGGTGAACAATTCGGCGCCCCGGAGCTTTCGGTGCAAGTGAACGATGGCCGGGTGGCAGGGGTGGCGGTAGAGCGTGCTGCTCCTTGCGGCGCTAGCTGGCTTGCCGCCCAAAAAATTCTGGGCATGGAGCCAAAAGAGGCCATGATTCGCTATGGCTTAGAATGCCAGATCTTCTGCAAGGCCGATCCCTCGGCCTGGGATCCCATCTGGGGCCAAAGCCCCATTCACTTCGCCGGCAAAGTTCACGCGGCAGCATTTCAAAAGGGTCTCAAGTAAGAAGACCTCATCAGAAGTTCAGTTATCCATAAATAGTCGTCTCTGAAATGTTTCGAGACTGTCGATTTTTAGACATTCAAACTAAAATCGTCATCCCCGAGTCGTTTCTGTCGGGGACCCAGGGGTTGATTCTAGGGCAAAAAATCTAAGGCTGGGTCCCCGACAGAAACGACTCGGGGATGACTTCTTCTTTTCTTCTTTTCTTCTGTATTTCCATTTATCGACAGTCTCTAAACATTTCGAGGATGAAATTGTTTTGTTTAAGCCGACACATTGCAAGCCATCAAGTAAGTTTTTGCCAGACTGTCTCATCGAATTGTTCTAGGGACTCTAAACAGACATCGGCCAGACCAAAGCCAGGATTCGCGGCCAGGACGGGGTCGGGTACGGCGATGGCCTTCATGCGGGCCGCCTTGGCCGCGATCAGGCCGGGCAGAGAGTCTTCTATTGCCACGCAGCGTTGGGCCGAGACACCCAGTTGTTTCGCGCACAGCAGGTAGACCTCTGGGTGTGGTTTGCCCAGGGCCAAGCCGGAAGCTGATTGAATGTGATCGAAGGCATTGCAAAGCGCCAGGCGGTCGAGGGTGACATCAATAAGCGACTGATCGGAAGCGGTGGCCAGGCCCAGGCGGACACCTTGTTGGCGGGCGAAGGCAACGGCCGAAAGCGCGCCGGGCAGGGCCTGGCCGCGTTCGGCGACCAGCTCGACCACCCGCCGATGAATGGCATTGATGACATCTTCTTGACTGGGCTGGTCCCAAGGTTTTTGTCGGTAGCGGTAGCTGACCACTTCTTCGAGTCCCATGCCCACCGTTTGCCGGCATTGCTCGACATCCAGGGCGATATCCACTTGGCCAAAAATCTCAATTTCAGCCTGGGTCCAGAAGATCTCCGAGTCGATCAGTAAGCCGTCCATGTCAAAGATAACCGCTTCGACCATTTATTTTCCTCTCCGGCGTAACTCGCGCAAAATGCGTTCATACAGGCCCGGGGCATCGTAGGCCTGCGACCAGCCAATCTCCGCCCAGTGATCGGCTTCGATCGCAAACAAAACCCGGCCGAAGCGCTGGGAGTCTTCTGGTACCAAACCATCGTTGGGGCCCTGGCTGCGCTCGATATAGGAGCGGCTCCAGACCAATAATGGGTGAATCTTGGCCTTTTCATCTGTGACCGAGGCCAGCACGCTGGCACAGAATACTCCTTTCGGTTTAGTAATATTGCGGTTGAAGTCTTCCATGCGATCGGTGGTCAAATCGGCCAATGCCTCCAGACCAACGCCGACCAGATCGAGCACCCGGTTGAGCAGTTTTCTGTCGCCCAGGGCGTTTGCGCCCAGGTCGGCAATGCGGGTACCCCAGTGAGGCGTGCCCACGGTCACCAAGGAGGCGACTTTGTGCCGGCAACGCAGGCGATCGATGGCGTAGCGGGCATCAAGTCCGCCCATGGAGTGGGCAATGAGATTGACCTTGCCCGGGGGCAATTGGCAAAGGTATTCGGCCAAGACCTCCGCCCGGCGGGCGACGGAACTGGTGGGTGGCAATACCGGGCAATAATAGGGGATGCCTAGTTCGTCCAATCGTTCGGGAACACCGCGAAAATAGTCACGGCGCAGCTTGCCGGTGCCAATCTCCTTGAATCCCAATACCCCATGGACCAAGACCACCGGATACCGGGTCCGCGCCCCTCGCCAAGGTCGGCGGACGAAACCCAACCAGGCCAAGGCCAGCAGGACGATGATCAGGCCTCCAATTGCTAAAACGGGCAGGAGATTCATAACCCCGCAGTGTATCAGGATGGCGAAGGGAAGAAAATGGCTGCGGGTCATAACCTTGACATAAAAAGGGGAGCCGGGAACAATTGAAAGAAAGAAGCATTAGCCAAGCGATTGCATAGGGGCGGTGTATGTCCGCGGATTTCGACGGGAATGATGACAACCCCCGAACCTTGGACGAACAGGGTTTCTCCGGGGCCGACACCTGCATGGAGGGAGACGGGGGTGAGGGGACGGAGTCTGCCCAGCCGCTTCTGGCCCGTGGCGATAATGCCGGCCGCTATGTGATTCTCGATCAACTGGGTCGCGGGGGCATGGGGGTGGTCTACAAGGCTTATGACCCGGAGCTGGATCGGCAAATTGCGCTGAAACTCTTGCACGCAAGTCAGGATGGCGATGATGAGAGCCAGGCCATCCTTGCGCGCGACCGGCTCTTGCGCGAGGCTCAGGCTCTGGCTCAGCTTTCGCATCCCAACGTGGTTTCGGCCTATGATGTTGGCACCCTGGGCGAGCAAGTTTTCGTGGCCATGGAGTTGGTTGAGGGTCAGACTTTGACCCGCTGGCTGAAAGAAACAAAGCCCAGCCAGACCCAAATCGTCTCGGTGATGATTGCCGCCGGCCGGGGCATGGTGGCGGCCCACCAAGCGGGCTTGATTCATCGCGATTTCAAACCGGACAACATCATCGTGGGTGACGACGGCCGGGTGCGGGTTTTGGATTTTGGTTTGGCGCGGCCGGCTTCAAGTGAGAACGACGCTGGCGAAATGTCTGGCGATTTGTCGGACTCCGGACTCAGTGGAGAGGCGGCGGTAGACTTTTTGCTGAGCAGCGGCTCGCAAAGGTTGCGGGCATCATTGACCATGGCCGGCGCCGTGGTGGGCACCCCCGGATATATGGCGCCGGAGCAATGCCTGGGCCAGGCCTTTGACGAAAAATCCGACCAATTTGCTTTTGGCGCTACTTTGTACTTTGCCCTTTACGGTAAACAGGCTTTCTCCGGGCGTACTTATAAAGAGATCAAGCGCAAGGTGACCACCGGCAAAGTCGATTCGGCCCCGGCCGGAGTGAAAGTGGCCGCCTGGCTCAGACGCATTGCCATGCGCGCCATGGCGGTCAGCCGGCAAGAACGTTATCCCTCCCTGGAAATGTTGTTGCAAGAGCTCGCCCATGACCCGCGAGCCAAATGGCGGCGCGTAATTCTGATAGCGGCGGTGTTGACCCTGGTGGCAGGCAGTGTCGCGGTCACGGCCGTCTGGCGTTCGGCGCAGCAGCAATTGTGTAAAGGTGCGCGGGACCGACTGGCGGGCGTTTGGGATCCCGCGACCAAAAAAACGGTCCAATCGGCATTTGCCGAAACCAAGCTGTCTTTTGCCAACGATACTTTTCGTCGAGTGGAAAAACACCTCGATGCTCGCGCTCAGGCCTGGGTGAGCATGCGCACCCAGGCCTGCGAGGCCACCCGCCTGCGCGGCGAGCAATCCGATCAGTTGATGGACTTGCGCATGCAATGCCTGGATAGAAAATTAAGCGAAATTCGGGCCATGACCCAGTTCTTCGCCCATCACTCGGACGCGGAGGTTTTGGAAAAAGCGGTGCCGATGGTGGTGGGGCTTTCGAGTCTAGACCGATGTGCCGATGCCCAGGCCTTGACTACCGCGGTGGCTCCTCCTGACGATCCGGCAGTTGCGCGCAGGGTCAAGCAGTTGCGGGACCGCTTGCAAGAAGTCTCTGCCCGCCTGCGGGCGGCCAAGTATGCCGAAGGACTCAAAATGGTAGGCGAGGTGGTGGGGCAATGTGCCCAGCTGAACTACGCGCCTTTGCATGCCGAAACTTTTTATTTGCAAGGCTCGCTGCTCTCGAGCGCGGGAGAGGCCAAAGAGGCCGAAAAGACCTTTGAAATGGCCGCCACGGCGGCAGCCGAGGCCAAAGATGACGAGAGACTGGTGTTGGCCAGCCTGCAACTACTTAATGTGATCGGGCATCAGCAAGCGCGCTATGCCGAGGCGCTGGCCATTGGGCGCATGGCCCGGGTGTTGATCAAGCGCTGCGGCCGGCAGCCGGGATTGGCCGTGGCTGCCGACAACCAGATTGCCATTATTTTAACCGACCAGGGCAAGTATGGCGAAGCCCAAAGCATGATCGAGCGGGCCTTGGCCGAGACCGAGCGCCTGCATGGCCCCGAGCATCTGGATGTGGCCGCGGGGCTCAACAACTTGGCTACTACTTTGGTTGAGCAAGGACATTACCAGCAAGCTCAGCAAGCCTTTCAACGGGCGGTGAACATTCGTAGCCGGGTTTTGGGTCCTGGCCATCCGAGCGTGGCCCATGCCATGAGTAATTTGTGCGCGGTCTTGCTTCGGCAGGGGAAGTTCGCCCAAGCCCATACCCTCTATATCAAGGCCTTGGCCATCGTCGAAAAGGCGCTGGGACCAAATCATTCCCGGGTGGCCATGGTTTTGTCCAATTTGGCTAGCGTGGAGTTGGAGTTGAGCCAGTACCAGGAGGCCAACGAACATTACCGGCGGGCGTTGGAAATTGCCCAGCGCATTTACGGGCCCCGTCATCCGCGCATCGCTCTGGTGCTCAACAACATGGGTGAGCTTTCGATTGCCGAGGGCAAACCAGGTCGCGCCCTAAAACAGTGCCGACAGGCACTGGAAATTGCTACCGCCGCGCTGGGACCGCGGCATCCGATTGTGGGCTTCAATCTCAACTGTATTGGCGGCGCCCACTTGGCCCGAAACCAGGCGGGTCCCGCGGTCGAAATGCTCGAACGCGCGCTCGACCTGCGCGCGACCGGGCCGGGCGACCCCAATGATCTGGCCGATACTCGATTTTTGCTGGCCCAAGCGCTTTTGGCCAAGGGCGGGAATAAGAAGCGGGCTCTGACTTTGGCCGGCCAAGCCCGAAAAACATTTGCCCAGGCCGGTGAAGATCGCGTAGAAACCCTAGCCAAGGTTAATGCCTGGTTGGGGAAACATGGAAAATAATCACGCCAAAGAAAAAACCATTCTGGCCTGGAGCAGCGGCAAGGACAGCAGCTGGGCTCTGCATGAGCTGCGCCGGCAACCGGAAATCGAAGTAGTGGCCTTGCTGACCAGCTTGAATCAAACCGTGGCCAGGGTGTCGATGCATGCCGTGCGCGAAACTTTGCTCGAAACCCAGGCTGCCGCGGCCGGTCTTGATTTGATCAAAGTGAATCTACCCGACCCCTGCAGCCATGAGGACTACGACCGGGTCATGAACGAGGCTATGGAGCGCGCCGCCGCCGCCGGCATCACCCGGATGGCCTTCGGGGATTTGTTTTTAGAGGACATTCGCCGTTATCGCGAAGAGCGGCTTGCCGGTACCGGGATCGAAGCGATCTTTCCCTTGTGGGGTCGTCCTACTGCTCAACTGGCCCAGGAAATGGTAACCGCCGGTCTGCGCGCCCATGTTACCTGTGTCGATCCCAAACAGCTCGATCCGGCCTTTGTGGGGCGCACTTTCGATGCCGACTTTCTGGCCGACCTGCCCGCCGAAGTAGATCCTTGCGGCGAGCGCGGCGAATTTCACACCTTCGCCTACGCCGGGCCCATGTTTGGAAAGCCCATTGCCATCCAATCAGGCGAAGTTGTTACCCACGGTGGTTTTGTTTTTGCCGATGTGTTTTCGCCGAATCAGCAGACCGGCTAGCAAGAACAACCAGAAAGCAGAATCACTCCGGGTGCCGGTGGCCGCGCTGGAGCAGCCAGTGCCGCCGTCAATGTCGCAGCTGCCTTCAGCTTCTCCGCAGCCACAATCGCCAGGCTCGGTGTGGTGGGCATCGATCTTCATGCCGTCGTGGGTGGTGATGGTGTTCCACATGGGCGAGGGGAACTGCGGGGGGAAGAAAAGCTAGTTTGTCTTATTTCTTGAGCTTGATGAGATCCAAGCTGGGGTTGATCACTTCCATCTGGCAGGCGGTCTCGGTGCGGTTGCCGCTGGCGTCGGTGCCGACCACGGTCCAGCCGATGTTGTCGCCCACGCCGCCGGAATCGTCGATGGTCAGGGTGTCGCCATCAAAGCTGACTACGCAAGACTCGGTCTTGTCTATTCTTTTGCCCTTCTTGGTGAAGGTCCAGCAATCAAAGGCGATGATTTCGACTGCGGCGCCACAATTGTCCTCGACGGAAGCGGCGAAGGAAATCGGCGCGTCGGGAGGGGTGATGGTGGCCGGCGCGTTGCAAAGCACGGTCGGCGGCGTGTCATCGATTACGGTGATGGTGGCGACGCAAGCGTCGGTCTCGCCCTCGGGATCGGCGACGGTCATGGTGACCAGGGTCTGGCCCAGGGCATAGTCGCAAGCCGGGCTTTGGCCAAAGGTCATGGGATCGTCATCCGGATCGTAGGAAGCGTTGTTGATCGAGCCGCAAGCCACACATTGGGCATCGGCACTCAGGGTGATGTCTTGGCAAAGAGCCACGGGAGGCTGGTTGCAAACGCCGCCTTCATCAATTTCGCCGTCACAATCGTTGTCGTACTCGTCGCAAATCTCGATAACGGGCCATACGGTCTGGTTGCAGACCAGGGCGCCGTTGCTGCAGGCGTCGATGCCGGTGCCACAAAGGCCGAACAGGCCGGTGACACAAACATTGCCGCCGTCGGGGTTGCCTTCGTCGACGATACCGTTGCAGTCGTTGTCGAGGCCGTCGCAAATTTCGGCGACCGGCTGGGCCAACTGGGTACATTCCAGAGCACCGTCGATGCAGTTTAGGCTGCCGGCGGCACATTCGCCCAAGAGGCCGGTGGCGCAGTCGGCGCCGCCGCCCGGATTGCCTTCGTCGATTTGACCGTCGCAGTCATCGTCGAGGCCGTTGCAGATTTCTTGGGTGGCGATGTTGATGATCTCGTCCATGGCCAGGGTCATATTGGCGCTATCAGATGCCACGTAGTAGCGGGTGCAGCCGGCGACCGAGCAGCGCTCGGTGCCCCCGGCGTTGGCCAGGTTATTGAGGCAAGTGGCGTTGGCGCCAGAGCCGAAGCCGATGATGTAGCTTTTGACATCGTAGGTCCAACCGTCGATGGTCAGGCTACGCAAGGCGGCCATCTCGGTGGTCGGGCAGCGGTCGGTGGGGGTACCGTCGGTGACAAACATGATGTTCTGGCTGCGGCCAAAGATGCCATTGGCGTGATCGACTTGGATGGCCCGGATGATTTCAGTGCGCGCGGTGGTCATGGCTCTTACCATATAGGTGCCGCCACCGGGGTTGTAATAGTTGAGGGTATTCTGGATGATTTCCGGAGTGGTCTCGATTTGGCAATTGCCCCTCACGGTGGGGATGAAAGCGGTCGAAGAAAACAGCTCGAAGCCGAAGCGGACATCGGTGTGATATTGGTTGGTTATGGTGGTGATAGCCGATTTGGCTTCGGTCCAGTTGACGGTTCCGTCGGGGTTGGTCCAGGCCATGGAGCCGGACTTGTCCAACACCATCAGCAGGTCTGGTTTTTCACAGCTGCCCTCAAGTGCTTGTTCCTGGCTGGCCAGGCTGTTTTCCATCTGGCCGCTTTCTCCGCAAGCGAAGATCATTGTTGCTGCTGCCACTAAACTTACCATCATTGTTTTTCGAACCATATCCAGTCTCATGATTTCTCCCTCTCCCTTTGTTTGGACTACATTAACGAGTCGGGCGTTTGCGCCCAAGGAACGAGACTGGCTATAGATTTACTGAAGTATTGTCAAGAGAAAATGTACAAATAGAGCCATATTACAACTGTACGGTAATTGCAGTCGGTGAGTAACCATTTTGCAGGGTTGAACTTATTGCTGTTTCGGCGCTACATTACCCGGCAAGTTCAGAATAGATGGAGGTGAGCCATGACCAGCGTGATAAAACTTTACTCGGATTTTGTCTGACCTTTTTGCTTCATTGCGGAGCAAGGCGGCCTGGTCAGGTTGCAAGAGGTTTACGACATCGAGTTGGATTGGCGGGGTTTTGAACTTCATCCGGAGACGCCGGTCGGCGGAGTGTTGCTGGATCGGGTCTTTGCCCGGGATCAGCTTGAGCCCATGATAGATCATATCCAGCAGGTGGCGCAGAGTCATGGTTTGGGTGCCATGACCGTGGGGGACCGTCTGCAAAATACGCGGGCGGCGCTGGCGGTGGCCGAATACGCGCGCGAACAAGGTAGACTCACGCAGTTTAGAGAGATGGCCATGGCCGCGGTTTGGCGGGAGGGGGCCAATCTAGAGGATTCCGCGCAACTTGCCGAGATTGCTCGCCGCGCTGGTCTCGATTCGGAGCAGGCCTTGGCGGCGCGCAGTCAAGATCGATATCTGGCGGGGGTTGATGCCATCCGTAGCGAAGCCCGGCAAGCCGGGGTCAACAGCATCCCGACCTTGGTTTTTGCCAACGGGCAGCGTGTGGTCGGGGCCAAGCCTTATCCGGAACTGGCCCGGGTGGCGGAGGCGGCCGGCGTGATTGCGAAGTAATGAGTTTTCGATTTAGCCTTATTGCAGGCGCAGGACGGCGGCGCGGGCGGATTTGTGCTGGGGGTCGGCTTGCAGGCATTGGCGATAGGCGGCCAAGGCTTGGGGCTTGTCTCTGGCCATTTCGTAAATGCGGCCCAAGTTGAAATTTACCACCGCGGATTGGGGGTTGATGGCCAGGCCTTTCTGGATGAATTGAATCGCGGTAGCCAGGCCGGTGGCCGGATCGGTCAGAAAATAGGCCATGGCCAGGTGCGCATAGGCTTTGGGGTTGGTAGCGTCGACATCAACGGCGAAGGAGAAGTATTTGGCCGCCTCCGAATAGCGTTTTTGTTTTATCATCTCCAGGCCCTTGGCGATGTGGGTGTCGCTTTTGAGCAGTTCGGTCTTGATGGCAAAAGCCGCCCCGGCAGTAGCTTTGGGCTGTTTAGCTTGCTGGGCCTGTTTGTTTTCCTTGGCCGCCAGCCGCTTTTGGTACTCTTTACGCAAACCGGGATGGGACAAGAAAGCATAGGCGCGGGCCAAGGTAACGAAGATTTCCTCTACCTGTTCGATTCTCTCGCCCAGTTCGTAATCGGCAAAACGCATGGGGCTCAGATGGTGGCAGCGTTCGATAAAGGCGCGTTTAACTTCCTCGGGGCTGGCGTTTTCTTCGACCCCCAGCACTTGAAAGTAGGTTTGTCCCTTGACCACCAGGTAGGCGTGATCGATGGCCTTGGCCATGGCTTCGACCAGGGGTTTTTTCTCCAAAAGGGTATCGCTGGGCGGGGCCGCCGGGGCAGGTTCGGGTACGGTTGCCCGCGCGGCTTCTTGTTGCGATCGTTGTTCCTTTTCGACCAAAGCGGCCGGGCCGGCCAGGCCCAATAGCGCAAAAGAATACAAGAGCCTAAGTGCCATCTCATCGCTGATTTTGGCAGTCTGGGCCAGGCTCGATACCGTGTGCGGATCGGACAGGACATCGGCGGCCCTCCGATCAACCGTGTTCAACTGTAATTCTTTCATGTCTTCTAATGCCTGCGGCCGGATCCGAAAGGGCAAATCGATTGCCTCCTGGAACTCAGCTTGGATGCCGTTCAGAGGAGAAAAGCCACAGATGCCGCGCAACAACAGGGCTGAGGGCTGCATCTTGAGTTCCAGACGGTTCTCCAAATCGGGAGTAGAGGCATCGAAACGCAGCTTGCCCACATCGGTACGAAAGGCATTGAGAATACAAAGGCCGAAATTACGGCGCAAAGCCGAGAACAACACCGAAGGCTCGATTTGACCGCCGGCGACCAGGATTTCGGCCAGGGGACGTTTCTGGGCGACTGCTTCGCTCAAGGCCGCATAGAGGGTGGGTTCGTCCAGGAGCTCTCGCTTGACCAAAAAACGTTCCAATGATTCGTCGGCCAAGTTCGATTCGGCCAGCACCGGGTAGCCATCACGAAATACGACCAGCTTTTCGAATTGGCTATGATGCAAGGTCAAGCTTCCAGTGGCCCGATGTAAGAACAGTTGAGCCACCACCCGATGAAAGGCAAACCCGGCCAGGTCCAGGTCCCGGCCGGATATCGGCTCGGCCAAGACCGCCGACTTTTCCCAACAACCGGCGTAGCGTTCATCCACAGGCGTGTTTGTCATGGCGCCTTCCCGTGCTAGAGTACTTGATATCGAGAAAAGTTTACCTGGGTGAAGAATAAAATTCCACTGCTCAATGGAGGCGCTGGATGAAGGGTACAAATAGATCACTGCTTATGGTGTCGATTCTGTCCACGGGTTTGATGATGCTTGCCTGCGGCTGCGGCGGTTCCGGGATCGAGACCAAATTTGAGGGAATCTACCAGATTGATTCCTGGACCGAGAATTTGGACGCTTGTGATCTAGAAGGACCGTCGATTATGGAGACCCAGTCTGCCACCATGATGTACGTGCGCGTGGATAATTTCATCATCGACTTTCTTTCGGCGATGACCTGCCTCGATCTGGAAAACTGCCGCCAAGAGGCAGCTGATGACTCTTTCAACCTTTCGGGATGGGCTTTTGATACCGGCAACGACGGCTCTGGTTGGTATGGCAGTGGTACTTCCGCCTATTCGTCGGGTGACGGGCCCTGCCGCGGGGAGGTCTGGCGGGTTATCTTGACCAGCCCAGAGCCGGATCACATCTTGCTGGCGGTAGAAATAACCCAAGTAGAGGGTTTCGAAAAAGACGCCGACGGCTTTTGTGATTTGGATGCCGCCGAAAGCCTGGCCCAGGGCCAGCCTTGCAGCTCCTTGGAAGTCATCAAGGCTTCCTTGTTGGAAAATCTACCCGATAGAAACTAGACATTGCCACAACCCGGAGTGTCCGGTCTAGGTGGCATAGATTTCATTTGCTAGAGTTGCTAACATTGGCCAAGAGATGTTGTGAACAGTTACCAATTGATGGTGCTAAAATACGGTGCGAGATTCCTGAGCTGCCCAGTATTGTTTATTTTTTTTCGAGTGTTGGAGCGGCTTCCGTTTTTGCGAGGTGATTGGGCATGCATTTTGCTTGTCTTTCTTAGATTGAGTATCACATCGTAATTCTAGGGGACGACTGCTCATGTTCAGAAATCTAAAGTTCGGATACACGGTGGCCATGATGCCCTTGTTGGCGGCGATTGGCTTTATCCTGATCATTGTTCAAACCTTATGGATCGGGAGGCAAAACGAAACCCATTTGAACCGGATCGAGACCGGTTATGTCCCGGCTCTACAACTGAGCATGCAGTTGGAAAAACAGCTAGACGAAGTTCAGCGCAAATTGCAAGCGGCGGTGGCCATCCAGGACGAAGACATGCTGCAGGAGGTGGCGCTAGTCCGAGATGTTGTGCTGAAGTTGCTGGAGGCATCCAAGCTCAATCCCATCCGCAATGTACAGGATGTGGAGAAGTTTGAAGCGACGTTTCAAGACTACTATCAGGTGGCGGTCAAGACCAGCCAGCAAATGATGGTCGCCGAGGATGATGAATCTTCGGCCCTGGGTGCCGAGGAACTCACCGCGCAGATAGGGGCCATGACCAAGAAACTCAACACGGTGAAAGAGATGTTGGCCAAGGCGACCGAAAATGATCGCAAGGAAATGAAAGCTGCTTTCATGTCGGCGGGAGAGACCATCCAGACCTCTACCCGGACCGCCATTATTGTGACCGTCATTATTCTGACTCTGTTGGCGCTGCTGTCGGCCTTTATCTTGCGCGGGGTCACGGGCGCCCTGAACGAAATGACCGACATGGCCCGTAGCGTGGCCGCGGGCGATCTGAGCCGGCCGGTCATGAACCGCAATGGTGAAAACGAAATTGCCCAGCTCAGCGGATCGATCGATCAGATGGCCGATGCCTTGCGTGATCAAGTAGGTGCCATCAAAGAAGCAGTTAGCAAACTTCTGCAGAATTCATCGGAAGTGACCAGCGCGACCGCCCAGTTGAGTTCCGCGGCTAGCGAACAAGCTTCGTCCATCGCCGAGACCACCTCCACCATCGAAGAGATGAAGCAATCGGGTCAAGTGGCCAAGCAGAGCGCCAGCAACATCGTGGAAAGTTCGGAAGAATCGATGGATGTCTCTCAGGAGGGACTAGGGGCAGTGGAAGAATCGGCCGCCGAAATCGATCGTATCCGCGAGCAATCGGAGGAAATTGCCACCGGTATTGAAGGTTTGCGCACCCAGGTCAGCGAAGTGGGCGAAATCATTTCCATGGTCAATCAGGTGGCCGAGCAGTCAAATCTTTTGGCGGTCAACGCATCGATTGAAGCGGCCAAGGCGGGAGAGTCCGGTCTTGGTTTTGCCGTGGTGGCCCAAGAAGTGAAGAATCTCGCGTCGCAGTCCAAGCAGGCCACCTCCCAGGTGGGCAAGACCCTGAACAATATCCAGACCGCCATCGAAGGTGTGTTTCGCATGGCCCGGGCGGGTCGCGAGCGCGCCGAGGCTGGGGTCAGCAGCATTAAGAACACTGGTGCTGTCATCCAGCGCCTGGGCGGGGTCATCTCCACCTCGGCGGAAAACGCCAAGCGAATTGCCATCAGCTCGAACGAACAAGTCGTTGGTCTGGAACAGGTAGCCCAGGCCATGACCAGCGTGAACATGGCCGCCTCCGAAAACCTTAACAGCACCCAGCAGGTAGAAAAGGGCAGTGATTCCCTCAATAGCATGGCCCGCCAATTGGAAGAGCTGGTGGCCCGCTATGAGCTGAAAGACTCCGCCTGATTGCCACTAGTGAAGTAGCCCCCCATCCTTGATGGCTGACTCCTCATCCTGAACCGAACTGTTATCACTCATTCCTCGGCATGACCTTGGCCAATTTGTGCTTGCCCTCTTTTTCGGTCACAATGGTTCCATAGTTTTGAAACAGGAACTGCCTAGTTTGGAGATGACTGCTTTTGCTCAAGAATCTGAAACTTGGATACACAGTGGCCATGATGCCCTTGTTGGCGGCCAGTGGTTTTATCCTGATCATCGTGCAGACCTTGTGGATCGGGAAGCAAAACGAGAGCCACTTGGAGCGGATTGAGACCGGCTTTGTCCCGGCTTTGCAACTGAGCATGCAGTTAGAGGGACAACTAGAGGAAGTCCAACGCAAATTTCAGGATGCGGTGGCCACCGCGGACGAAGAAATCCTGGCAGAGGTGGCCTTGGTAGAAGATCATATGAAGAAATTGCTAGCGGAGTCCAAGCTAAACCCGATACGAAATGAGCAGGATGTAGAAAAATTTGCGGCCGCCTTTCAAGACTATTACCAACTGGCAGTTCAGACCAGCCGGCAAATGCTGGTCGCTGAGGACGATGAATCATTTTCCTTTGGTGGGGCGGAAATCGAGCAGATAGCCGCCATGACCAAGAAATTCAACGCGGTTCACGAGATGCTGACCGCGGCCATCGAAAGCGATCAGAAAGAAATGAAAGCTGCTTTCGTGGCGGCGGGAAACACCATCCAGACCTCTACCCGGACTGCCATTTTGGTGACCGTTATTATTCTGGCTCTGCTAACGCTGCTGTCGGTCTTCATCTTGCGCGGGGTCACCGGCGCCTTGACCGAAATGACCGACATGGCCCGTAGCGTGGCCGCGGGAGATTTGAGCCGGCCGGTCATGGACCGAAACGGTGAAAACGAGATTGCCCAGCTTAGCGGATCGATCGATCAAATGGCCAATGCCTTGCGTGATCAAGTGGGGGCCATCAAAGAAGCAGTCGCCCAGGTAATGGAGACTTCATCGGAAGTGACCAGCGCTACCGCCCAGCTGAGTTCCGCGGCCAGCGAACAAGCCTCGTCCATCGCCGAGACCACTGCTACCATCGAAGAAATGAAGCAATCAGGTCAAGTGGCCAAGCAGAGCGCAGGCGCCATCGTGGAGAGTTCGGAAGAGTCGATGAACGTCTCCCAGGAGGGACTGGGGGCAGTGGAAGAGTCGGCCGCCGAAATCGACCGTATCCGCGCGCAATCAGAGCAAATCGCCGCCGGTATCGAAGACCTGCGCGGCCAGGTCAGTGAAGTGGGCGAGATTATTGCCATGGTCAATCAGGTGGCCGAGCAGTCCAATCTTTTGGCGGTCAACGCTTCGATTGAGGCAGCCAAGGCAGGAGAGTCCGGTCTTGGTTTTGCGGTGGTGGCCCAAGAAGTGAAGAATCTCGCGTCTCAGTCCAAGCAGGCCACCTCCCAGGTGGGCAAGACCCTGAACAATATCCAGACCGCCATCGAAGGCGTGTTTCGCATGGCCCGGGCGGGTCGCGAGCGCGCCGAGGCTGGGGTCAACAGCATCAAGAACACCGGTGCTGTCATTCAACGCCTGGGCGGGGTTATCTCTACCTCGGCGGAAAACGCCAAGCGAATTGCCATCAGCTCGAACGAACAAGTCGTTGGTCTGGAACAGGTAGCCCAGGCCATGACCAGCGTGAACCAGGCCGCTTCCGAGAACCTCAACAGCACCCAGCAGGTAGAAAAGGGCAGTGATTCCCTCAATAGCATGGCCCGCCAATTGGAAGAGCTGGTGGCCCGCTATGATCTGAAAGATTCTGATTGATATCCAATTGACAGCAAAACGGCACGAAAGTAGCATCGATTCGAATTTTCCCATAAGGAGATCGGATGAGAGCCTACTTGCTTGCCTGTTTTGTGTTCCTGGTTCTGTTTGTCGCCTGTGCTAAGAAGTCCGAGCCGCAATTGTCTCTAAGCTATACCGAGGAACGTGAGCCCTGTAGCGATGGCAACTTTTATCGCAATCTGTATTTCGGCGATCTCCATGCCCACACCGGTCTGTCCTTCGACGCCTGGGCCTATGGCAATCATGCTACGCCGGACGATGTCTATGATTTTGCCCGGGGCCAGGCACTGGCCATCTCACCGGTCGAGGGGCAAGACGGTGAGCGGGTGGTGCAATTGTCGCGTCCGCTGGATTTTGCCGCGGTCACCGACCATCACGAGTACCTGGGCGAGATCGAGCTTTGCGTAAGCCCTGGCTCGCCGGTCTATGATTCGCCCGCTTGTGTCAGTTACCGGCGCGGCGATGTCAGCGACGTGGTTGATTTTGGGGTACGCATGACCAAGCCCGATCCGCGGCGCTCGGATGATCTTTGCCTGCCCAACCCCGAAGGTTGTCTCGAAGTGGCTCAGGAAGTTTGGGCGCGGGTGCAAAAAGCAGCCGAAGACGCTTACGATCGAACCTCGGCCTGCAGTTTCACTTCCTTTGTTGCCTACGAGTACACCAACTCCATCGCCGCCACCAATTTGCACCGCAACGTCATCTTTCGCAACGCCGAAGTGCCGGACTTGCCGCCTTCTTATTTCGAATACCCGGATCCCATGGACTTGCTGCGCGATCTGCGCGCCAACTGTATCGAGGCCGGCAGCGGTTGTGATGTCATCTCCATCCCCCACAACAGCAATTGGTCCAACGGCCAGCTGTTTGACCCCGGCACGGAGAGCCTGGAGCTTGCCCGCGAACGGGCGGCCTTGCGCGCGCAGATGGAACCCTTGGTGGAGATATTCCAGCACAAAGGGGACATGGAGTGCGATGCGACTCTCGACAGCGGCGGCAACCACAATGATCCGCTCTGCGATTTCGAAAAGGAACGCTTCGGGCCGCACGCCGATTGCGGGGACGTGCCCGGCGCCGGTGGGGTATCGCTATTGGGTTGTGTGTCCAAGCACGACTTCGTGCGCAATGTGCTCAAAACCGGCCTGGCCGAAGAAGCCCGTCTGGGCATCAATCCCTTTCGCCTGGGCATCATTGGCTCGACCGATACCCACAACGCCACCGCCGGTTTTGTCGACGAGCGGCAGTTCGAAGGCCATGTGGGCACTACCGACGACACTGTCGAAAAGCGTCTTGGTCCCGGCAACATGACCCACCATGGTGTTCGTCATGGCCCCGGTGGCCTGGCGGCGGTATGGGCGGTGGAGAACTCTCGCGATGCCTTGTTCGAGGCCTTTCGTCGCCGCGAGGTCTATGGCACCTCCGGGCCCCGCATCGAAGTGCGCTTCTTTGCCGGCTGGGATTTTCCCGACAATCTTTGCGAGCGTAAAGACCGCGTCGAGTTGGGCTATGGCCAGGGCGTGCCCATGGGTGGAACTCTGGAGGCCGGCCCTGCCGGTGATGCTCCGACCTTTGCCGTCTGGGCCCAGGCCGATGTCGGCGCCAAACTGCAGCGAATTCAAGTGGTCAAAGGTTGGCTCGACGAAGCCGGTCGTCTTCGCGAAAAAGTCTTTGAGGTGGCCGGGGCGGCTGACATTGGCGCGGTCAATTTAGACAGCTGTGAGACCGACGGCGCCGGCTCCGAGCAATTGTGTGCCGTCTGGTCCGATCCTGCCTTTGATCCGACCCAACCCGCCTTTTACTATGCCCGGGTGCTGGAAGTTCCCACCTGCCGCTGGAGTGTTCGCCAGTGCCATACCCTCGCGGCCGACCAGCGTCCGGAAAGCTGTTCCGACCCCCGCTTCTATCGCGCCATTCAAGAACGCGCCTGGACCTCGCCGGTCTGGTTGCGCTAAATCGAAGACGGGGGACGTTGTTGCAAAAATTGCATTGCCGAAAAGCAATGCAATTTTT
>JAUVBB010000293.1 GCA_030591445.1 Deltaproteobacteria bacterium | reverse complement strand
TAACAGTACTTTATCGTGCTTTAAACTATCCATTTTTTATCCATGTATTTAAAACTTTTTCTCTGTATTTTTGCTTTCATTTTATTTGCTTGAAATACCCTAACTATTGGCTTCATTTTGAGCATAGGAATATCACGCGCTTGACTCCCAGGTCAAGCCTGAGGCACCGGAACCCATGCATTTTTAGGGTTTATTTGGCAGGAAATCGTGGCGAGAAAAAAGGGAAATGAGTTTGTGCCCGGCCTTCTCGACCGTCTCTCTTCCCCCTTCCATTCTGTCGACCAAAATTATGGAGGCCAAGACATTCAGACCCGCCTCCTCCACCCTCGAAATCGCACGCAACAAAGAGCCGCCTGAGGTGACCACGTCTTCGACCATGATCACTTCTGCCCCTTTTTCGATATTGCCCATGCCCTCGACCCAGGCACCGGTGCCGTGGCCTTTGGCTTCTTTGCGGACAATGAAAGCATGCAGTGGATTTTCATGCAGGGCACTGGTCAAGCTGACGGCACAAACCATAGGGTCTGCCCCTAAGGTAGGCCCGCCCACCGCAATGGCCTGCGGATATTCCTGTTTGATTAGCTGGTAAATCAGCCGGCCAATCAGCACTTGCCCCAGGGCGTTGAGAGAGGTCTGCCGACAATCAACGTAGAAGTCACTCACTTTGCCGGAACTCAGAACGACCTCTCCTTCCCGATAGGACTTTGTTCGCAACAACTCCAACAGCTGCGCACGGTCTTCGGGTGAGGAGATAGAACTAGGGGTGGATACCACCGTTAGTGCCGCCTTTTCTTGACCACTACTTTCTTCTTGGCCGGTCTGGGCTTCTCGGCACTTACTACCTTCTTCTCGACCCTCATCGGTGCCGGGGCCGGGGCCGGGGCAGGAGCTGGCCTGGCAACAGGCCGCGAGGGGCTCGGTGGTGTGGCTTTCGGCTCGGGACGGCTCAGGGGACGTGGGGTATAGGCAGGCCGGCGGTCACTGGCAGCAGAGCTGCTCGTACTCTCCGGTCGCGGCATTTCCAGGTCACCCATGTCCACATTGCCCTTAAATAGCGCGCCCTCGACGATCATAATTCGGGGCGAACGGATATCACCTAGCATTCTTCCCGTCTCGGTGATTTCCACAGAATCGCTAGCGGTCAAATTGCCTACCATCACGCCGCTAATGACTGCATTGGAAATTTCAACATCCGCTTTGACAATACCGTTTTGCTCGATAATGAGCGTCTTGCTCAGGTTGACCGTTCCTTCTATCCGGCCCTGCACGGTAAGATCTTCGTCTCCTTGCAAGTTGCCCTGAACCAGAATGGTATCCCCGATGATTGTATTGGTATCAGCCATGAACAAGTCCTTTGCCGTCTCGGGCTATCGGTCCATGTCGACATTGCCTTTAAAAGTGGCGCCGTCGGCAATGAGAATTCTAGGCGCCTTAATATCCCCAACCATTCTTCCTTCTTGCTTGAGCTCTACCTTGTCTGACGCGCGAATGTTTCCGGTCACGGAACCAGAAACCTCAACATTCTTGGTTTCGATATCCGCTTCCACCTCGCCAGACTCTTCAACATAGAGGCTCTCTTTTAGGGTTATTTTACCTTTCACGGTTCCCTGAATCACCAAATCTTCGTCGCCCGTGATTTCGCCGTCGATCACGATAGAGCTGCCGATGACGTTCGCCATGATCGTCTCCTTGCCTTTATGTTAGTCTCAGAGAATTCCTTCTGGGATCGGAACGTCCATCTCAACGTTCCCTTTAAAGCCGGCCCCATCCTCGATGATAACTACCGGCGCGCGAATATCACCCACTACCTTCGCCCGCGCTAAAATCGAAACCTTCTCACTAGCAACAATGTTTCCGCTTGCCTCACCCTTGATGGTCAAGCGTTCTGCTTCGATGTCGGCACGCACAACACCCGTTTCCTCGATGGTCAGATGGTTTTTAAGTGAAATCTGGCCCTCGACCGTGCCTTCGATGATGAGATCACCGCCGCCGCTCAAATTACCTCTAATTCCAATACCTTTGCCAATAATTCCTGGTGGTTCAGAAGCCATTATTGGTCTCCCTCGAATAAAGAAGTCAGCTCCTGCTTTTTGCGAATGATTCTTCTCTCTCTTTTGATGCAGAAGTTAGGGTATCGACAAGACACATACTTGTCAACCCAAAATCAATTATGAATTGCGAAAGTTTTCTAACCAATCTCCCAAGTCCTTTATCACCCGGGCCCGATCTATTTCGTTGAATATTTCGTGGTAAAATCCATCATAAATCTTGATGATCTTTTGGGGGCTGGCAGCGGCCTTGAAGAACTTTTTCGTGCCGGCCAGCGAAGAAATAAAATCTTCTCCCGCGTTCAGGCTCAACAAAGGATGCTGGAATTTTTTGGCATCTGCCAGCACCTTATCTTGGGTTTTCGTCACCTCGGTAAACCAACGAGCAGAGGCCACATTGCTGACCAGTGGATCGGCTGTGTACTCTTCCACCATGCTTTTATCGTGACTAAGCACATAGGGGTCGAGATTTGTTTTCACCGACAGGGTTGGAACCAGCCCCGACAAAAGCGTTCCCAGCATCGCCTTGGTTCGTGGCAAATTGATGGCCATACGCAAGAAAGGTGAACTAAGCACAACCGCAGCCACGTCCTCTATTTTTCTTTCGCAATACCGGGCGACGATCAAGCCCCCCAGACTGTGTCCCAACAAGATAGGCTTCGGCAATCCCTGGCGCTTGTTTTCTGCCAGGAAAGCATCAACATCACGAAGGTAATCATCAAAACTATCGACGTGGGCGCGGCGGCCACCGCTTTGTCCGTGGCCTCGGTAGTCAAATGCACTCACGGCCCAGTGGGCCTCTCCCAAACTTTCCGCGAGTTTCAGATACCGGCCACTGTGTTCACCAAAACCATGAACCAACGCCACCAAACCTTTGGCATCCGCGGGCACCCACTTTCGAAAGAACAGGCTCAAGCCATCGTGGGCTTCAAAAAAATTTTCCTGGTACTCGGGTTCCACTCTCTCTCCTTCTGATGGTGCAACGCTAACTACCCTAGCGTTTTTTCCTTTTTTTCACTGGCTTCCTTTTTGTTTTTGTCGGTTTTTTCCCGGGCTTGGCTATTTTGCCTTTCGCCGATGGTTTCTTCTTCGTGCTGGGCTTGCGTTTTTCCGGTTTTCGAACGCGACTTTTCCTTTTCCATTTCACCCGCAGAGAGATTTCCTGTCCTTCTTCGGTCAACTCACGACGGAATTTTTTCGTTTTCTTTCTGCCCGGTCTTCTGACCTCGATAGTGTGCCAGCCCAACTGCAGCGGCAATTTATCTATCGGCGCCAATCCCTTGCGCTGACCATCGACAAACACTTCGGCCCGTCGATTTGAGGTCACGTATAGGTAGCCGGTCTCGGCTGGCCATAGCAACCACGCCAAGCCGACCATCAGAACTAAGGCACAGGGAATCATCCAGAACAATTTGTTCCGTTTGCGGGGCGGGTGAATATCAGCAACGCTGGGTCGGGGAATCCTCGGCGCTGTTACTTCACCTGGAATTTCTCCGGTCATGGTCTCATATTCAACTGAATCGTCTATGTCCAACTGTGGTTGGGGAACATCGACGGGATCGATCAACTCCAGCATTTCGTCCAGGTACACTTCGCGGGTAGAGTCACCCTGGCCTTCGTCTGGAGGCATAAACTCCTCAATATCATGTAAAGTCGTCTCGACCTGAAACCCAGTTTTCATGCTCTTCTTTACCCTGACGCCAAGGGCAGCGCTTATTTCCTGCCGGCCCTCATTGACGAACAGCTTCTGCATACTGTCGGCAAACTCTTCTCCGCTTTGAAATCGCTTTCGTGGATCTTTGGCCAAGGCTCTGGCCACAGCCTGATCGACCGCCTTGGTCAGTCCCGGGTTGGTACTCGAAGGCGGCGGCGCCTCTTGCTTGAGAAGGGCATCCCAGGTGGCCTGCGGAGTAACTCCCAAAAACGGGTTGTCACCGGTCAGCAATTCGTAAAGAACCACTCCCAGAGAAAACAAATCTGCCCGGCCATCGAACTCTTCGCCTTTTACATATTCAGGCGCCATATACTCATACTTGCCCTTGAGTACCCCCGGTCGGGTAAAACTCGCGTACTGGGTCGCACGGGCAATGCCAAAATCGGTAATCTTCACACTGCCCTGGCAACCAATGAGTATGTTGCCGGGACTAATGTCTCGATGCACAACCGACCCGCCCAGCGAACGGTTTGTGTCATTGTGGGCGTAGTCAAGTCCCATGGCTACTTCATGGATGACGTAGCCTATTTCCGCAATGGACAGCAGCATCCCAGTGGGATCCTTGAGAATCACCAATTCCTCAAGGTCCTGGCCCTCGAGATACTCCATCACGATGTAATAGTAGGAACCGAAATTCAGTAAATCGTAGGTCTTGATGATATTGAAGTGGTCCATATTCGAAGCAATGAGTGCCTCATTTACGAACATGCCCACGAACTCACGATCTGCACTAAGTTTGGGAAACAAGCGCTTAATCGCGACTATGCGTTTGCCACCTTCCGGCAAAGTCTCTTCGGCGCGAAAGATCTCGGCCATGCCACCCTTGCCGACCTTTTCGCTCAGGACATAGCGCCCAATGCGTTGCCCCGTATCCATCAGACCCTTTCAATGTCCATAAACCACCGCATCCCGCATCGTCTCACAAGGGATTGGGTACGTCCAAATGAATCACATCGATTCCAAATTTTTCCCCAACCGCTTCCCCCAAAGCCTGGACACCCAGTTTTTCCGAGTTGTAGTGTCCCAAACTAATTACGTTCAGGTGGGCTTCCCTGGCCACGGCCAGAGACTGTTCGTACAAAACACCGGTCACCAGGGTGTCGCAGCCGGCCCGTACGGCCTCTTGCAAAATAGGAATCTCGCCGGCACCACCAGAAACCACCCCCAAGCACGAGGCCTGCCCGCTACCACCATCGAAAATCCAGGGTTGGGTGTCTATTTTCTTTGCCAATTCTTGGGTCACTTGCCCAAGCGGCAAGGGCGCAGGCAGTCGACCCCGACAACCGATATAACTGCCGCCGTAAGCTGCGAATTCAAAATCTAAGTCCTGCAAACCCAAACAAGCCGCCAACTGCGCATTGTTACCCAATTGATGATGGGCATCGAGAGGCAGATGATAGGCCACCAGATTGAGATCTGCCTCGAACAACAATCGCAGGCGTTTGCCGAGCAAAGGGTCAATCACGCGGCTGTCTTTCTCCCAGAAAAGCCCATGGTGTACCAGCAAAAGATCAGCATTTTTTTCCCGCCCCTGCCGAAAGAACTCAGCCGATACCGAAGTGCAGGTAGCCAAGCACCCTATTTGCTCTTTGCCGTAGACCTGCAAACCATTCGGGCAATAATCCCGGTATTTTTTGGGCTCTAATACTTCGTCCAAGAATTCCATTATCTCGTCGCGCTGAGCCATGCTGGTCCCTTCCCGTTCCATGTGTGCTGAAGCACAAAAGGTATCAGGCCAGATTTGATTAAGTCAATGAAGGGAAAGACTATTGGTACAGAATGTAGCTGGAAGGCTCCAAATTATCCGGGAAAAACTCCAACATTGCGTTCGAGCCTTCATAAAGCAAGTAGACTCGGTCATCTGCCACTAAGGGTTCTTCTCCTTCTTCTTCGGCCAGTTCTTCATCCACATCCACGGCGGCCAAGGCGCCTGATGCCCCGACTCGAATAGAGGGTGCGTACAGTGCCATGGAGAAACCGTCGTCGATATTGAAACCCCAGGTCGAATCGCGGGGTACGCTACGGGCCGCTCCGGTTTCCGGATCGGGCTCCGGCGCGAACATGGTCAAGGCAATGAGTCCGTTATCGTAGGCCGGCGTTTCGAGGGCCTCTTCCTGAAATGGAACCATGTGAATTCTGGGCATGGCCCCTGAGACCAGTCCCCAAACCGTCCAGGCATTGTTGACCCGTACCCGATAACGCACAGCTTCCGGCCACAGTTGCTCCAAATCAAAGCCATCCTTGGCAACCAAAACCAATGATTTCGTTTGCACCTCTGCTACCTTGAAGATGAAAGGCTGGTCATTATCATCGAGCGGTTCACTCATTATTTCCAAACTGTCGCCGGGCTCAACCCTGGCGGCAAGAAAATCCAAGCCCAAGCGATCGTCATCCAAACGCCATGCGCTAAGCCTACCGCTGCTGGATTTCTCGGTGCCCCGCAACACGCCCCCGTAGGTAAATATCCAACCCTCCTCAATCGTGACCCCCGGCCGCAACAAAATGCCATAATAATTACGGAAGAGCTCCGGCATGCCTTCCTCATGGCACTCCATACCCATGGCCACGAAACCTTCCTCGCAATCGCAAAAGGGCTGACCATCGGCATCCAGGGTAGCGGTGCCGTGATCCGAACAAGTAATGGTCTCGATTTCTTCTGGCACTGCATAGCGGGTACCGTAGCCCACCAGCAAGGGATAAGGACAATCAAGGGCTGCGACCGACTCTTCTACTTCTTCGCCTTCTTCCTCAACCGCGGAGGGCATACAAGCTGTCAACAATTCCTCGGCACTGACATTGTTCCCCCCGATGGTCAATACCGGTTGGCCCACAATATTGGTACCCATCCAAGGATTCACGTCAACCAAGCGGTGATTCTCGGCATCGATCAGATAGACCCTACCATCAAGATTAGAGACGTAGGCAAAGGAGAGCACCAAATGACTTTCAAACTCAGGAAAACTCTGCTTGATCTCTTCTTCTTCGACCGCGCGCAGCAACTCATTGGTATAATCTCTGAAGTCCTGACCGGTTTCATCGTTGACTCTGCGAGGCACACCTTGGACAAAAGTGATGGACTTGGCAATACCGGGCAACTGTATCGCGCCACTGGCGGAACCCGGATCACTGGCGTCAAGCCATGAGGCCCCTGCAGGCCGAAGAACGCGACTGGCGGTATCCACCAGGCTTATCTTGCTTTCATCCAAGTGTATGACATAGAGCACCGATTCATCGGGAGTCAACGCCAGTTCCGTGGATCGACCGTCAACAAAAACCCTTTCCACGGCCATGCTTTCGGTGTCAATAACGATGATATCTTCCGAATCCTCATCGGCCAGGTACAGAACCTTCCCATCTCTGGTCAAGGCCATGCCCGCGGGCAATCCACCCAAATCCAACATCTCGGTAAGTTCCATCCTCTGGCTTTGATCAGAGTCTGGGTCGGGATATTGAAACTCCAAGCGGGCAAGATTTCCGCTGGCGGGCATGCTAACGTATACCGGCAGAGGATCCGAGCGGTTCCACAACTCTCCGTCCGGGCCCACCGAAGGCGTTACAATATCCGCCGCCTGCACCAGTTCGGGCACGCCCAGGATCACCCGGCTTACGCCGGCCCGGCATCGCTCACTAAAAGAGCCCGTGTCTGCGTCTTGACAGTTTCCGCAATACGATGAACAAGAATCCTGGTCGGTGTCCACTTCAACCATGCGGTCACGGGACAAATCCACTACCGACACGTCCGCGGAGAGCCCATTGGCCACAAAGGCGAACTCATCATGACCATCCACCACCAAACTCTTGGGGTACTCTCCAACGGGGATGGACAAAGGGAACAATGGGTTTTCGGCCTCAAAAAACCGTCGTCCCTTGGCATCAAAGACCCGCAGTTCGTTGCCCAATGAATTGGCCATGAGCATGATGGGGGTCGCTTCGGTGGCCAGGTTGCAGGCAGGATTATCCTCCGGACAGCCTTGGTAAAACACCAAATCGGAAGGGCCCTGCATTCTGCCGGTGACAGCAGGTTTGGGCTCTTCACAAGCGTAAGGAGCCGCCATTGCCAAACATAACACCAGCCGTCGCCAGCAACATAGCCTCATTTTTTCAATCCTCAATTCGCAGCACGCCCACGCGGGCCAGAACTTTCAGAAACTCAGGGGATTCCGGATCGATGTCCATCACAGCCACCAAATCCGATTCAAAACAGGAGATCAGGGCCCAGCTCAAATTGTTGTGCTCAAAGAAACCCATATCAAAGGGTCCCTGACAAACGCTCTCGCTAAGGTCGACCAGTCGGCGGGTCTTGGTGTCAACCACGTACACGGTGTCGTCTTTGGCACAAGTTACGTAGGCATAATCTCCGTGAACCCTGAGGCGGGAGGGATTATCACAAACGACAACCTCGCCCAGAAATGTGTGTGTCGGAATGCCACTTGCGTCGGGCGTGACATCGAGAAACACAACCAAATCGGGGTTGCGCATCAGCGCCAGCGCGGTACTCCCGTCCTCGCTGAAATCCAAGCTCCGAATCTCGCTGCCCAACAAATCAGGATAAAGGTTGATTTGATCGATGTTGGCATCCGCACCCTGAGTCGGGTCGAAGAAATTCAACATATTGGCATCACTAGGATTGAGCCGAGAGGTCGCATAGATCAAGCCGGTGGCTGAAGACCAGGCCAGTTCGCTAACGCCATTGAGCGCGGTCTCAATCAAGTGGGACTGTCTGGGTACATCCGCTTGCTCCGATCTTCCCGGAGGAATATGAATCGCAGAAATCATATTGCTTCTAAGGTAGGCGATGTAGACCATCCATTCGCGTTCGATCCACGGCTTGTCTTGGTAGGCGTCTATCTCAGACACCAGCAAGTCGTAAGGGTCATCTTCCTCCAAATCCAGCACGAAGCGAGCTCCTTCGCACAAGGGGAAGTCTTCCCTACTGCCGGCAATGCCGCCAGCCCAGCAAGAGATCGTTGCCGAACCACCGGCCTCGGCCACCTGCAAGTCCACGAGCACAAGTTGGTTGGTCTCGCGAATCAGAGCAATGGCCAAACCATTCTCTCCGGTTCCCACCACCTTCAATGCAGAGCCAAAGCTAGGCAGTCCAGCGCGGGCGGTTTGCGAGATGAGATCCTGATGCGTGGAGGACAATCCTGAACCTTCATCGATTCTGTCGGCCAAAGCCAACAGGTCAATCAGCTGAAAGGCCCCGCTCTTGTAACTAAGATCGTAATTGGAGCTGAGCACTGTCGCATAGCCCTGTTGGTACACATCCAGCCCGGTCGGAAACTGAAAGGTCTGTTCCGGCACACTGACGTTCTTCCTGCCTTCGTCACAAGCCTGTGTCAGCAGGCCGTGAACGATGAAAATGCACAAACCTGAAAAAATGGGTCGCAAGATCAGCTTCTCCTTCCCGAACGTCGGGCTACTTTCTTCTTGGCTACTTTCTTCTTCACTACTTTCTTCTTCACTACTTTCTTCTTCGCTACTTTCTTCTTCGCTACTTTCTTCTTCGCTACTTTCTTCTTCGCTACTTTCTTCTTCGCTACTTTCTTCTTCGCTACTTTCT
>JAUVBB010000148.1 GCA_030591445.1 Deltaproteobacteria bacterium | reverse complement strand
GTTTCGCAGCCAGGTCGATGCTCTCAGCGCTGACCAGAACCCTCCTCCGATCTCGGAGCCGCTGCTGGCCGACGTGGAGCAGCAGATCCGAAACCTGAAGCGACGTTTGCCGGCTCCGCAGGTCGAGCCGGCCGCCAAGGCCACTGAACCCCAAGCGCCGGCAGCCATAACGGCCGGCGACTCACCAGAAGGTACCGGCGCAGGCGTGACCTTGGTGGCGACCTTGGATGAGTCCTGCCAGGCTCCCGGTGTACGCGCCTTCTTGCTGTTTCGGCAGGTGGGAAAATTAGGGCGGGTGCTAAGTACCGAGCCCTCCGAAGAGATTCTGCGTTCCGGCACGTTCCAGGAGCGCGTGATTCGCTTTGTGGTAGAAACCGACCAGGATCTTGCCCAGATTGAAAAAGAATCCGAGGCTTTTGCCGAGCTTGAGAGCATCGAGATCTCTCGCCAAGAGGCCGCGGCCAAACCTGTTGAAGCAGAGGTGGCGGCATCCGAGTCGGTGCCGGCGGCGGAGAAAACATCTGCCCCAGAGGGCGCGCCGGCTCCGCGGGCGGCGGCGGCTACGGTGCGCGTGCAGACCGAACTGCTAGATTTCTTTGTTGATTCGGTGGGTGAATTGGTCACTTTGCGCTCCCATTTCGAGGACATTGCCGAGCGCATGGGCATACCGGCCATGCGCGAGGGAGTGCGTCGATTTGGCAAGGTGGTGCGCAAGTTGCACGATCGGGTGATGGAAGTCCGGATGGTTCCGGCCTCCTTACTGACCCAGCGCCTGCCGCGGGTCTGTCGTGATTTGGCGCGGGCCAGCAACAAGCGGATTCATTTCGAGGTCGAGGGCGAAAAAGTAGAGCTGGACCGGGCGCTGATCGAGGCCTTGGATACTCCCATGCTGCACTTGTTGCGCAATGCGGTGGATCATGGCATCGAATCGCACGCGGAGCGATTGGCGGCGGGCAAACCAGCCGAAGGCAACATCCAACTCAAGGTTCGGCGCGGTTCCGATCGGGTGACCATGGTGCTGAGCGACGATGGCAAAGGCATCGATCCCGAAGAGCTCCTGCGCCGGGCACGAGAAAAGGACATTGCCGTCGATCATCTCGAACACGCCCGCCCGGAAGAAATTATCGAACTGATTTTTCACCCGGGTTTTTCGACCCGCAAAGAAATCAGCGAGGTCTCTGGCCGTGGGGTAGGCATGGACGCCGTGCGCAAGGTGTTGGAAGGTTTGGGTGGCCGGGTGACGGTGCAATCCCGTCCCGGGCAGGGAAGTTCTTTTGTGCTAGATTTGCCCCTGACCCTGGCGATTCAGCCAGTCTTGCTGGTGGATGTCGCGGATCATTTATTGGCTTTGCCGGCCGCTCGGGTGATGAAGGTCTTGACTTTGGAGACTCCCAAGGAGCCTGGCCAGGGCGCGAACCGAAGGCTTCAACTGGAAGATCGCTCAGTTGCCCTGGTTGAGCTGGCCACCTTGTTTGGCGATCGGCTCAACGCAGTGGTCGAGGGCAGTGAGCTTGCCACCGGGGTAGCGGAAGCGATTCTGATCGGGGATGAGGGCCAGGCCCAAATTGCTTTGGGTGTGAATCGGGTGGCCGGGCACCGAGAGGTGGTGCTCAAGGGAGTCGGCTCGATGCTCAAGAAGCTGGGTCCATTCGGGGGAACCGCGGTGCTGGGCGACGGCCGGCCCTTGCTTATCCTGGACGTCGATGCCTTGGTGGAGAGCCTCCCCCAAAACTTGCAGGAGTAAGGTCATGGATCGTGATGCCCTACAAAATTTATTGACGGCCGTTGCTGGGGGCGAGATAGCGGTGGACGCGGCATTGACCCGTCTAAAACATCTGCCTTTCGAAGATCTTGGTTTTGCCAAGGTGGATGGACATCGCGCTTTGCGGTCTGGTTTTCCGGAAGTGATCTTGGGACAAGGAAAAACCACGGAGCAGATACTGGCCATTGCCGAGCGAATTGTCGCCCACGGCGGTCCGCTGCTGGTTACCCGGGTAAGCAAAGAGGCCGGCGCGGCTTTGTCTGCCCGCTTTGCCGATGGCAAGTACAATGATCATGCCCGGGTGTTTTACCGAACCGAGCAGGAGCCCGCCGATCGGGGGCGGGGCGAAATCCTGGTGGTGTCGGCCGGTACCTCGGACATGCCGGTTGCGGAAGAGGCGGCCTTGACCGCCTGGATGATGGGCAACCGGGTCAATCGAATTTTTGATGCCGGGGTGGCCGGCATTCACCGATTGCTGGAAGATCGCCAAAGCCTGATGCGGGCGGAGGTGTTGGTGGTGGTGGCCGGAATGGAAGGCGCTCTGCCATCGGTGGTGGGCGGCCTAGTCGATCGGCCGGTGGTGGCCGTACCCACCAGTATCGGTTACGGCGCCAGTTTTGGCGGCCTGGCCGCTTTGTTGGGAATGCTCAATAGTTGTGCCGCCGGCGTGACCGTCGTCAACATTGACAATGGCTTCGGGGCCGGTTATGCAGCGGCTCTTATGAATCGACGCCAGGAAGAATCACGCTCGTGAAAATTCTACATTTTGACATTGTATCCGGCATTGCCGGTGATATGACTGTGGCCGCCTTGCTTGATCTGGGGGCACCGCTTGCGCCGCTTCGCGAGGCAATGGCATCGATGGGGCTTGCCGGCGTGACCTTGGCTAGCGAGAAAGTCTCGGTCAGCGGAATCGGCGCGCTGCGCTTTGTGGTGGGCCCTGATGCGGGAGACGAACCCCATCGGTCGTGGGCAGACATTCAGCGCTTGTTAGAGCAGGCCGAACTATCCGTAGGTGCCCGTAGGCGGGCCCAGGATATATTTCGACGCCTAGCCCAGGCCGAGGCCACGGTGCATGGGGTCGATCCGGCGCAGGTCCATTTTCACGAAGTGGGCGCGGTCGACTCGATTGCCGACATTGTCGGCGCCGCCCTGGCCCTCGATTATTTCCAGGCCGATCACATTAGCTGTGCCCCGATCTTGGTTGGTCGGGGGGTGGTCAAGTGCCAGCACGGTTTTCTGCCGGTGCCGGCGCCGGCCACCGCCGAATTGCTCAAGGCGCTGCCTAGCCGCGGCCTAGACATCGAGGCCGAACTGACCACGCCCACCGGCGCGGCCATCATGGCGGCCCAGGTCGACCAATGCACCCCCTGGCCAGAAATGGAGCTGGAGGCCATCGGTTACGGGGCGGGCACCAAAAGTTTGCCTGGGCGACCCAATGTGTTGCGGGTACTACTGGGGCAGCAGACCAGCGTGCCGGGTGACGAGATGGTGGTGGAGGCCAACATCGACGACATGAGCCCGGAAATCTACGACCACCTGCTTTCTCGGCTCTTTGCCCAAGGTGCGCACGATGCCTGGCTGACCCCGATTATCATGAAAAAGTCGCGGCCGGCCGTAACCCTGACCGTACTGTGCCACGAGGCAAAGCTCGAAACGCTGGAGCGCATCATTTTTGAAGAGACCACCACCATCGGTCTGCGCCGGCATCCGGTGACGCGGCGAAAATTACCCAGAAAACACGAGACGGTTTCGACCGCCTACGGACAGGTGCGGATCAAAATCGCTGGCGAGGGGGGTGAGCCCTGGACGGTTTCGCCTGAGCACGACGATTGCCGCCGTTGCGCCGAGCAAAAAAAGGTGCCCCTCAAAGAAGTCTATCACGCGGCCATGGCCGCTTGGCGAGGGCGAAAGCCATGAGTCGGCCGGCCACCGAGAATCTATGGGCGGGCGTCGACCCAAACACGGTGCGTGATTTGCAGGCTGATGTCTGTCGAGACCCGCACAGCCTCTTGGGCTGGCACCTAAGTCGAGGCCGGAATGAGGCCGTGATCCGCGCTTTTCACCCGGACGCCAGCCGGGCCGATTTGCTGGTTCCAGGCCAGCCGGACCAAACCATGGAATTGCTCGCCGGCGGACTGTTTGCTTGCTTGGTCGGTCCGGATCCGATCCCGGCACTAAGCCAAATCGCGTTTTCTTTCGCTGACGGTTCGCGGGTGGTTCGCGGCGATCCCTATCGCTTTGGCTGCACGCTGGGGGAACTGGATTTGTACTTGGCCGGGGAGGGCCGCCACCTGCGTTTGTACGAGAAAATGGGAGCGCATCCTCGCACGGTGGATGGGGTGGCCGGGGTGTCCTTTGTGGTTTGGGCGCCCAACGCCCTGCGCGTTAGCGTGGTGGGGGATTTCAACGCCTGGGACGGGCGCCTGTTTCCGATGCGCTTGCTGGGCGCCTCCGGAATCTGGGAGATTTTCATTCCCGCGTTGGGCCCGGGGGACCTGTATAAATTTGAAATCAAGACCCAAGAGGGACAACTGCGGCTCAAAACCGATCCCTTTGCCATGGCCATGGAGTCTAGGCCGCGGACGGCGTCAAAGGTGTGCGGTTTGCCGAATCATGCCTGGAGCGATCAAGAGTGGATGAGCGATCGCGCCCAGGTGGATCTGCGCCGCCAGCCCATGGCCATCTATGAGTTGCATTTGGGATCCTGGATGCGCATACCCGAGCATGAAGATCGCTGGATGAACTATCGGGAGTTGGCCCCGCGCCTGGTCGCCCACCTGAAGGATCATGGTTTTAACTACGTCGAATTCTTGCCCCTGGCCGAATATGCCTATGACCCGTCCTGGGGGTATCAGGTAACCGGGTATTTCGCGCCCACCAGCCGTTTTGGCAGCCCCGAGGATTTCGCCTTCCTGGTCGATACCTGTCATCGTCATGGCATCGGCGTCATTCTGGATTGGGTTCCGGCACACTTTCCCAAGGACGATTTTTCCTTGCGCCGTTTCGACGGCACCGCCCTGTACGAGCACGAAGATCCCCGCAAAGGCGAACACCAGGACTGGGGCACGCTGATCTTCAATTATGATCGCCACGAGGTACGCAGTTTTCTGCTTTCCAACGCCATCTATTGGTTGGATTGTTTTCACATTGATGCCTTGCGGGTCGATGCCGTGGCCTCCATGCTTTATCTCGACTACAGTCGCGAAGAGGGTGAATGGGAACCCAACATTCACGGGGGCAACGAGAACCTGGCGGCCATCGATTTCCTGCGCGAGTTCAATACCGAAGTCTATGCCCGTTTTCCCGGGGCCTTTACCATTGCCGAAGAATCAACTTCCTTTGCCGGGGTGACCAAACCCGTGCACTTGGGTGGCCTGGGCTTTGGTTTCAAGTGGGACATGGGCTGGATGAACGACACTTTGCGCTATTTTTCCAAGGATCCGATCCATCGCAAGTACCACCATAATGATCTGACCTTTTCCATGCTCTATGCCTATTCCGAGAACTTCATTTTGCCGCTGAGCCACGATGAAGTGGCCCAGGGCAAGGGCTCGCTCTACGACAAGATGCCGGGCGATCATTGGCAGAAATTGGCCAATCTGCGCTTGCTTTATACCTATATGTTTACCCATCCCGGCAAGAAGCTGTTGTTTATGGGCGCCGAATATGGTCAAGGGCGGGAGTGGAATTTTGATCATAGCCTCGATTGGCACGAAGCCCAAGAAGAAGAAAGGGGCGGGTTGCAGAAGTTTGTCCGCGATCTAGGCGCTTTCTACCAAGGGGAGCCAAGCCTGTGGTCCCGAGAGCAAGAGCCGGCCGGTTTTTTCTGGATTGACTGTTCCGACGCCGAGGGCGGTTGCGTCTCTTACTTGCGTTGGGCCGAAGGTCGGGAGTCACTGGTGGTGTTGAATTTCACGCCGGTGGTGCGGCATGGCTACCGCATCGGTGTGCCCCGGCCCGGTCGTTACCGGGAAGTGCTCAATTCTGACGCCACCGTTTATGGCGGCGGCAACGTGGGCAACGGTGGCATCATCGATACCATCGCCGAGCCGGTCCATGGCCAACTCCAATCTCTGGCCCTGACACTGCCCCCTTTGGCGGGCCTGATTCTTCAGCACAGCTCGTCCCTCGATTGAATGCCGGTGGTGAACTTGCCTGTCTGGAAGAGGCCATGGTACATTTCATAAGTGAATTCAGAAAGCACAGAGACTTTCGAGCGGCCGATGCGCTTGCTGGTCGTCGAGCCCGATTCAGAGCAGCGGGCTCAGCTGCGCGCTGTTTTGTCGACCGAACCTACCGAAGTAGTATGGACTCGTTCCGGGCGCGAGGGGCTTGAGGCTGCCCAATTCTCGCCGCCTGACGCGGTATTGGTCAGCCTGAATTTACAAGATCTGAGCGCGAGCGATTTCTGTCTGGCCCTGCGCGAATATCCGGAAACGGCCCGCACGGTGGTATTTGTAATCGGAGGCCCGGGGCCGGACCAAGGCGTCTCTCGGGCCTTCGACATGGGGGCCGATGATTACTTGGTCTTGCCTTGCTCCGCCAAGGAATTTTCCAGCCGCCTGCGCAACCGGGTACGGCAGCGGGCTTCCTCCTGGTTTCCCGACGAGCAGGAGGCGCTGCTGGGCCTGACCCGCCTGCTCGCTTCCTCCTTGGATATGAACCGCCTGCTCTATCTGGTGGCAGTGCGGACGGCGCAGCTGCTCCAGGTGGATCGCTGCTCGCTGGTGCTCATGTCCGATGACGACAAACGGGCGAATGTAGTGGCCACCAGTGAGGATGAGTCTTTTCACAACTTCGAGGTGACGCTGGCCGACTACCCGGAAATCCAGGAAGTGCTTCGGACGCGCCGTCCTTTCGTGGTGGAAAAGGTCGAAGAGCACCCGGCCTTGCGGGATATTCTGCCCACCCTGGTGGACAAGGGCGTCGGTTCCCTGGCCCTTTTTCCGATGAAACGTGAAGACGATGTTTGTGGCATGTTGATCTTGCGCTCGGTGCGTTTTTCTCGAGAGTTGAGTGAGCGCGACATCTTTTTTGCCAACGCGGTGGCCGCCTCGGTCGCCCTGGCCCTGCAAAATTTGGATGCCGTCCGCAGTGAAAGAAAAATCGCCAGTGAATTGCAGCGCACCAAGGAATTCCTAGAAAACCTGATCGATTCGTCGGTTGATGCCATTGTGGCCGCCGACTTGAAGGGCAACATCATACTTTTCAATAAGGGTGCCGAGCGTATCTTTGGCCACCGTGCCGAGAATGTCCTGGGCCAGTTACACGTCACGCAGCTCTATCCGGGCGATGGGGCCCGGGAGGTGATGGAACTGCTCGGGCGGGAGGGCAACGGCGGACAAGACCGACTCAACACTTCTCGGCGAGAGGTTCTCAATCAACAGGGAGAGTCGGTGCCCATTCAACTGACGGCCTGGTGTGTCAAAGAGGGCGGGAAAATCGTGGCCACTGCAGGCATCTTTACTGATCTGCGGGAAAGATTGCGCATTGAGCGCAAGCTGTCGTTGGCGCAAGAGAAGCTGATGAAATCCGAACAACAGGCCATGATTGCCGAGTTGGCCGGCGCCACCGCGCACGAACTCAATCAACCGCTGACTTCGGTGTTGGGATATACCGAGTTGGCCAAACGGAAACTCAAGACCCAAGAGGGCATTGAAAGAATCTTAGATATCATACTTTCTGAAACCGAGCGCATGGCTGACATTGTGCGCAAGATTGGCAAGATCACCAGATACGAGACCAAGTCCTATTTGGGACGGCAACGTATCGCTGATATCGAAAGGTCCTCGGACTCGGAGTGAGGGCAGAGGCGGGCAGGAAATACCAGGGTGGGTGCGGGAGAAAGATGGAACCATTCTACGACCCAATAGATGAGGCCAATGAGCGGCTGCGAGACGTACTGGCGCAACTGAAAAAAGCGCGTCAGATTCACAAAGCTTTTACGGCCATCAGCAAGGAACTCAGCCTGGGATCCGGACAAGACGTCTTTCTGGCCATCGTGCGGGATGCTGCCCGGGCATTGTTTCCCCAATCCTACTATCTGGTGCAATTGATCGATCCCCAGACGCTCAATACCATTGCCTCGGAGTCGCATGGTCCCCTGAAAAAAGGAGAAGCCGACAAAGTTCATCTGAGTCGATCGGCCGTAATCAAGACCAAGCTGGACCCGGAAATTGCTCATTCGGGCCGGGTGGAAATATGCGACCAGGTGCCGGCCCTCTTTGCCGGCTCTCGCCATGCCATCCATGTTCCCCTGGTGGCGGAGAACCAGCTGTATGGTGCCATCCAATTGGAAGCTTCGCCGGAGATGCCACTGGGCGATGATGATGAGTTGTTGCTGATATCCTTGGCCAACCAGGTGGCCATGGCCCTGCGCAATCGGCGCTTGTTGGATGAGTCCACCTATTTGAAAGATTACCTGGCCAGCATCCTGGAGCATGCCAATGCCCTGATTTTGGTCACCGACAAGAACCGCCGCATCCAAGTCTTCAATCGGGCGATGGAGAAGTTCTTGGGATTTTCCAAGGATCAGGCGCTGGGCACCGATCTCTTTCGCTGGGTTCCTCAGGAAGAGCAAGAACGGCTGGGGGTAGAAATTACCAAGACCGTACAGGCGGTTCCCTCGGCTACTGGCTTAGAGACGCGCATGCGCAACCGGGACGGCAAGGTGGTGCAGATTATCTTCCACTTGGCCACCCTGCGCAACCAGCGGGAAGACGTTAGCAGTATCATCATGGTGGGCCAGGACATCACCCGGCTGCGGGCCCTGGAATCACAAATCATCGAGGCCGAGAAAATGGCCTCCCTGGGCAAGTTGGCCGCCGGCGTGGTGCATGAACTGAACAATCCGCTCACCTCGATTTCCGTTTATGCCGAGTACCTGGCCAAGAAACTGGCCACCGGCCAAACCGATGCCAGCGACGTGGAGAAGGCAAAGAAAATCATGGTGGGCGCGGGCCGGATTCAGAAGCTGACCCGGGATCTGATCTCCTACGGTCGTCCTTCCTCGGAAGAACCCGAGTCATTGCAGTTCAATGAGTTGGTGGCGCAGGCTCGCTCCTTCTGCGAGCATACCATTCGCAAACACGAGGTATGTGTCAAATCTGATTTGCAGGACGCCTTGCCCAACATGATTGGCAACCGTACCCAACTGTTGCAATTGATCATCAATTTAATTACCAATGCCTGCCAGGCCATGGCCGGTGGCGGCGAGTTGAGTTTGTCGACCGGCTTGAACCAAAAGGGCATGATGACTTTCATGGTATCCGATACTGGCAGCGGCATCCCGGTCAAGGAACAAGAGCGCATTTTTGAGCCCTTCTATACCACCAAGACCGACGGGGAGGGGACTGGTTTGGGATTGAGCATTGTCTCGCGTATCGTTGAGCATCACCGCGGCACCGCCCGGGTGAGCAGTGGCCCGGGGGAGGGCACCACCTTCGAGATCGAATTGCACCTCGGCGAAAATGGTCACGGTCAAGGCAAGCACTAATGGCGTCGAGATCCACCGAGCAAGATCCAAGTTCCCCAAAGCCGGGCCTGCGCCTATCGTTGTTTGTCAAGACCTTGCTGGCCTTTCTGGGCTTGGCGGTGCTTCCTTTGGCCTTTGCCGGTATCCTGGTTGCCGTGCAAGTCGAAAACGTGCGCGAGCAGGCGCATCATACCAGCCGTACTTATCAGCGTCGTGCCGAAGGTATTGCCCGCAATCTCAGCCGCTTTTTGAAAAAGTGCGAGAGTGATTTACGGGCTTTGGCCCGCAGCCCACGTACCGTCGAGGCCTACGTCGATTTTGTCAAGCGGCGCCAGAGGCGCATTTGGATTCGATCGGGAAGCAACGAGTCACCGGGCGAACAGCGCATGGAGATCCCAGTTTTCAAGGAAGTTAGTTTTGCCGATTGCGCGGGCAAGGAGCAAATCTTGGTGATGCACGGTCGGGCCATGCCTGCCGCCAAACTGCGCAATATTTCAGATCCCAGCCAAACCACCTATCGCAATGAGCGCTATTTTCTGGAGGCGAGGAAACTTGCCCCCGCCGAGATTTATGTCTCCCATCTCAACGGATTCCACGTTAATAAGATCGATCAGCTAGGGGTAGAGCGAATCCTGCCGGCCCTGGAGAAAAAATCTGCCCAGGAAAAACAGATTTACCGATACCTGTTGTATGAAATTCTGCGCGCGGCCGGAGAAGTGGAGTACGTCGATACCTTCCGGGAGGGAGATCAATCCGTGTTGGTTTATCGTCGGCTAGGCGATCCGGCGCGGGTGTTGGTCCCGGTCCCGGCCAAGGCTTCAGCGGAAGAGTTACAAGCCCGCGAGTTAGAGCTCAAGGAGTTGGTTAGCCAGTGCGCGCCGGAAGACACCGTCGAGGGCGCCCGCTACGAGGGTGTCATTCGTTTTGCCATGCCGGTTTTTGATAAGGCTGGTCAATGTGAGGGGGTGGTGACAGTGGCCCTCGATCATGTCCACCTGATGCAGTTTACCCAGCACGTCAAAGCGATGGAGGAGAACCATACCGTGTTTGCCGGTTACCGGGATGCCGACTATACCTATCTCTTTGACGATCAAGGATGGATCATTACCCATCCCAAGTTCTGGAATATTCGCGGGGTAGATCGACAGGGCCAGCCGGTACCGGCTTACACCGAAAAAACCAGTATGAGCGAGAAGAGAGTGGGCAGAACGCCGGTCAACCTGCTCCAGCTTGATTGGAAAATGGGTGAGGGCTACCACGCGGTGGTCTTGGAGACCCGGGTGGGGCGAACCGGTATTGCCACCAGCCCCAATCTGGCCGGCAAGTTACGCACCCGGGTCTACAGCCCGATTTTTTACGACACCGGTCCTTATGCCAAGTTTGGTATTTTCGGTGGGGTTATGCTGGGAACCCGGGTGGATAAGTTCATCGAGTTGACCCAGAAAATCAGCGCCGATATTGCCCTTAAAACCGCCCGGGTGCGCCGGACCATTGTCTGGATCATTGCCGGCGTGTTGTTGTTGGTAACCATGCTCTCGGTCTTGTTGGCGCGGGGTTTGGTGCGACCCATCCGGGTGTTGACCGCGGCTGCCCGCAAGATTGGGCAGGGCGATTTGGAGGTGGCGGTACCTGCGGGTGGGGGCGACGAGATCGGGGAATTGGCTGATTCTTTTGGGGAGATGACCGCTAACCTGAAGCGCAATATGGCCAAGCTGAATAATCGCAATCTGGAACTGAAACAAGTGCAACAGAAATTGCTCCAGGCCGAGCGCGACAAACGCAAGGAGTTGCAAGAAGAACTGCAGGAATTGCAGAAAGAAGTGACCCGGACTTCCTTTGCGCACATGATTGCCCAAAGTCCCCAAATGCAACGGGTGCAAGAGGAGATTGTGCGCATTGCCAAATCCTCGGCCACGGTGCTGATCCTGGGCGCCAACGGAACCGGCAAGGAGTTGGTCGCCGAGGCCGTTCACCGCAACAGTCCGCGCCGCGATCGCGAATTTGTGCGCATCAATTGTGCCGCCTTCAACGAAAATCTGCTGGAGAGTGAGCTGTTCGGTCACTTAAAGGGTTCCTTCACTGGCGCTACTACCGACCGGCAGGGTTTGTTCCAGGTCGCCGACGGCGGCACCTTGCTGCTGGACGAAATCGGTGACATGAGCTTGGAGATGCAAAAACGCTTGCTGCGCACCTTGCAAGACGGTGAGATTATGCCCGTTGGCGACACCAAGGTGACCAAGGTAGACGTGCGTATTTTAGCGGCCACCAACAAAGATCTGCCCCAGTTGATAAAAGAAGGTTTGTTTCGCGAGGATTTGTTTCATCGAATCAATGTCATTGCTATCCACATCCCGCCTTTGCGGGAGCGCCGGCTCGACATTTTGCCCATGGCCCGCTTCTTTTTGGCCCGCTTCTGCAAACGAGAAGAAAAACCGTTCTTGCGCATTGACCAAGCCGCCGAGAAATTCCTGACCGAATACCACTGGCCGGGCAATGTCCGGGAATTGGAAAATGCGGTCGAACGAGCGGTTATCCGCGCCCGGGGAGATGTGCTGAGGCTAGAGGATTTTCAATTGACCAGCCAGGAGCCTAAGCTCCCGATCGTGGCCAAGGGAATTGAGCAAGGCATGACCCTGGAAGAGGTGGAGAAAACGTACATTTTGAGCGTGTTGGCAAAAAACGATGGCAACAAGAAACTCACGGCTCAGCAATTGGCGATTGGCTATAATACCCTGTGGCGCAAGTTGAAAAAATACGACGAGCAGTGAGCTTGTTTTTCACTCTGGAAGTCCAGCACTATTCCGTTTTGGGATACAAAAAAGAATCAGCTCGACGAGTTTCATAGGGACATGCAAAATAACGGCATAATTCCAATACTATACAAGGAACGGTTCCAGCGGGGACAAGCGGCGACTTTGGCACGGCCCTTGCTTGATGAATAAGTGACGAAATGCTTACGGGAGGTTGTCATGTCCACAACTATTAGCAAGCACGGATTGGTCCTGCTCATTTCAGCGCTTATTTTGGCTGCGCCCACGGCCCTGGCTCAGTGGGACGAAGACGAGCCAATGGCCCCCGCCGAAGACGGGCAAGCCGGCGAGTTGGCCGGCAGTTTTGCCGATGAAAATTCCGCGCCCGCGGAAGAAGAAATCGTGGACGAGTCATTTTTCTATGATCGCTTGTCCCCCCATGGGGAATGGCTCTGGACCACCGAATATGGTTGGGTCTGGCATCCGCAGGGTATTTGGGAGGGCTGGCGTCCCTATACTTACGGTCACTGGGTTTATACCGAGTATGGCTGGACCTGGTCGTCCTCCTTCCCCTGGGGTTGGGCCACATTTCACTATGGTCGTTGGGCCCATCTCGATTATATTGGCTGGGTTTGGGTGCCCGGGACCCAATGGGCTCCGGCCTGGGTGATGTGGCGTCATTCGGATATCTACATTGGCTGGTCGCCACTGCTGGCCGGCTATGGTCCTTGGTATGGTTGGGCCTTTTTCCCCGTGGTTTATGGCCACTGGAGCTTTTTACACTGGAACCGTTTCTGCGATTCGCACCCGCATCACCATTATGTTTCTCGTGGGCGGCTAAAAAATGTTTTTCGCCACACTTACTATCCTCGGCGCTGTCGTGATCGCAGCGGGCGTTCCTGTCGATTGGGTCCGTCACGTAATCTGGCCGCCAAACGGACGCGGCATGCCATTCGGCCGGTATCGGTGCATAACCTGGCTCGGCGTTCGAGCCCGGGCATGGCCGCGCGGTCCATGAAAACGGGTGTGAATGGCGAGGTCTTGAACATCTACCGGCCCCGGATCAAGAAATCTTCCGGTACCTATCAGGGCGATCGGGTGTCACCGAGACCGGACCGACTAAATCGAAAAAAAAATGCCCCCTCCCGCCACGGGGTGGCCCCGGATCGCTCGTATGTTCGTCCGGGCAGCAAAGGCCGGGCGGAGTCCATGCGCAAAGTCGAACAGCACCGGCGGCAAGCGGTCCCGGGTAAGACCATTCGACCCTCCCGCTCCAGCTCTCAGCGTCCCTCGGTGCCGCGCTCCATGGTCAAGCCGACGGTTCGCCGTCCGACTGTGCGGGCCCCGGCGGCAAAGCCAAGTCCCAAGGCCAGTTCGAACGCCAAGCAGAAATCCTCTTCGTCCAACTCCAGTGGGCGTTCCAGCGTCCGGTCCTCTTCTTCTCGTCGGTCCACGCCTTCGACCTCAAGGAGCCGTTCCTCGAGCCGCTCTTCTTCCAAAAGCAGACGTCGTCGGTAATCTTATTCTGCTAGGACCGAAGTAATTCCAGTTCGAAAAGAGTGCCGCGGGCAATCAGCAGATAGCCGGGTAGGTACAGAAAGGTGGCCAGGGCATCGAGCGCCGCCACATTGACCGTGGTCAGATAGGCAAACAGCACGTCGGAGACCAGCACACAAGTAAAGCCCAAGGCCAAGGGTAGCCATACAAACAGCAAGCGGCCGCCACGGAACTTGTAACTGATGCGTAGCGCCACCATGCAGGGAGCCAGGGTGACGAAGCTGATCAAGGGATAATAAAGGTTCAAGGCTTTTTCTTCCCAGGGAACCTGGGCTACGGCCAGTGGCTCCAGCATCGGGTAGGCGGCAATGGCAACCAGTCCGAATACAATCAGGGCCGGGCTCCAAAAGACCAGCGGTTCGCCCAGGGGCAATCCCGCGCGCGAAGCCAGCCGGCAGAAGTCGAACAAGGCCCAGACCAACAGCAAGCTGGAGAACACGAACAAAGGATCGCCCAGAGAAGGAAAGGGAGTGGCGACTTCCAGCACAATCTGATGGAAGGCCAGCACGCTTTGGCCGCCGGCCGCAAACAGCATGCCGAAGGCCAGAAAAAGCCAGGGACGGCGCTGTCGATCCTGAGGCTCGTGTTTTTCATAACTCAAGAAACTAGCGGTCGCGGCCACTACCAGACCCAGGAGTTTGCTCAGGGTCAAAAAGGAGCGGGCGAAAGCAGTGTCCATCCAGGGTCCGAAACACAGGACCATGCCTATGCCGATTAACAATAGGATCAGGCCGGTGATGGTTCGCGATGCATTCATCAATCGGTACCCCTCTGATGGTTCAAGGAGAGAATTTTGTTGGTCAGGGTTTCGGCCTTGGTCTTGCCCACGAAGACATTCAAGCCCGGTTTGATCTTGGCCGCCAAGCGATCCAGATGTTCGGGCGCCACGGCATCGGGGGCGACCGAGAACTCTTTGAGAAACATCTTAACCGAGGCGCGTGCCGTCGTGTTGCCCAAATCGGGGCTCAGGACCGAAACCACCTTATCGAAAAGTGTCTCCACGTTCCCGCCACTCCCTTCTGAAAACCATTTAATCTGTGAAGTTTCAAGGATGCCATACAAATGTCGGTTTAGCAATTTGGGCGCTTCTTGTGTCAGGTTTGATCCGTGCTGTTTGAAATACACGCGCTGATTATAGCCTTAGGCATTAAACCGATATTCGACACAACTCGATACGTGATTTCGTGTCCACTGGGGCCTGCACCGCAGCAGTTTTGAATCGGTAAAGAGTCGCTAATGTATCCAGTCCAACTAACAGTTTCTAAAC
>JAUVBB010000218.1 GCA_030591445.1 Deltaproteobacteria bacterium | reverse complement strand
GTAACCCGACGGTCTTTCTTGTAATGGTAGTTGTAAGGCGTCGATATGGTGCTCGAGCCACGCGGATGCTTGACCGTGGCGCTCGATGCGGCCGGACGCTCTACCAGAGTCCACTCATATTCGATGGCCCGGTTTTCGCGGTTGGCCCACATCATCAGGGGAGAATTCTCGCCAGTGGCAATCTTGCGATCGGCGCCGGCATAGACCGAAAAGGCGCTGGCCGGGTCCAAGCAATTGGCGGTGGAGTCGACCACGAAGCAGTAGCCGTTGCTGTCACAGACATCGCCCATGCCATCACGATCGGCGTCGCCCTGGGTAGCATTGACCACTTCCGGACAATTGTCGCTCGCGTTGAGCAAACCGTCATCGTCCATGTCGGCGTCGCAGAGATCGCCCATCATGTCGCCATCGGCATTGGCCTGCATCGAGTTGGCCACTTGCGGGCAGTTATCGACGAAGTCTTGTACGCCATCGTTGTCCAAATCCGAGTTGCAAGCGTCACCGAAATGATTCGGGTCGGAATCGAGCTGGTCGGCATTGGCCACGAAGGGGCAGTTGTCCTCGATGTTCATCCAGCCGTCATTGTCAATGTCGGGGTCACAAGCGTCGCCCAATTGGTCGGCATCGGTGTTTACCTGGGTGGCATTGGGTATATTGGGGCAATTGTCCAACATGTTCTCCACTACGTCGCCATCGATGTCAGAATCGCAGGCATCACCAATCATGTCGCCATCGGCATCCAATTGGATCTCGTTCGACACGTTGGGACAGTTGTCGCAGGCATTACCGGACAAATCACCATCGGCATCGGCCTGATCCATATTGGCCGAGAAGGGGCAGTTGTCGAAATCATCTTCGATGCCGTCTTCGTCGAAATCATCGGCGTACTGATAGGTGTCACCCAAATCGGTGTTGGCAATCAAGATGCTGACGCAACCGCAGCCTCAGCCAGCACAAACACCTACACAGACACCAGCACCACCCGATTCATCCGGGGTTCCGCAGAGTCCACCCGTACATTCGCCAGGATCCTGCGCCAGAGCGGGCAAAGCAAAACCCACCATCAATACAGCAGTCAACACCACAAGAATCTTTCCAAAACCCTTCATGTGAACCTCCTTTCTCTATCCGGAATGCTAACTGTGCACGGCACGTGCCATCAGCATTGACTAGCTGTAAGTACTTGTTTCATAAGCTACTACGATTTACCGAATGGATCGCCAGAGGGGAGGAAATGAAACTCAATGGTTTCATACGCTCATGCGCTCTGTCACCGTAAGGATTCACTCAAGGGAAAAACAAGGACCGTACTCTAGCAAAATGAAACCCTCAGGTTTCACCCCGGGATTCCAGCTCGGAAGCGCTGATGCCATGCTTACGCAAGAGACGGTGAAGACTTTGCCGGTGGATTTCCGCGGTTTTCGCTGCCGCGCTGACGTTAAAGCCGTGTCGGCGCAGTAAATCGACAAGATATTCTCTTTCGGCCATCTCGCGCGCCTTCTGGAAAGAATACTTGCCTCTGCCACCCCATGATCCGCTATCGGGAGAGGGACCCACCCCGGTGACCGAGGTAGACATGATGGAGGGGGCACCGATATGCTTCTCATCCACCAGATGGAGCACCCTTTCAATTACGTTGTGAAGCTCGCGCACGTTGCCGGGCCATTCGTGACTGCTGAGGTAGCGCAAAGCATCGTCACCGAATTTCCGCTCGTCCTCTCCGGAGAGAGTCCGCAGGAATTCCTTGGCCAGGTAAGGAATATCTTCTTTGCGATCACGTAAGGGCGGGATCCTTATCTCGAACACGCTGAGCCGAAAGAACAGATCTTCGCGAAAATTGCCGGCTTCCACCTCGGCACGAAGCTCGCGATTGGTCGCCGCGATGATGCGCACATCGACGTTGAAGGTTTCGGTCTGCCCCACCCGTTTGACCTCGCGCTTCTCCAACACCCGCAGCAACTTCGGCTGTAAGGCCGCGGGCAACTCACCGATCTCGTCGAAGAAAATAGTGCCCTTGTGCGCCTCCTCGAAGGCCCCGGCCCGGCTTTGCACAGCGCCGGTAAAAGCTCCCTTTACGTGGCCGAACAATTCGGTTTCCATCAGGTGGGCAGGGATGGTCGAGCAATCCACTACCACGAAAGGTTTTTCCCCGCGGGGGCTCATCAACTGCATCTCTTCGGCCAATAAACCCTTGCCGGTACCGGTCTCGCCGGTAATAAGTACGGTGGTGTCGCGGCTGGCTACCCGGTCGGCCATGTGGAAAAGGGCCCGCATCTTCAGACTGCAGCCCAGCATGCGGCCGAAGGAGTTGTGCGGACTCAGGGGAACTTCGACCTTCTCCTGCAGGGGTTGGAAGACAATCACCACGTCGCCAGCGCCAATACGAGCGCCAGGATGCAGAAAAGCCTCCTTGATACGGCAGCCTTCCACGTCGGTGCCATTGGTACTTTCGAGATCGCGAATCAAATGCCCGTCATCGGTCAGGCGGATTTCAAAATGATTGCGCGAGACTGTCTCGTGGTCCAGGACCAACTCATTGCCACGACTAGAGCCTACCCGCACCAGATCGCGATCCATGACATATTCCCGGCTCTCGTCGAGACCTTCGACCACCACCAACTTGTACTTGAAATAAGCCAGCGTGCTGGCTTGGCCGTCGGGAGAGGTTAGAATGGTTCGTTTGCCAGCAAATTTGCTCATCGATACCTCGTGATTTTCACCAATATCATGCCCGGCAATTTCGAAGCTGTCAAACAATCAGAAACGCCGATGTTTGGCAGGGTTTTTGCATCACTATCATGCTCAATTGACCCTGCCCAGACAAGGGCATAGAATGGAAGAACCGAATTTTGGTACGGAGGTAAGTCATGAAGTGTCTCAGATTACAATTTGCTTGCCAATGGATGGGAATGGTTTTACTCGCGGTCTCACTAGCGGCTTGTTCGAGCTCCAACGACAGTAACGATTCAGGCGTGGACCCACAAGACGCAGACGCCGGCGCCAGCGGCGACGAGGGAGATGTGGATGTTGTCAATCGGGTACTGACCTGGTCGTCACGGGTGGAGGTCGATCAGGAACAGGCCGGCATTCAACTCGATATCGAGGTCATGCCCGATGGGCAAAATTTTGCCATTGCCTACTACAAAGAAACGGATGAAGTGGGCCGATGCGAGGAACCTATTCTCGGCGAGACGGCCACCGATGTCATTATTGAGCAAATCCGCTACGCCTGGTCCGACGGCGACAACTGGCAACACGAAGACGTAGACAAAATTTCCTCGGTAATGCTCACCGGCATCTCACTCGCGTTCGATGGGGCCAATGCCATGATCGCCTACCTGGGCGGAACGCCCTTGGGCGGCCGACAGGTGTGCGGCGGCACGGACGCCACGGTGGCGGTCCGTAGCGCCGCGTCGACTTGGACCGTGAGCGCGGCGGTGGCTGTATCCAACGAGGCCTCCGCCGGCGGCGATTGCCCCAAAATGCAAAACATCTGCGATTTTGGCGACGTGGTCGGTTTGTGGTCCACCTTGGCCAAGGCCCCCAACGGCAACATCGGCCTGATTTACCGTGACATCCACAACGGCTATACCAAAGATGCCGATGACTCTTCTGATCTGGAAATTGCCTTCAACAACGGCGGCGGCTGGTCGGCCGAGTGGATCGATCTGGCCCGCGGGGCCGCCGATTTCCCGGTGCTGGTTTTCGATCAGAACAACGAGCCGGCCACGGCCTATTACAATGGTGAGTTTGGCATGATCAATTTCGCCAAGCAGCCCTGGGCCGATTACACCCAGCCGACCGACTGTGTCACCAACGACGACTGCCCCCTGGGCCAAGCCTGTGGCTCCGGCGATTGTATCTGTCAAACCGACGCCCAGTGCGAAGCACCCCGAAGATGTCTGGGTGATCGCTGCTCGGTGGTCATCGACACCATGGACAGCGGCCTGCCCGAAAAATCCATCACCATGGCGGTGGGGCCGGACGGCCGTTACCTGGTAGCCTATTTTGATATCGACCAGAAGAACTTGATGTTCGCCCATTCGGTCGACGGTCTTAGCTGGGAGAAAAGCCTGATCGATTCCACCGCATCAACCGGCATGTATCCATCCATCATAGTCGATCCGCAAAGCGGCATGCCCGGTATCGCCTATTACCGCTGCAGTGATTACAGTCCCAGCGAGCTTCAGTGCAACCAGAACCAGGACGGATTGCTCTATGCCTACTTCACCGGAAAATACCCAGACGAGTTGAGCACCCAGGCCAAGTGGAAGCGAAGCGTGATCTCCGAAGATCCGGGCGCCTTCGACGGTATGCAGGCCTCGGCCGCGGTGCTGCCCGACGGCCGCATCGGCGTCGGCTACCTCTTGTCCTGGTTCGATCAAAGCGAAGGCATCACCAAACACGTGCTCATGTTCCGGCTGGGAACCTGGCAATAGCTTCGGGTAGGAGAAACTCCCATGAAGAAACATGCATCGATTCTTGCTGTGTGCCTGGGCCTGGCCCTGTCCCTCTGCGCCTTGCCGGGCTGCGGCCAAGACTGTGGTTCGGTGGCCATCTGCGGCTCGCAGTGCGATCTGATCAACTGCAAGTTCACCTCCATCAAGTGCCAGCTCTACGCGCCGCCCAATCAATCCCTGGTCGTCAGCTACTTCGACGAGCTCGAAGGCGGTCAGATGATGTGGACGGCCAAGGTTTTTATCGATATCGCCGGCCTAGAACCAGTGGCGGGATCCTTACTTGAAGGTCAGGATTTTATGGACCGGGTCGCTTTGCCGTCGGTCGGCGTGGAACAGTGGCCCGACTTTTACGGCAAGGACTGCAAAATCAACAAGGGCGGGGCAGCCGGCCAGGACACCGCCGGTCAGTGCAACTTCGCCTTTGACAATGGCCACTTTGCCACCTTCAACTTTGCCTGCCAACCGGAAGTTATCGAGTAGTCAAAAAAAGAATTCTAATTGCAGCTAGGCTCGGGATGATCGTCCAGCAGGGGCTGGAAGTCGGCTTCACCCGAGGTACACACCGGCAAGCAGGCGGCGTCTAGGTCTTCGTTGCACTCGGCCTCTACCGCTTGGCCGTGGAAGGTAAGCCATAGGGGGCTGAAGTTGGTGGCATTCGAGTAAACTTCGATCAGGGCATAGTAGTCACCAACGTCGGGTGGCGCAAAAAATACGCGCAGGTTCATGCTGCAATCATCGGGCGAGAAGGTGTTGGTCGACTCGTCACCCCAGGCCCATTCGCCAAAGGCACAGGCATCGGCATTGCCAAAGAGCTTGGTCTGGTCCAGGTCGACCACCAGATCCTTGTTGCCGTAATTGCAGAAGTTGATGTCGGCGACGATGGGCTTGCGACAGAAGCCGGCGGAGCAGCGCATGGCGGAGTCGCAATCAGCGTGGCTGGTACAAATCGTGTGACACCAACCATGATCGCAACCTTCGGTGGCAACCGGGCAGTTGCCGTCGCTCTGGCACTGGCGACAATGGCCGCGTATTTGGCACAAACCGGCAGTACATAGATAACCGGCCGCGCAATTGGCATCGTCGGTGCACTTATATCCATCCACGCAATTGTCTTCGTTGGCACACTGATGCCGACAGACTTTCGCAAGGATGTCGCACTTGTTGGCATCGGCCGGACAATCCGCATCAACGGTGCAGGCGGCACGCTCGGCACGCCAACAAAACTGTTCGACCGCGCAAGCATCGTCGGTGGCACAACGTTCCTCTTGTTCTCCCGAGACCGCCTTTTGACAGAGATCGCGGTGGCTCAAATCAACGACGATTTCGGCGCCGTTGTCACCCCCACAAGCAGAGTACAGCAGGGTTCCGGTAAGCAATAACAGAATCAAGCCGGCGTTGGTGGTGCGCATGGCAAAGTCTCCCGTGGGTGGTTTAGCTTCGTTCATTCTGAAGGTTCACAGGGCGATCTGTCAACCACCCTTCTTTTTGGACTCGCCCTTACCCATTCCGTGTTTCTCTAAAAGTTTATACAAATGCTTGCGATCAATGCCTGCTTGCCGGGCCGCGCCGGCGACCCCGCCCTGGGATCGGGTCAGCAGACGACGGAGATACTCGCGCTCGAAAGCATCAAGCAAACGCTCCTTGGCCGCCTTGAAAGGCAGGGTGTAATCGGCGCTCAAACCCGTGGCCACCGTCTCTTGGCGGCCCATGGGCTGGGCCGGGCCGCTCAGGCCGTCAGCCCCCAAGGCTAAGTTGCGCTCGACCGAATTGCGCAGCTCGCGTACATTGCCCGGCCAGGGGTGGTTGAGCCAAAGACTTTGGGCCTCGGGCGCCAAATCGGCAAATTTGGGCCCAGCCCCGCCGGCAAAATTATCGTAGAGCAATTCAATATCTTCCTGCCGTTCGCGCAGGGTCGGCAGCCGGATGGTAACCACCGACAGGCGAAAATACAGATCTTCCCGGAAGCGGCCTTCGCTTACTTCTTTCCATAGATCTTTTTTGCTGGCCGCCACCACCCGGGCATTGAACTTGATGGGCTGGCCGGACCCCAGCCGGACAAAAACCCGCTCTTCTAACACCCGCAAAAGCTTCGGCTGTAAATCCAAAGGCATGTCATCGAGCTCGTCGATAAACAGGGTGCCGCCCTGGCTCAATTCCAAGGCGCCCTTGCGTAGGCCGCTGGCCCCGGTAAAGGCGCCTTTGACGTGCCCGAATAACTCGCTCTCGATAAGCGTTCGCGCTATCGCCCCGCAATCGACCACCACCAGCGGCCCCTGGCCACGATCCGAATTTTGGTGCATGGCCTGGACCGCCGCTCCTTTGCCGGTCCCGGTGCTGCCCATCAACAAGACCGTGGTGTCGGTGGGGGCCACCTTCTCCAATAAGGCAAACATCTCGCGCATGCGCACCGAACGACCCAGCAAGCCACCAAAGGATTCATTGTTCGAAGGGGCAATTTTCACCGCGTCGTACTCGGTCTGAAACTTGAACACAACTTCGCCGACTTCGATCAGGGCGCCTGGCCGCAAATAAGCCTCTTTCACCTCGGCCCCGTCAAGCAAGGTACCGTTGGTGCTGTCCAAGTCACGAACCAGATAGCGATGGCCCTCGGTCTGCACCTCGAAATGCTGACGACTGACGGTTATGTCGGGCACCATCACATCGCAATCGGGGCTTTTACCGACCACCGTGCGCCCGGAACCCAGGGCAAACACCTTGCCAGGATTCGGACCCTGTACCTCGATCAATGAGCAGCGCTGGAGACTCAGGGTTGCTTCCGCGGGGCCGCCCATGGTGCGGGTGGGCATCATCGAGCCGGTATCGTTCTTCACCATAGGCCGATTGTATTCCTCCTGATAACATCATGCAAAAAAATCACGTCTCCGGCGAATCTTGACCGGCTTTGGTTTTTGGAATAAAGTTAAACTATCTGGTAATTTTTGGAGGTTCTCCATGAACCAACCAACGGATGACTCCAAGCGTCGGCGTTTTACGCGGGTGCCGGTTTCGATGTTGATTCAGTATCGCTTCGACAATTTAGAAGATTTCTTGTCCGAGTATTCGGTGGATATGAGCTTGGGGGGCATGTTCATCCGCACCGATGACATCCGCGATGAAGGCAGCCTGGTTTACATTCAGTTCTATTTACGCGACGGCGCCAAACTCATCGAAGGACTGGCCAAAGTGGTTTGGGTCAACAGAGCTGATCCAACCCAAGGCAACAAACTTCCCCCAGGCATGGGCATTGAGTTTGTCAACTTCGATGAAGAATCCATGGCCTTGATAAACCAGATCGTGGACCGAAACCTCTCCCGCCACCAGCCGGAAGAATAGAATCCACTGCCCGCCTGGTTGACAGGCGGCGACAGAGCGTGTGTAATCCCGGCCGGGGAGGAGTCGTAACCAGCACACCACCGACGCGGAGGATAGCATGCCTGAAGAGCAAGAAATGATGGATTTTTCTGAATATCCCAAAACGGTGACCCTGCGTAACAAAACCGAAATTGTGATCCGGCCCATGCGCCGGGACGACCGGGATCGCTTGCATGTTTTTTTCAAGAACCTGCCGGCGCGGGATCGGCGCTACTTCAAACACGATGTCACCCAACGAGAAGTGATCACCAATTGGTGTCAGGAACTCGACTACGACCGGGTGCTGCCCATCCTGGCCATCATCGAAAAAGACGGCGTGGAGAAGGTGGTGGCCGATGCCACCTTGCACACCGAGTCCCACGGTTGGTCGACCCATGTTGCCAAAATTCGCACCGTCATCGCGCCCAAATACCTCAAGAAGGGTTTGGGCAAAATCTTGCTGCGCGAACTTTATGATCGGGCGGTCATGCGCGGCATCCAAAAAATCCAGGCCGAGGTTCGCGACGACAACACCGATGCCATCGCCTTACTCAAACGGCTGGGCTTCAAGAAAGAAGCCGTCTTCAAGAAACACGCCATGGATCAAAAAGGCCGCCTACACGACATGATCGTGCTTTACGATGATTTGTCCGATCTTTGGAAAAAGATGGATGACTTGAACATCGACTCCGACTTCCATCTCCTTCCCTAAGACTAAAAAACGCCAATATTGAAGTGGAAGACCCAGGAGGGTTCACGGCGGGCTGGGTCCGGTTCGGGATTGAAGCCCAAGTCGAAAGCCACTGGACCGATGGGCGTGACCAGCCGAATGCCAAAACCGGTACTGATGCGCAGATCGAAAGGATCGAATTGGTGCCAATCCACCCAGAGATTGCCCATGTCGACGAAAAAGGCGCCTTCTAGGGTTCCGGGCAAGAGGGGAAAGCGCAACTCGGCCTTGAGTACCAGCAGGGCATTGCCCCCCAACGACACACAGACTTGTTTCTGGTTGGGATCCTCCGGAATGGCACAGGGGGTACTCGGATCATTGAGGTTTACTTGATCCGTCGGAATCAGCAGATCCTCTTCGAAACCGCGAATGGTATTGCGACCGCCCAGCCAAAAAAGTTTGTGCGCGGGCGTGCGGTGAAAACCGAACAGACCAAAGATGAAGCCTGTGCGCGCTGACAAAGCCAGCGTGGTCTGCCGGCCCAAGGGCAGGTAGCCGGTGGCCAAGCCATCCAGTTTGGCATAGAACACCTCGCCGGAATCAAGCAAGTTGCCGGCCAATTCGGTGCGCAGGGTCATCAAAACGCCGCGATGAGGATGGAAGATATTGTCCCGCTTGTCCCAAGAAATCTTGGGCCGTAGCACTCCCAACATGAGACTGCCCTCGTCATAGGGCAGCTTTCGATTCAGGGCGGCCCAACCGCACTTGGTACCACCCAGACAACCCAGCCGATCATACTCCAGCTCCAGTTCCGCGGTAAAAACCAGGTTTTCGGTCCATCGCAAATCCGCGCCTGGAATCACTGACACCTTGGTCAGGTCAAAGGAAGTGGTCAGATCTTTTTTAAACAAGAGATCGACCCGGGAAGCCAAATCCCAATCGGTGAGCCAGACCTGCGGCCAATGCAAACCGGTCAGCGCCAAGGCTTCCAGGCCTTCGAGCAAGGATCGGTCTTCGTAAGTTTCCTCCAACACACCGCCAATGACCGGGTAAAGTACTTGGTAATTGATCCGGGCCCGCCCGGCGAACTCGACCGCGTAACCAAAAAGATTGCGATGCGTGTAATCCAACTGCAGACGGACCCCCTCGGCCGAGGAGATACCGGGACTGACCACCAGAGAGTGGGGCAGGTGTTCGCGCACCGAGACCACTACATCCTTTACGGGGACCGGTACATCCTGGTTCAGGATTTTAAGGTCGACATTGCTGAAGATCCCCAGGCTATACAAAACGCGTTGATCAGCGGTCATCTGATCGGGAGACAAAATCTCACCGGCTTGCAGGCTCACGACATGTCGAAACACGGCCGGATCGGTCACTACCTGCCCGCGGACCAAAACCCGACCCACCCTAACCTGCTGGCCTTCGGAGACCAGGTAGAGTACTTCGCCCAAACTCCGATCGGCAGAAAAACGCAGTTGGTGCTCCACCCGGCAGTAAATATAGCCCTGGCGCGCATAGGTGCGAACGAGTTCCTTGCGCAACTGTTCTACGCCGTACAAATCCAAGGGCGCGCCCGGGCGAACCAACCCGGTTTGCCGATCGGCCACTTCCAGCAATTGGTTGGAAGAGACCTCTTGGTTGCCCTGGAAAGAAATGGACTCCACCCGGGTTTGGGGGCCTTCCCGGATCGGCACCGTAATGTAGAGGTTGGAGCCACTGGCATCATAGGAGAGCAGCAGCGGATCGATTTCTACCGACAGATAGCCGTGACTCCGGTACAAGTCCCCGATCTGGGTCATGGCTTGCTCGTAGGGTTCTTGCAAATACACCGTCTCTGGAACCAAATCGAACAGGATCCCCTGCGGCCGGTGGACGCGACGCGCTTTGCCCTTGAGCGGGTGACCGCCACCGAGCTGATCCAAATCCCCCCGATCCACTGGCTGGTTGATGAGGGCCTGGGGAATGGTATCGAGCATGGCGTTGGCAATGTAGCCTTGTAAAGTGCGATCGGCGAAAGCACGATTGCCCTCAAAACGAATCTCCCGCACGGTTACCCGATTGCCTTCGTCGATGGTAAACGTAATTTTTTTCTGTTTCCGGTTTTCACTCCAGGCTACCGCAAAGTCGACCTGGACTTTGGCAAATCCTTGCTGCCGGTACCGATCGCGCAGGCGCTCGGCAATGTCTTCCAGCAGATAGGAATTGAACACCTGCTCGCCCACGACCGGAATTTCCCGTTTGAGGCTTTGCTGGCTCAGCACCTGGTTGCCCGAAAAAGCAAATTCGATTCTTGGCCCCGATTGAATCTCTAGCGCCAGCACTTCCCAGAGGGCGGCCAACTCATGGTCCAAAGCCGGCTCGGCAATGCGAACTTCCAGGTATCCTTGCGAACAGAAATAATCACGCAGGAGCTGAATCCCGCGGCGCAATGACTTTTGAGCCAGAACATCGCCCCGGGCCAAGTCCATCCTCTCGCCCAAACGCTTGGCGGAGAAAGGCAAGTCACCCTTGAACCAGATGCGAGAAATGCGGGTCGGCGGACCTTCCTGGACATAATACCGAACCTTCACGTCTCCCTGCGCGTGACCCTCCGCCTTGGCAATGATACGGGCCCGACGGTAGCCTTGGCGCCGATAGCGGTTGAGAATATCGGCGGCCGCCGCCTCCATCTTCCAACGATCAAATTCGTCTCCCCGGCTCAAGCGACTCAATCGGATCAAGTCGGTCTCATGCAAGGCTTGGTTGCCCAGAAACTCGACCGCCAGCACCGTTCGTTTGGGAATCAGGTGGAAGGTCAACACGACCGCGTCGTCTTTACGGGTCGCTATGGCCCGTACTTGGCCAAACAGGCCCAGGTGATAAAGAAGACGAACCGAGCGGCGGACGGCATGCCGATCGAATCGGTCTCCCGGCCGCAAATCCACGTAGGTCATGCCTTCGCTGGCGGTCAAACCTTCGCCTTGGAAGTGGATCGCTTGGATGCGCAGGCCGCGCAGGGTCGGAGACTGCCCGAAGGCCGCGGTCGGCATTGCCAATAATAAGCCCAGGCACAGCCAATGTATGATCCGCATTCCCACCTTACCACTCCCAATGAAACTTCAAATCCAAGCCGAGGT
>JAUVBB010000277.1 GCA_030591445.1 Deltaproteobacteria bacterium | reverse complement strand
CGAAAGCACCCAAGAGCTCCGCTGGCGCGCTCTCTAGTTGGCGCAAGCGCTCAGCGACATCCTCCTCGGTCACGGCCAAACTTTCAGCTTCGCCCATATCGCCAAATAGCTTAATCAGAGCCGTCTCGTCTTGGTCCATATCAGCAAACGATAGCGCATCGAGTCGGCTAAATACCTTGCCATTGCGACCGGCCGCCGTCAGGGCTTCTTCCAGGCGGTGATCGGTACGGGTGGTCAAAACCAGGTCAAATGGAATCGACGCAATTAGATCAAGAGCGCTGCTTCTGGGCTGCTTCCACTTCTTGCCTTCTTGCCTCAGCAAGCTAAGCAGTTCCTCCCGACCCCACTCGTCCTCGGCCAATGAAGCCATGGCCGGCAAAGAAATTCGGTTCTTGTCCACCCCAAGAGACGCAGCCAGTTTTTTTGCCAGGTGACTTTCGACTGATCCCTTAGCCGAACCCAAGCTGCGTTCACCCAGAACCAGTATACATTTGCGCTTGGCGACAGAGCGGAACAGTCTGGGCAAAATCTTCTCATGCAGGCGATGTTTTCGGATCGCCTCGATATCTACCGGCCGCCACAGCACGCGGACCAAGGCGATTTTCTCTTTGACACCCCTGAGCTCTTGCTTGCCCAGCAACTCCACTTCGGTATCCAAAGTCCGGGCCTGCTGCCAACACAAGTCGCTGGCCAAAATCTCGTCACCGCCGCTGACATGGGCGATGCGGGCGGCAATGTTCACCGTGTCGCCATGGATGTCGGTATCTTCGATGATGGCCAAACCGGAGTGTACCCCAATCCGGACTTGCAATTGACTCGCCAGCGGAGCCTTTTGGTTGGCCGTGGCCACAGCTCTTTGCATGGCCATGGCACAGGCCAAAGCCTGCTTGGCCCGGGCAAAACTCACCATCAGCGAATCACCAATGGTCTTGATTAGTTTTCCTTTGAATTTGTCGACTTGTTCATTCAACAGCGCCATGTTCTCGACCACCAACTTTTGGGCCATCTCATTGCCCAACTGTTGATACAACTTGGTCGAATCCACCAGGTCGGTGAACAACATCGTAATCTTCTGCGACTCATGCCCATTCGTTGTTGGCAAGTCACCTACTCCAGCACAAAAGAACGAAAAAATCCTCTCTATTAGAGATTTCAGTATATCAGAGACTTTCAATATTCGTAAACAATGGCTATGATAACCTCTCCTAAAATCGTGAGCTGGCCTTGGAGGTACGACGGCATGAAAAAATTGATGAGTCATATTTTGGCAATGGTGTTGGTCGTGTCGGGATGTACCGACAAGTCTGAATCACAAAAGAAGGAGCAAGAAAAGGCGGCGCAGGAAAACCCACCGCAACCGGCACCTGCGCAACCGGCAGGACTGGGACCCATGGCGGCGATGTCGATGCTCGGTGGCCTGATGTCTGGGGACGAAGCCGGAAACCGTTGGAAAGAGCCGTCCGCTTCGGCGGGGGCGGGAAGGGCTTCGAGTTATTTCGCGGTTGTGAGGCTATCCGGCGCGCTGGGCGAGCTTGCTGATCCGATGGGGTTTTCCTCGAAGGGCGATAGCCCGCCTCTGCGCAAGGTGATCCGCCGCTTGCTTGAGTTGGAAGCAGACCCAAAGGTGGAAGGCCTGCTGCTGCGGATTGATCAGTTCTCGGCCAGCCAAACCGCGGCTGAAGAGTTGAGGGCGGTGCTGGCGGCTAGTAGCAAGCCGGTCCACTGTCATCTGGAGTCGGGAAGCAATCATACCTATATGGTGCTGACTGCGTGCAATTCACTGGCCATGGTACCCGCCGGGGGTCTGTTCATCGGCGGGCCGGTGCTGGGACCGCTGTATTTGAAGCGCATGCTGGGCAAGCTCAACATTCAACCGGATTTTGTGCACATTGGCGCCTACAAGGGCGCGGCCGAACCACTTACGCGTACCGGGCCCTCGAAAGAAATGCGTAAAACCTTCGCCGCCTTGCTCGCCGGCAGTTATCAGCGGCTGGTCCAGTCCATCGCCCAGGGGCGCAAGCTGGAGGAGAAAGCGGTACGCCGCTTGATCGACCGGGCGCTTTTTACCAGCGAAGAAGCAAAACAAGCCGGCTTGGTAGATGAAATCGCCACTTATGAACAGTGGCGAGACGCCAAGACCAAAACCAAAGCCTGGAAACGAATCTCGGTGTTAGAGAAGAAAAACCCCCTCGACGAGCTTTTCAGCATGTTTAGCAAAAAGGGCAGCAAACGCATTAGCGCGCCTCACCTGGCCTTGCTATACGCCGTGGGCCAAGTGGTTGACGGGAGTGGTTCCGGTGGCCCGCTTGGCGCATTCAGCGAAATCGCCCCGCGGCGGCTGGTACCGGCCATCCGGGCCGCGGCCGCCGATGACTCGGTTCGTGCTATTGTGCTGCGGGTCGATAGCCCGGGCGGGTCTGCCACTGCCTCCGAGTTGATCTGGACCGAGGTGGTCGAAGCCAACAAGAAAAAACCAGTGATTGTGTCCATGGGCCATCTGGCCGCTTCCGGCGGTTATTACATCTCCTGCGGCGCCAGCAAGATCTTGGCCCAGGCCGACACCCTGACCGGCTCCATCGGAGTGGTGGGCGGCAAAATGGTCCTGGGCAAGGCCTTACAGTCGCTTGGCCTCGACGCCACTCTGCTAAAAAAGGGCAAGCGTGCCGACTTCTTCGCTACCCTGGAAAAATGGTCGAAAGCCGATCGCGCGCTGATCAAAAGTCACATGACCAGCGTATACCGCCTATTCAAACAGCGAGTCGCCCAAGGCAGAAACATGAAGCTGCCCCAGGTCGAACGTATCGCCCAAGGACGGGTTTGGATTGGCGAGACCGCGCTGGCCCATGGTTTGATAGACCAACTAGGCGGGCTGGAACAAGCTCTGGCCCTGGCCCGAGAGATGAGCCAACTACCCGCCGACGCGCCGGTAGAGATCTACCCCGGCGAGCCCAGCCTGCAAGACATCATCGAAAGCTTCGGCGGCGTCAGCGCCCCGTCCCGGATCGAAGGCATTGCCAAACACATGTTCGCCGCCCTGGACCCTGCCAGCAAACGCATTGCCACCCGCATGATCCGGACGGTATTGACCTTTGCCGAAAACCCGATACAAACGATTTTTATCGACAGTTGGTAGGCTAGCCTAAATAGGATTCTGCTGTAATTTCTTACCGGTCCCGCGGGTTCCAAACTTCCCAAACCTTGCCAACCAGGTCGGGCCCTACTTTCAGGGTTTTCTTGCCTGGTTCCCAGCCGGCGGGCATGGCTTCGGCGCCTTTGGTGGCCCGAACGTGCTGGAAGGCTTGCACCTGGCGAACAGTTTCTTCGAACTTGCGACCGACGGGAGGGGTGAGCACTTCCATGGCTTGAATGATGCCGTCGGGATCGATCAGGAAACGGCCGCGGATATTAACGCCGCCGTTCTCGTCGTAAACGCCATAAGCCCGGCCCAGGTGACCGGCTCCGTCAGCGACCATGGGAAAGGGAATGCCGCCCTCGACCATCTTCGAAAGTTCGCTCTCATTCCACATCTTGTGCACGAATTGGCTATCGGTACTGACCGAGAGCACTTCGACGCCGAGTTTCTGCAACACATCAAATTGGTCCGCGACCGCGGACAATTCCGTAGGTCAGACGAAGGTGAAATCGCCCGGGTAGAAGCATAACATCACCCATTTCCCCAAACGCTCGGACAATTTTACGCTGATGAATTTACCGTTGTGATAGGCGGGCGCCTCGAAATCGGGCGCCGGGCTTCCGACTTTGGCCGTCGTCATTTCTTTCTCCTCTGGCACGGATTCCGTTTTTTCCTCCGGCACCGGCTTACCGCCAAGTACCGCCCCGGTCGGACGCGCACATCCGATAGCTTTCTCTGCCATGGGCAAACCTCCTTTTCTGGTAGACCTTTTAGGCCAAACAAGGAAGACATATGAGAATCTCTTTGTCAACATTGGCAAAAAATGATGATTGGGCTTGTCTGTTGGCTGTATTTGCACGAAACTGGGCGACAGTCAGAAAGGGAGGAACCATGGGTCATTTTCAGCGGGTCAAGCGGCCCAGTAGTTTTCGTAAACTTGCGGCCGCCATGTGGAAGGCTCCCAACGATCCGCATGTATTCGGCAGTCTGGACATGGACATGACCGCCGCGCTGGCTTTCCTCGAACAATACAACCAGGGCTCGAAGCACAAGGTGACCGTCACCCACCTGGTGATGCGGGCGCTGGCTCTGGTGCTCCAGCGTTATCCCGAATACAACGCCAAGGTCTCCTGGCGTGGCATTCTGATGCGCAAGAACGTCGACATCTTCTGCCATGTGGCGACCAGCGACGGTCGCGATCTCTCCGGCAAGAAGATCGCCGCGGTAGAAAACATCTCTCTGGAAGCGCTGGCCGGAAAACTCTCCACCTCGGTCAAGGCTATCCGCGCCGATCAAGATCCCGATTTCAAGCGTTCGCGAAATATGTTTGAACGCCTGCCGCTTTGGGCTCTGCGTTGGCCGCTCAAGCTCATGGACTTTCTGACCAACACCCTCCACTTGCACCTGCCTAGCCTGGGCATGCCCCGCGATCCCTTTGGCAGCGCCATGGTCACCAATGTAGGCATGTTCGGCATCGACACCGGTTTCGCGGCCTTTACTCCGGTCTCGCGCAACCCCATCATTTTGGTCGTTACCCAGATCCGCCCCCGGCCCTGGGTGGTAGGAGACCGGGTCGAGCCCCGCCCGGTGCTGCGGCTCTGTGGCACCTTCGATCACCGCATCATCGACGGCTTCTCCGCCGGCCGCCTGTCCGAAGAAATCGAACACTTGATCTGCCATCCCCACGAGTTGCTCATGGAGAATGAAAACCGGGAGTCAATCGCCCCGTGAAGCCTTCTGATGACATGGACCCGACCGTGGGCGAAGAAGCAGAGCTGGATGCCGACACCCAGGCGGACACAGACGAGGGGCCACTGGAAGGTGTCGAGCGAGAGCTCGAACCGGGAACCCAAGCCGGGCGCTACCTGATTCTTTCCCGGCTGGGCCGGGGCGGAATGGGCGTGGTCTACAAGGCATACGATCCAGAGCTCGATCGACGCATCGCGCTCAAAGTCATGCGGGTTACCGAAGGCGACGCCAGCCGGGCCAACCGGGCGCGGGAGCGTTTGCTTCGAGAAGCCAAGGCGCTGGCACAGCTATCACACCCAAACGTGGTCTCGGCTTACGACGTCGGTACCTTTGGCAAAGATGTTTTCGTGGCCATGGAGTTGTTGGAAGGCGGGACCCTGAAACAGTGGATGGCCGAAAAACGACCATCGGTCTACCAGCGGGTGGAGATCCTGACGGCAGCGGGCCGGGGAATCGCGGCGGCCCACAAAGTGGGTTTGATTCACCGGGACATCAAGCCGGACAACATTATCGTAGCGCAAGATGGGCGAGCCCGCGTGCTGGACTTCGGCCTGGCGAGAACCGGAGCCAGCGCCGAGCAAGAGCACCGCAGCGATGCCGAGACCAGTGCGGTGCTTGCCCCGCCCTTGCTGTCGGATGCCTCCTATCTGTCGACGCCCATCACCATGGCGGGAGCAGTGGTGGGCACCCCCGGCTACATGGCCCCCGAACAATACCTCGGCGAGGAAGTCTGTGAGAAATCCGACCAATACAGCTTCTGCGTCACTTTGTACGAAGTCCTGTATGGACACCGTCCTTTCCGGGCCAAACGCTACCCGGAACTCAAGCATAAAGTCTTTGCGGGAAAATTCGAGCCCGAACCAAACCCCAGTGCGCCCAGTCATTTTCGGCGAATTGCCCTGCGCGGATTGTCGGTCGACAAAGTCAATCGTTTTTCCTCCATGGAAGACTTGTTGCAGGAATTGGAAAAAGATCCCCGCAGCTTGCGCAGGAAAGCCTTGGCCATCGCCGCCGTGATCTTGCTTATCATAAGCAGTTTCATCGGCGCCTTTGCCTGGCAAGCAAAAAGGCAAAAGCTTTGCCAGGGGGCACAAGACAAGCTGGCCGGCGTGTGGGACCAACAACAAAAGCAGCACATCCAGCAAAAATTTATGGCCTCGGGCCGCAGCTATGCTAAAGACACTTTTGATCGAGTCAGCAAAGTCATGGACCAATATGCCAAGGCCTGGGTATTGATGAGAACCGAGGCCTGCGAGGCGACCCATCTGCGCGGAGAGCAATCGGAGCAACTGCTGGACCTGCGCATGGCTTGTCTCGATCGGCGCTGGGGAGAAGCCCACGCCCTAACTCAGCTATTCGCTTCTTCCTCCGACGCCGAAATTCTGGAAAAAGCCGTCCAGGCCGCCTACGGGTTGCCATCGATTAATTCCTGTGCCGACACTGCCTACTTGACCGCCATCGTCCCTCCACCTCGGGATCCGGCATTGCGGGCAAAGGTAGAAAAGACACGGGCCCAGCTCGACCAAGCCCGCGCCCTGGGCGAAGCCGGCAAGGTCAAGGAGGGGCTCCGGCTGGCAAAGACAGCAGACACAGAATCCGATCTGCTTGGCTACCATCCGCTACAGGCCGAAGCAAAATTCCTGCATGGAGCACTGCAATCGCATAGCGGAGACGCCCAAGCTGCCGAAGCCAGTCTCAAGGCCGCCATTCGCCACGCGGCCCATGGCCACGATCTGACTTTGCGCGCCAAGGCCATCGCCGAATTAATTTATGTCGTTGGCTATCAGCAAGCCCGCTTCGCAGAGGCTCTCGAGATTGGCCAGCTGGCCGAGGCAGACGTGATCGCCGCCGGTAATGCGCCCTTGTTGCAAGCCAAAGTAGCCAAGGCCATCGGCGTGGTGTTGGGCAACCAGGGCCGCTATCCCGAGGCCCGCAAACATCTGGAGCAAGCCCGCGCTTGGACCGAAAAGGAGCTAGGCAGTCATCACCCTGCCTTGGCCCTGGTGCTAAACAACATCGGTCTAGTCGATTTCAGGCAAGGCAAGTTTAAGCAAGCACAGCAGACCATTGAACGCACCTTGACTATCTACCAAAAAGCCCTGGGCCCCGACCATCCAGCCCTGGCCTTCAGCATGAACAACCTGTTTGTCATGATGGCCGCCCAAGGCAACTATGTCGGCGCACAAAAGTGGGTGGAAAAAGCGCTGGCAGTCTGGGAGGCCGCCTATGGCCCCGACCACCCCCAGGTCGCCAACGCGCTAAACAATTTGGGCAGCTCGCTGACCAACCAGGGACAATACGCTGAAGCGCTTCTTCACTTCCAGCGGGCCCTGGCCATCTACCAGAAAGCCGTGGGTCTCGAACACCCACACACCGCCTACACCTTGCATGGCCTGGGCACCCTATACCAGGAGCAAGGACAATACGCCCAAGCCCAGTCTTACTTCGCCCGTGCCCTGGCCATTCGACAAAAATCTCTCCCGGCCGATCACCCGCTGGTAAAAGAAACCCAGACCGACCTTGACCAATGTCTGGTTCAGCTCAAAAAGGGGCAAAAAAACTAGTCCCCACCCTCGAGATGATTGCGCAACAGTTGACCCCATGAGGTGGGTTCGAGGGTAGCGTCGATTCCGCAGCCGGAGTAGTCCTGAATCAGGTTCGGTGGGCAGCGGCCATGGAAGGTCCAGGCCAGAAAGGGAATCTGCAATTCGTCGGCCTTGCCCATGAGTTGGTCGCACTCTTCTTCGCTCATGTCGGCACCACCGCCCGCCGGGCCGAATTCACCGATCATGACCGGCAGCGTCTGGGACGGGGTTTCGAACAAACCCGGGAACTGATCGGCATGGTCATAGACATGGGTCTCGTAGATGATATTGACCCCGTCGTAGGCAGTAATGGGATGCTGCAAATAGTAATCCAGGCGTCTCGCCCAGGCGCGGGTACCTTGCACCGCGATGAGATGATGCGGCGTCCCCAGTTGCGCCTCGACGGTACGAATGGCCTCGACCGTATCGTTCATCGCTTGCCACACCTCGGCATCGGCAGCGCCGTCGAAATTGGATTGGGGCTCATTGACCAGCCCATAGATAACGTGCGGGTCGTCGGCAAAAAGCGCGGCTAACATCTCCCAGGCTTCGGTGGTACCGGCCGTCGGCCAGCCCAAGGCAGTAAAGCTGGGGTCGACCCACAAAGAGAGCAAAACATAAACCCCCGGCTTGGTCGCCACATGATCCACTATCTCGACGATGTCCTGCCGGTACTCAGTATCCGACAACAAATCCAGGCCGTGGATCATCCAGGAATCAAGTTGTTGGTAGCTCTCCAGACAAAGCCGGATGAAATCGGCCTGCCATTGGTCGGTAAGAACATCGATGCGCCTTTTGACTTCCTCCACATTGGGGGCCGAACCGGCGCAAGCCCAACAAGAACGCGTGTCATGAATATTGGCCCCCCGCCCCTGCCATCGGCTGCCGGCAGCCGTATAAATGCCATTTCCCTGGGTATGCAACCAAATGCTCTCGTGGTCTGCATCACTGGCATCACTGGCATCACCGTCATTTGCGCCGGCGTCTCCGTCACTCGCGCCGGCATCTCCGTCCCCGGCGTCCCCGGCATCCACAATCGGCTCCTCAACACTTTCCTGCCCAGAAAACCCATCCGCGTCCACGCCGCCATCGCTTTCAGCATCGATTGCACCACTGACATTGCCGCTGGTCTGGCAAGCAGAGACAAAGAAGAAAAGCACCCACATTAATTTAGGCATACCATAGCTCCGAACATCAGTCAGGAACCCCGGGACAGGTCACGCCGGGGATGATGGCCTGGTTGTTGGTTTCTAAGCATTCGCTGCGACTGGTATCGTAATCAACCACCACGGTGATCTCATGCGGATCGTCGACGGGAGCATCGGGCCACAAACACTCGACTAGTTCGCAATCACCGGGAAAGAGATCGCCCGCAGTCACGGTCGCGCAAATCAAGGTATTGGCCGGATCGGGTTCGCCGTCGAAGAAACCCACCGAGGCCCCGGCGGCCACGGGATTGGTGCCGCGGTTGCACACCCGCACGGACAGAGTCAAGTTGCCCTCGGCATCACACTGATTGACAAAGGCGCCCCGGCCGGCAGTGATATCCGGCGAATGATGTGGATTCAGATCACCCTGAATGTTTTGCCGGAAATTGTTCAGCCCGGCAACTTGCCAATTGGCCTGGGCTACCGAAGTTTTCGGGATGCTGCCGTCGTCGTTTACGTTGGTAATGGCGTAGGCATGTTGATTCCAAATCGGCCGGGAACCCACCCAGCGATCCAGGGCGTCCCGGTACACCCGCACCCCATTGATGCTTCCACGCCACTCCGCCCGGCAAGTGTTGCCACTGCCCGGGGTAGCCGCTGGTGGCGGCGCACAGACAAAGCCGCCGGCCGGACATTCGGCGTCGCTGACACATCGGCAATAACCCTCGACACAAGACGCACTCACACAATCTGCATTTTCTTTGCAAGGCAGGCCCACGAAGAGAGGATCCATGGGATTGCCGGCCGGGCTGGTTTCATAGGCCAGGCCGCCCATGTCGGTCGGGGAGGTGCCACAGCTTTGATTGGAGGGCACGACCAATTCGGAGGCAAAGTCGCCGTCCACGTCGGCCACAATGGGGTTTTCGTTCCAGGTGCAGGAAGATCGCCACTGGGAGTAGAGTACTTTGCCGTCAACGCCCCGGTAAACGCGCACAAAACACTCGTCGGCGTAGACGGCTTCTACCGCCCCATCGCCTTCAAAATCGAATAAAGACGATCCGGTGATATTGGAGGAATGATCCTGGGAGGGTTGGCTCCAGAGGATGCCGTCGTTGCGCAGGGACGGACAAGTATCTGCAACGGCAGCCCCTGCGCAATCAGGATCGAAGATGGTCATGGAAT
>JAUVBB010000027.1 GCA_030591445.1 Deltaproteobacteria bacterium | reverse complement strand
TTGCGGATGGGGGCGACTTGGCGTTGGTAGCGGTCTTTCATCCATTTGAGATAGCCGTCGAAGAGGCTTTGGCCGTCCAGGCCCAGGACGTCTTCGAAGTTCTTTTCCCACATCAAGTGGCCCTTGGCGCCCGAGTTGAGGGCGAGCTGGGCCCATTGTTCTTTGCCGTAGCGCTCCATGACATACAGGCCCATGGTGTAGCCTTGCTGGTAGCCGCGTTCGCCGTCGAAGCGGGTGCCCAGGCTGGAGCGGTTGAACATCTGGTCGTACTCGAGGTAGTTGTCTTCCAGCATGCTCATGCGCTGGTGCATGTCGCGGGCGGTGGTCCACCAGTTGAAGCCGGCCAGGTGGGTGCCGTACTCGGCGATGCCCTCGGACCAGAAGAAGGGGGTGTTCCAGCCGATGGTTACCGAGGCGCCGAAGTCGATGTTGTGCACCCCGTCTTCCACCAGGCCTTGGCCCACCACCACGATGGCGCCTTCGGACTTCCACATATTGGCTTTGAGCGAGACGATGTGGGTGAACTCGTGGGTGAACATGTCCGGGATCCATTCCTGGCGCCCACGCAAGATGGAGTACAGAGGCGTGGCCCAGGCGGTGATCCGATCGAAATTGGGGGCGGCGAAACCGTTGGCGTAATCTTCCTGATCGCGGATGATGATATGGATTTTTTCTTCTAGCGGATAGTCGAAGAGCCCGGTGATTTTGGGATAGGCAATCTCGGCGTACTTGGCCATCATCTGCGCCGTCCACTCTACCTCCGCATAGTAATAGATGCGAAAATGCTCGGTGTCGAGCGTGAGCCAGTCGGTGTCAGGGAAATTCTGGTCGTAGAAGAAACCCGCTTTGGAGTCAGCGGCCGCTGACAGCATGACTGCCAGCCCCAGCGCCGCGATCAGCCTCCTCAGCCCGCTGTGGTTCATGATTCCTCCTACCAACGAAGGGTCAAGTTGGTGCCGGCCTCGCCGAGCACCACCCTGTCGTCTAGACTGGTGCCGAGCGCTTGCATGGGCATGAAATTGTCAATGCTCGAGTTGTTGCTGTCTTTATCGGTCAGGTAAATGCTGTTCTTGCCCAGCATGTGAAAGCGCATAAACAAGCTGATATCCAGCCAGGCCAGCGGCCGGTAAACCACCCGGGGGGTCAAGCTGACCAAGTAGCCGGCATTGGAGACCAGGGGCTTGGCCGGATCGAGTTGCTGGTGGACATCCCAATCCATATAGCGAGTACCGTTGAACACCATGAATTCTTCTTCTACCTGGGCATAGTCGTTTTTGGGATCGGTCCAGCGAACGGTCTCGGCCCGGTACTCGGGCAGGCCCAGCTTGGTGCTGAAACGGTAGCGAAACTCGGCGGCCAGGTGCACCGCTACTTTGTCGACCGCGCCGGTTAGTTCGGCGCGCAGGAAAAGCTCGTCGCCCAGATCGAGAAAGGCGTTGGTAATGGATGAATTGCGATCGGAGAGGTATTGCACCGAATCGGGAAAACGAACATTGAACCCGGCTGTCCATCCCAGCGCCAGGTGTCTCAGGAGTTGCCATCGGCCCAGGTAAGTGATTTCCACGTCGGTAATACCGGTACCGGTAATGTTGAATTCGCGGGCGCCGGGCGCCTCGTTGCCGGTAGGTAGCTTCCAACGCAGGCCCAGCCCCATCGAAAGGGTGGGGTCATCTTTGCGCAAGAACTGGTACAGCACCCCAATCTCGGTGTCGCCGATATCTCCCTCAGCCGAGCGCGGCCGTTGGGCATCACGCTCCGTGCTCCAGACCAAGGGCACGTTGCCCCAAAATGTCCAGTTCTCGGTAAAGCCGAAGCGCCAGGAAATATCGAGCACCGATATCGAGTACTGGTAGGGTGCGGCGTCGAGTTTGCCGTCCGAGTTGAAGTAGGTGTCGCTGCTGAGGAATCGGTAGCCCATGCCCATCTCCAGGACCGATTTCCCCAATGAAATGCCCTTTTCCGTTTCGAGAATGGGCTCCTCTTGCCAGCCGGTGTGCCGCTCGAAAGCGCCCGCGGCGGCAGACAGGGGCAAAGCCAGCCAGCCCAGAAACAGAAAAAACACTGGTAGATTCCTCATGTTAAACCCTTCCCGTCAGTTGGCGGCAGGAACAATCTACTCCGGGCCATCGAAGCAAATTAACAGTGCAGTGTCAAGGCGCTCCCGGGGCAGATGGCGCCGGATTTCAGTTTTTTTTGTCTATTCCCTTGACCCGGATGCTGGGCAGGCTATCATTATGGCCATCATGCCGCGCGCCGAGAAAAAAAGCCAAGACTGGTTGGTGCATAAGATCACAGAAATAGGTGCCTTTGTGATCATCACCCTGCGGGTGGTGGCGGCTTGTTTTCGACCGCCGTTTCGCTTTTGGCTCACCCTGGAGCAGATGGATTTCATCGGGGTGGGCTCGCTCTTCATTATCATCTTGTCCGGTACTTTTACCGGCGCCGTGTTTACCTTGCAAAGTTTGTATGCCTTTTCCATGTTTAACATGGAGAGCATGGTCGGTGCCACGGTGGCTTTGGCCCTGACCCGCGAGTTGGCGCCGGTGCTGACCGCCCTGCTCATTACCGGTCGAGCCGGTTCGGCCATGGCCGCCGAACTTGGCACCATGCGGGTTCATGAGCAGATCGATGCTTTGGCGTCCATGGCCGTGCAGCCGGTGCAATATCTATTCGTTCCCCGATTTTTGGCGGCGATAATCATGTTTCCGATTTTGACCATGGTGTTTAATTTGGTAGGGGTGACGGGTTCTTATTTGGTCGGCGTGGAAATGTGGGGTGTGGATCCCGGCAATTTTATCGCCAAGGTCAAATGGTTTGTGACCGCGCATGATCTGGTCTCGGGCTTGATCAAGGCCTCGGTTTTCGGAGGATTTGTGGCTCTCATCAGTTGCTTTCGGGGCTATCGAGCCGAGGGCGGGGCCCGTGGGGTGGGCATTGCCACCACCCAAGCCGTGGCCATCGGCTCGATCTCCATCATGGTATTGGACTATTTTCTAACCGTAAAGATGTTCTGAGCTGGCCGGGGACGATATTAATGCAGCTGCCAAAACAGCGTGGACAGGATGACCAAGGCCGGCAAGACGCCGGGTAGGAGCCACGCCAAGTTGGGCCTAACTTTGTCTGGACAGGTCGCGCGTTCCGAGGCCCAGGCAACGAACAGAAGGTAAATTGCCGAATAACTCAAAAATGAAAAAACGATTAATAACTGTGCAAAAAATGACATTGAAAATCGACTTCCAGTCTCCACCACCCCTATTTCATGGCCATCTCCGGTGCGCCTACCCAGCGCACCTCTTGCACCGGCCAGCGCCTTCTGCTATCAAGTGCGGGCGCGGTCCGGTTACCCGAGTCAGAAATCAATTGTGAACGTGGATCTGGAATATGTCAAGAGAGAACTCTCCCAGCTCTGAGCCCTTGATCGATGTCATCGTTCTGGCTGGCACCAAAGGAACCCGGGCCCTGCTTATCGATGGCCAGCCGGTCATGAAGCCCTACCTGCAAGTGGGCGGACTGGCGCTGGTTTGTCGGGTGGTGGTCTCGGCACTTTCGGCTCGCAGAGTCGGAAAAGTGTTTGTGGTAGGAGATGAGGAAAAATTGGGAGTGCTCCTGGCCGAATTGCTTGAGCGGTTTACCGGCCGCTTACAGGTGGTGGCAGAGGGCGAAGATTTGATGGACAACGGCTACCGGTCTTTTTTTCGAAGATTGTTGCCGGAGCGCGGCTTGGGCGCGCCCGCATCCGAAAATCTAGAACCGGTGGCGGTGGCCGAATACCAAGAAGAGCACCCCGAGGCCAGGGATGTGCCGGTGTGTGTGATTACCTCGGATCTGCCCTTTCTGTCTGCAAGCAGCATCGATCATTTCTTAGCCCAGGACCAATACGACTCAGGGCTTATTTTTGGCCTGGTGGATACCGACGAACTGGACAAAATGTTGGCCGTAAGCGGTGACAATGCTGCCTTGGACAAATGGAAGCTGGGTGCCATTCATTTTCGCAAGCAATCGATTCGACCGGCCAACCTGTTTCTGTTTCGACCCCTGCAGGTCGACCCGCGCCTTTATTTCCTGATCAACAAACTATACTCGCACCGCTGGTTGCTGAAGCAAGACGGGTCGGTGCACTGGAAGAATTGGTGGGCCATTGCCCGGGCCATGATTGGCTATTCGGTGCGCGCCGCCGGTTTTTTCCGGTTTTGCCGCGGCTTGATGAACTTCCTGCCCGCCATGGCTGCCGCCAGTCTGGCGCGTAAATTCCACCGATTCGGGGCCTGGCTCTCCTGGCCCTTTCGCCAGCTGGTGAGCAAGGAAGACGTGGTCTTCATCGGCTCGACTATGATTGGCGCCCGTGGCCAAGTAGTGGTCAGCAGCGATCCAAGTTCGGCCATAGATATCGACGTGGCAGAAAGCTACCAAGCTCTCATTCGAGACGGCGAACGGGATTTTCATCGCCTACTGGCCTACCTTGATGAGCGTTCGGCCGCCGAGAGTGCTCCGGAAGAATAAGACGGTAGCCGGGGAGCAGATACCTTGACCTGCCGGCGGTGGGCTGGCAATGTAGGCCCATGGCGCTTATCGAGCAGGCAAAGCCGGAAGATGTCGACCAGGTGCATCGCATCGCCCGGGAGGTGTTTGCGGTCTACGGAGATTATGGCAAACTTTTGCCCCGTTTCTTCGCGTCACAAGGGGTGACCACCTACGTGGCGCGCATTGGTCCGGAGGTTGTCGGCTTTGTCATGATGGGTTTTATGCCCTGGACCGGTGGCGGCCAGGAAGAGAACCCCTGGATTGGTGACTTGCTGGCCATGGGCGTGGACCCGGCCCGCCAAGGCAAGGGCATAGGCACCGAGCTGCTCCGCCAAGCCTTCGAACTAGTGGCCCAAATGAGCGAATGGCGTGATATTCGCCAGGTGCAGTTGACTTGTGCCGAGTCCAATCAGCAGGGCTTGGGCTTTTTCGCCCGCAACGGTTTCAAGGTCATCAATGCCCAGCACGGCAGTTACAGCAGCGGCCAAGCCGCCATGCGGTTGGGTCGCGACTTTCCCTAGCGTCGCTTTTTTCTTTTCTGAATCACTTCCTTAAAGTCGTCGGGCTGGGCGAGGATGGTAAGTTTTTGCTCCACCGCCGATCGATTGTGGGCGTCGGGGCGGCTCTTTAGGTAGGTTTTAAAGGCGGCCACGGCCGCGGCCGGATCGCCGGCAGTTTTGGGCGAATTGGCAAGCTGGCCCAAGTACTGCTCGTAGAGGCTGTCGCCCAATAGCATCCAGACCACCTTGCGATTGGTCTTGATGAGGTGTTTTTCCTTCTCGATGGCTTGCTCGAAGGCCTGGGTGGCCTCGGGGTAACGTTCGAGGTGATGGAGCAATTTGCCCAGGTTGAAATGGGCGTTGGCTTCGTTGGGATCCAATTGAATGGTGCGCTCGAAGGCCCCGATGGCCTCGTCGAAGAGATGCTTTTCCGCCAAGCAGATGCCCTGGTGGTAATGGGCCTGGATGTGTTCGGGGTTGGCCGCGATCGCTTCGCTCAGTTTGGCAAGCGCGCTGTCGTACTTGTCCAGGTTCATCAACTCGACGGCTTCGTCATTGAGGCGGGTAGCTTGGTCGGCAAAGCGATAAATGAGCTTTCCGCATAGTGCCACCACCAGAATGACAAATATGATGAAGCCGGTACGAACCCTGCCGGCGTTGCTTGAAGGCTTGGCCATGTCCCTTATTATGGGGGGCCTTGGGCAGGGACGCAAGTTCTCGGCGGCCAGCCGGTTTGGGTTCTATTTGACGACGCGCAAGCCCGACAGTTGATGTAGTGCTTTGACCGCCAGGCGGCCGAAGTGGGTATCTACGGTGGGCTCGGTGGCGCGGCGGAAGGCGGCTTCGGCTTCTTGCTGCTGACCGCTTTCGCGAGTGAGGCAGCCCAGCGCATGATGGCTCTCTTGGCGCTCGATGGCGTGAGTCAGCAGCCCGCAAGATGCCCGCAATGCTTCGGTGGCGGCATCTGTCTGGCCCAGATGCCACCATGCCAATCCGCTCAAGGCCTGGGTGTGTCCAAAGATGTTAGGTGATATTTTTCGGCCTTGGTCGGCGGCCAGTTCGCACAAGTTCTGGCCTTGCTTTTGCTCACCGGCGCTGACCAGCGTGAGTCCCAACAAGGCCTGGGCCAGGGTGCCGGGGACCAAAGTGGACAAATCCAAATCCACCGCTCTTTCCAAAATTGCCCGGGCCTCGGTTAAGTTGCCGCTTAGCAAGTGAGCCTTGCCGGCCGACAGCAGCAGCCAGGCCAGATGCAATTCAGCATCGGACGGTGGCAACAACCCCCGGGCTCGTTCCACTTGCCCGATGGCCTGGTCAAAATTGCCCACCAGCAGCATCAGTTGGGCCATAAAAACCATGGGCATGGGGTGGCTGGGTGCCAGTTGCATGGTCTCTTCCAGGTTCTTGTGCACGCTTGCCACTTGGCCTTGGTACAGATCGCAGGCCATGCTTACCAGCGACGAGGCCATAATCTCAGCCGGGTTGCGGTTGGCCCGGGCTTGGGCGGCCGCTTCTTCCGCCATTTGCCGGGCCGGGGCATATCGACCCAGGGCGTGGAGGAACTCGGCCACATGGCGATAGGCTCTCGGTGCCTGTTGGGTTCCGCGCGCCCGCGGCAACAGCCGTTCCCCCATGGCCAGAGCCTCATCGGATCGACCACCAAAGTGCAAAGACAAGGCTTGTTCCATGTCGTCCAGCAGGTCACTCATTCAGGTCCCCAGGGACCGTAGCCGGCAAGCTCGACGAATCCCAGCCCCTGCACCGCTTGGCCCTTTCGGGTGCCACTGACGGTTACCTCGCCCTCCCAATAGACATTGAAGGTGGTTTGCCGACAGTCTAATTCCTGATCATCGAAAGTGGCATTGATACTCAGCTCGATGTCCTGTTCGGGAAGGGATAAGGTCCAGTCCAGCGGATAGATGGCGTCGGTATGGGGACTCTGCCAGGTTCGCAGGGACTGGAGATCGTACTGGGAGATAGCGAATTGGCAGCCTTGCTCATCGATGAAAGTGCCGCCGGTCATCTCGGTACCGCCGTCCTTGAAGTGTAAAAAAAACAGCATGATCTCGGTGTTATCGTCGAGTTGCAGGCTGAACCAGTCCCAGCCATTGGATAGAAAGACATCGAAATCTCCCCATTGGTGATCGTGCCAAGCGGTTCCGGTGACGGTCTGGGCCGTGCCGTCGATGACCAGGGTGCCGCTGACCTGCATCCGAGCCAGGGAATAATAATAGGAGAGCTTGCCGCCGCCCATTTCGATCAGGCCCCGATCGCCGTGGAAGGAGGGCGGTTTGGTCGCCGTACATTCGATATCGAGAGCGATATTCTCCATCGATGTGCTCAGCAAGTGCGTGTCGCCATTGCTTTTGATGTTCCATTCGCCGATATCGATGTCCAACTTGTCAAAACCTTCCGGGGGCGCCACCACGTTTTGCTCGTAGACATGATTGCCGGTTTCCGGATCGGAAAGGGCAAAATGGCCGGCATAGCCGGGCTGGGCGCCGAAATAAATTTGGAAGAAGCTGACTTCGAAGCCATAGCGCTTGCCGTCTTCGTTCCAGAGGTGTCCGGTGTAGTACCACCATTCGCTGGCCACCCGATGGGGGGCTTCATCGGCGGGCAAACGGATGTCGGTTTCGGGTACTTCACAGGAGATGTCTTCGGGCTCAGCGCTACATCCGGACAGGGTCAATAAAACTGCCAACAGGGTACCGCCTAGCAAGAAACGCACTTGCATACCATTTCCTTCCTTCGGGTGTGGTCCCCCCGGGGTTTGGAAAATGACTACACGACCCTTGCCGGCCTGTCAATCGGGGGCGGTAGCCCCGACCTCCCACCTGATTCAGGAAAATTGAAATGACCAGGGGAAGATGGATTGAAATCATGATTACCTTTTGCGGAAAGATAGATTTTGTTCAAGGCCCGGGACAGCCAAGTTGCCCATTGTCGGTCGTAGCCGGCAGAAAATTGGGGTGGGAGATCAGGGGTAGTAATGTAGACAGCTGGGCCATGGTGGGCTATGATCTCGGGTTATGGGATAGCTTCGAAGCATTGGCGGCGGGAATTTAGTCCTGCCTGGAGAGCTGAGTATGGAAAAATCGATGCTGGACAAGTTGCTCAAGTTTGGAGTGGACAAAGGGGCCTCCGACATTCACTTTCAAGTCGGTAGCCCGCCCTGTTACCGGGTCAAGGGAGAGTTACTGCGGGCCAAAACAGATGTTTTGAACACCGAAATGATGGTCAATGTGGCCAAGATCTTGCTTACCGATCGGGAAATCGACCCCAAACGATTTTTTCCCGAGCAGGATGCCAGCTATAGTTTGCCGGGGGTCAGTCGTTTCCGGGTATCGGTTTTTCGCCAGCGGGGATCCATCGGCTGTGTGCTGCGGGTGATTCCGTTTCGCATTCAGTCCTTCGAGGAACTCAATCTTCCCGAAGTTATTCAACAAATTGCCGGTGCGCCTCGGGGTTTGATTCTGGTTACCGGTGCCACTGGCAATGGCAAGTCGACCACCATCGCCAGCATGTTGCGCTATATTGCCGGGGCCCGTTTTGCCCACATCTTGACCATCGAAGATCCAATAGAGTTTCTGTTTGAAACCAGCAAGTCATTGATTGTCCAGCGGGAAGTGGGTACTGACACCCTCAGCTACAAAGAGGGCATGATAGCCGCCCTGCGCCAGGACCCAGACGTCATTATGCTCGGAGAGGTGCGGGACGATTTTACCGCCGACGTCTGCCTGAAAGCCGCCGAGACCGGACATCTGGTGATCTCCTCGCTGCATACGCCGGATGCGGTCTCCACCATCAAGCGCTTTTCCGGATTTTTCGATCCGGCGCGTACCGAAACCGAGTTGGGTCGGCTGGCCGAGAGTCTGCAAGCCGTCATCTGTTTGCGCTTGCAAAAACGCGCCGATGGCCAGGGCTTGGTGCCGGCGGTAGAGATCTTGCGGGTCACCCACACCATGCAGGAATGCATTCGGCAGATGGACAAGCACGCCGATATCTACCAGCACATAGTTAGTGGCAATGAAGCCTACAACATGCAGACTTTCGATCAGCACCTGAAGGAATTGGTGCAGAAGAAGATGATTACCATCGAAGTTGCCAAGCAAGCTGCCTCCAACCCTTCCGATCTGGAGCGCTCCTTGATGGTCGAATGAGCCTGAGCTTGGCGGCCATGCCTATTTCAGCACATGCTTTTTGAGCCAGGTTTCTATTTCTGTCTTGTTTTTCTCCGTGTTTTTCATACCGGCATAGGCCTCTTGGGCCAGGTGGGCAACATCTCTGGCCTGAGATCGATCATGGCCGTGAGCCCACATGACGCGGGCCAGTTGGAAGTGGACGGCGGGTAAGATCTCGGGGCCGCACTTTTGCTGAGTGCAAATGCTTTGCGCTTGCTCCAGGTGTTGCCGGGCCTCCTGCCAACGTTCCTGCGCTTCATCTACCTTGGCCAGGTTCAGCAGATAGTGGGCGTTTTCCGGATGCGCGGGCCCGAAGGATTTTTGGGACAGCGATAGGGCCCGCTGAAATAAATCGCGGGCGGCCTGAAGTTTGCCCCGGTGCCTGGCTAGCTCTCCTTGGTTGAGAAGGTTAGTGGCGACCCAAGGGTGCTGCGCACCCACCGTGTTTTGGTAGATGGTCAGCGCCCGGTCCAGGGCTTGTTGGGCCTCGTCGAATTGACCGCTGTCGATCAAGCCAATGGCCAAATTGTCGAGGCAATTGGCGACATCTGGGTGGCTGCTGCCCGCGGTCTTTTCTTTGATGGCCAAGGCTCGTTCTAGGGTTTGCCGGGCCTTGGGGTCTTGGCCGGACCTAAACAAAGCGATGCCGAGACCGACCAGATAGGTTGCCGTGCGTGGATGCTCCGCGCCTTGGGCCTTGGTGCTCAAAGTGACCGCCAGTTCAAATTGCCGCAGGGCCCGTTCAATTTGGCCCTGGTCAAAATACACCGAGGCTTCCTTGTAACGCAGATCGGATAGGAGGATCTTGTCGTTGCCGAACCGGGCGATCACGGCTTCGGCGTGCTTGGCCCAACGCAAGCCGGCCTCATGTTTGTGCTGCAAGTAGCCGACGACAAAGGTCAGGGCAATAGCCGTCTTGGCTTCGAGTTCGTCGTGGCCGGTTTCGATGGCCCTATGTAAAGCGGCCAACAGTGTCTTCTGCGCTTCTTGGCTTTGACCCACGAAAGCATAGAATACGCCCTGCCAGTAATAGGCTTCGGCCAATACCGGTGGATAGCCGGTTTGACCGGCCGTCTCGACCACCGATGCCGAAAGCGCCAAGCCATCCTGGTATTTTGCGGTTTCGAACAAGGCGCCTATTCGTCCCAGTTGGCCGCGCACGGCTTCCACTTTTTTGCGGATGGCGGCGTCTTTGGGGGGCTTGACTCGTGCCGACAAGGCCTCGATATCTGAGCAGCGGGAAATGGGGGCCAAATTGTGAATTGCCTGTACCGCGCGGCGAAGCACTTTCTGATCAGCATGGCCGAAGATCTCCAACAGGGCCCGGAGCTCCTGACGTCGGTGTTCCAGGCAGATCATCCGCAGGTCTAGCAATTCTTCCGATTGCCCGCCTTTGACGTGCGTCGCTTCACAAGCATCGGTGTGCATGTTCGTCCAGTCCTTGCCAAATTTTGACAAGACTTGGTCCACGCTGGCAAAAGTATCTTGCGCATAGGGCATTTTGGTAGCGGCAAAAGCCTTCTGCACCTTGGCTTGTACGAGCGGGCTCCATACGCTGGCCCAATTGGCTTGGGCACCTTGACAAAGGCTGCCACGCATATGCCAGGTAATGGCAAAAGTAGCGGCCAGCACAGTCAGCAGAAAAAAGACCATTCCCGCAATCCATTGGCGGGTCTTTTTTCGGTGGCTGCGGATGGATCGGCGAATGAGTTCTGACTCCTGGCGGTTGAGTTTCAGGGCCGGAACATGGCGATGGATGAGTGCCACCCGGCTAGGGGCCATCAGTAGGCCAAAACGTTCAAAGTTCATCTGCTCCTGTTTGAGTAGTTCCCGAACTCTTTTTCGATCTCGATCCTTTTCTTCGATCCAGCTGCTGATTTCTTCGATAAGGTACTCATGACTGAGCTCGAAACTCTCTCCTTCGTCGCCCACCAGCTTGCGTACCAAGCGGGCCTGGAGGAGGAAATTGAGCATGTTTTCGACCGCTTTGTCTGACTTGCCTGCCTCTTGTGCCACCACCGCCGTTGTGACTACGCTCTTGGTGTTCATCGAACTGACCAGGGCTTTGAGCACGTCTCTGCCCAATTCCCTTTCGGTCGGAGTTCGCGACTCCAAGAATCGTTCGAGGTAGCTGCCCAAGATCCCTTTGGCGCTGCCGAGGCCTTCGTAATGGCTCAGGCTGAATTCTTTTTCACCCTCGGCCAATTCGTCGTAGAGACGATCGCAAATGATCTGCAGTTGTGGCGGTTCGGCGCCGACCGTGCCCAAGTCTTTCAGAATCCGCGCGACCAGACCCTCTTCAAAAGTAAGCCCCGCCAATCGGGCCGGCGCCGTGATCGCCTTTTCCATGCCCTCTTGGCTCAAGTTGTGCAAATCATAATCGTGATGGAATATGTCCGGTATGCGGCTTCTGAACTCGGACAAGTGATGAAGGAAATCGTGCCTCATCGAGAGCACGAAACTCACATTTAAGCTTCGATCCTTCTTGATGCCGTTCATCTGGTCGATGAAGGATTTGCGAATTTTCTTAGGCAAGCGCAGGAAGAATTCCTCGAATTGATCCAGGATGACCACCATCGGCTTGCCGACGATGCCACAGGCTTCAGCGAGAAAGTGGTTAAGATCGGCGGAGAGGGCGCCGGCCATCCATTCGGCGGTTACCTCTTTGCCGGCTTCTTCCTGCATGAGCGCGGCCACTCCCTCGCGGATTTCTTGTTCGGGATCCTTGAAGGCGCGGCGGGTGACGACCGCGAATCCCTCTAGGCGCAAGGCGGGTATTACCCCGGCGTTGAGCAGGGAGGTTTTGCCGGAGCCGGAGGGTGCATGCAGGACCACCAAGCGATGGGAGACGACCTGGCTGAATATTTTCCGGGTTTCTTCCTGGCGCCCGAAAAAAATTTCGGCGTCTTCTTCGGTAAAAAAGCTCAGGAACTTGTAGGGACGTTTCCAGCGATTGCCCCCCGAAGTTCGCACCAGGCGCTTGGTTTTTCTTTCTCTTTCCAGCGACAGTTGGCGTTTTTTTTCCTCTACTACCTGGGTAATTTTTTTGGCGAAAGAAAGTTCGTCGGTCTGGGCCAGGATGAGCCCTTTTCGTCGCCAGGTGCCACGAACGCCGGCGGCCACCTTGGGTGATAGGCCAATGGCTTTGGCCTGGGCCAGGTTGGCCTGCGTGGTCAGGGTAGCATAGAGCCGCTTAAATTCCGGACTGTTCCAGCGAAAGCCGATAAACAGCACATGTCCGGTGGCTAGCCGACCCAGAAGATCGTCGGGTGCCAAGCGTAATTCATCGAGACGCTCGCCCACGTTCTCTTCGGTGATAGCAACGGATTCACTCGCTTCCAGGTCGCCGAACAACTTGATCAAAATAACTTGATTCTTAGCGGTTTTGGTCAGGGAAGCCTCGGTAATCTGGGCTACTTTTCGTACTTGTCGGCCGGCTTCGATCAGTGCCCGTTCCATCCGATCGTCGATCTCGGTTGTGACGATCAAGTCGAAAGGTGCCGCCGCCAGGGCATGGAACAGTTCCGGGATGACACTGCATTCGGCTTGCATGTGCCGACCTACGTATGCGAGTAAATCATCCCGATCGTTTTCCTCTTCATACAAGGTGGCCAAATGGGCCAGATTGGAGCGGCGTTCGGAAAGCCCGAGTTCGACCGCCAATTTCTTGGAAATATTATTTTTAACCGTGCCGGCACGCTGTCCCATGGTAAGCCCGCCCAGGATCAAGGTGCACTTTTTCTTGGCCAACGAGACCGCCAAGCTGGGCATTAGCTCGGATTCCAAATATTTTTGTCGCGCTCGTTTGATCTCTTTGGCGTTCCAATGAATCTTCAATAATGAGATCTTGCCCTGCAATCCTTTGAGCTCGTATTCCCCCAGACGCTCGACTTCGGTGTCCAGGGTGGCCGCCATGTTCCAGGTGCTCTGGCTGGTGTAGATCTCTCCGCCGCCGGCCTCGGCTTCGATGCGGGCGGCGGTGTTGACTGCATCCCCGTATACATCGCCGCCCTCCACGATGGCCTTGCCATGATGGATGCCGATGCGAACATGGAGCCGGTCGGCAGGGGGTGCTTGCCGGTTGTAGTCGTCTAAGGCCTGTTGCATGGCCATGGCACAGCCCAAGGCTTTCTTGGCATTTGGGAATATGGCCATGAGCGTGTCGCCGATGGTTTTGTGCAGGGTGCCGCCGTAATGTTCCAGTTTGGGCAGCAGCACATCATTGTAGCGCTGGACCAGCAGGCGGGCGTAGGCATCTCCGCGTTCCTGGTACAATCGGGTCGAATCCACCAAGTCGGTGAACATCAACGAAAGGGAACGCTGGATCGGCCCTTTGCCCGGTTCCGGCGTATTCTGCTTGCCTGCCATTTCTTTAATGTACCAGCGTGGCCGATATCTGCAAGAACCAAGTTTAGGGGGCTGCCCTCAGGGGGCGGGAGTTGGACGCCAAGCGATGATTTGATCGTCTTGACAGACGACTTGCCATGCCAATGGTTTGGCGCAGGCGCGGTGACTCGAAACCAAGGAACCGTCTGCTCGCGAGAGCCGGTACAGTTGTCCGCCCGCGGCCACTTCGACATGCCTTGGAGTCAGGCGGGGTGTCAGATTGACCCAGACGGACAGCGGGCTTGCCCAGACCGATCGCGCATGGACCCAATCTAAGAGAACCACTGACGACCGGGCCGGCCGATTGGTGGCAAAGGCCAAAAAGTCTCCGTCGATCGAGACCGGAGTTATGCCATTGCCCAGGGTGTGATATTCATACCAGCGGCGGCCGGATTGCAGTTCCACCACCGACAGGACCACGTCGTCTTCAAACTTCAGGCCGGGGCCGGTAAGCAGGACGGTCTCGGCCGTCAGCATCATGGCGGCCGGCCAACCATAGTCGCGCAGCCGATTCCAGCGATAGCCGCCGGTGGCGTTACGCAAGGCCAAGGTCCGCCGATCTAGGGTAAGGTGATCGCCGTTGGGCAAGTTAGGGGTGGCGATGCCCGGTCCCCCTTCTTCGTGGTAAGGTCCCCGCCCAGATCCCTTCGCGGTGGCCAAGGAGACCGCCGGCCGGGGAGGGATAAATTGGCCGGCCAGTCCCTTTTGTTCGATGCATTGATCAAAGCGCAGCAAATAGCCGGTCCACATCGATGCTGACAGCCATAGTACCGACAGCAGCACGCGAATAGGCAGGTGGATGAAACGAAAATCGGCAAAGACCCGCCCAATCGGCCAGAGCAAGGCAATGGCGACCAGGCACATGGGCAAGAATAGCACTGAAAAACGATGGATGGAATCGGATCGGGCCTGTAAGTCCAAATAGGGCAGATCGGTACCGGGTGCCATGGCATAGCTGAGCAGAGACATCACTACTACCAGTCCGCCAAGCCACCATGGGTAGCGAAGGGTTCTTCCTGATCGATGGCCTGCTTGTGCTTGCGCCTGGGTCATGTTCTGAATCTTAGCGTTTTGATCTTCCTGGTGCAGCAGAAAAAGATGATGACGAGGCAGAAAATCTTCCTCCCGCCGGCAGGTGGTTCATGCTACCATGAATCCTACCGGAGGATTGCCATGGACGTCTTGGAAAGTTTTTCCCAACGGTTTTCGTGCCGTAACTACCTACCCGACCCGGTTGCCAGTGAGTTGCTTATGAAGTTGGTCGATGCCGGCCGTCTGGCGCCTTCCAGTCGGGGAAAGCAACCCTGGGAATTTCTGGTGATTACCAGCGTCACCACCCTGCGCGAGCTGGGCAAAATCATCGAACCCAGCCCGTTTGTTGCCAAGGCGGCGGCCACTATCGCCGTGTTTTGTAGGGCCGATGCCCGCTGCGCGGTCGAAGATGGAGCGGCGGCCACCGAGAACATCCTCTTGGCGGCCACGGCTTTGGGTTTGGGCACCTGCTGGATCGCCGGCCACCAGAAAGAGTATCAGGCAGCGGTCGAGCGGCTATTGCGCTGCCCTGCCCAGCTCAAACTCATCAGCCTGGTCAGTGTCGGCTACCCGGCCGAAACTTGTCCGGAGAACCGCAAACGGCGTGCGCTAGATGAAGTTTTGCATTGGCAGGGTTTTTAGCGATCCTGCTAAACGATGTCGAACTCCAGAAATTGCATGCTGAAAGTGGCACGGCCCTCAGTGATAGATCGCAAATCAGTAGAGTAACCAAACATCTTGGTCATGGGTACGCGGGCACGGATGGTGGTGTGGGCAGTTTTCTTCACTAGCTCTTCGTCTTTCCCGCCCCGGGCGTTGATATCGCCGATGACGGTGCCGGTGAAAGCGTCGGGGGTGGCTACTTCCAGGGCCATGATGGGCAGCAGCACCGAAGTGCCTGCTTTTTGATAAAGAGAGCGGAAAGCTGAAGCCGCGGCGATATGAACGGAGATGGCGGTCGTCTCGCCGTCTCGGTGCTTGATGCCCTTGAGCCGTAGCGAGATGTCTTCCATGGGGTAGCCGGTTTGGGGCCCCGAGCCGGTGGCTTCGCGCAGCCCGGCTTCGGCGGCGTCGATCCAATCCTGGGGCATGGCTGTGCCCTCGGCGGGTGTCTGGATATCGTTTACGAATTGAATGCCGGCGCCGCGGGTCAGTGGGCGGGCCTCTACCGTCACGGCGGCGAACATGTTCTTGGCTTCGGAATTCTCGTCGAACTTGCGCTCGAAGCGTTCGGTAACCTCGGCATTCTTGGCCAGGGTCTCGCGAAAAACCACCTGGGGTTTGCCGACGTTGACCGGGATGTGAAATTCGCGGGCGAGCCGATCGCAAATGATCTCCAGGTGCAACTCGCCCATGCCGCTCAAGATAGTCTGGCCGGTGTCTGGGTCTTCTTTCACGGTGAAGGTCGGGTCTTCTTCCACCATCTTGGTCAGTGACTCGGTTAGTTTTTCTTCGTCCCGACTGGATTTTGGCTCGATGGCGATAGAGATGACCGGAGTGGTGAATTCCATTTCGCCGAAGACCACTTGGTGATCGCGGGTGCACAAGGTATCGCCGGTGGTGGTCAGTTTGAGCCCGACCACGCCCACGATGTCGCCGGCTTGGGCTTTCTGCAGCCGCTCTTTCTTGTCGGCGTGCAGTTTCAAAAGCCGGGAAATCTTTTCGTCTTTCTGCTTGCTGGCATTGAACACGGTCGCATTGGATGGCAGCACCCCGGAGTACACGCGCAAATAGGTGTGCTTGCGCCCGTCCCAAAGCTGTACTTTGAAAGCCAGGCCGGAAAAAGGTTCTTTTCGGTTGCGCTCAAACCGAACATCTTCTCCGGTCTTGGGATGGACACCGATCACCGCCGGCAGCTCAATGGGCGCGGGCAAGAGATCGACAACGGCATCGAGCAAGGGTTGGATACCCTTGTTTTTAAGGGCGGATCCGCAGAGCACTGGAACCGACCGGTTGTTCAAGCACGATTTTCTTAAGGCGGCCCGTAAATCAGCCAGTGCCAAGTCTTCCCCGTTGAGGAAGGCCTCGGCAATTTGATCGTCTTCGTCAGCCAGGGTCTCCAGGAGTCGTTCCCGCCACGGGGCGGCCAGGTCGGCCAAATCGTCGCTCAGCTCCTCGCTTACGAAAGTGGCGCCGAGGTCGTCGGTGTTCCAACGCAGGGCCTCCATGGTCATGAGATCGATGACGCCTTCGAAGTGGTCTTCCTTGCCCAAGGGGATCTGAATGGGTACCGGTCGGCAGTCTAGTTTGTCTTCCATTTGCTGGACACAGTTGGCAAAATCAGCGCCCAATCGGTCCATCTTGTTAACGAAGGCCAGGCGGGGAATTTGATAGTGATCGGCTTGGCGCCAGACGGTCTCCGATTGCGGCTCTACTCCACCCACCGCGCAAAACACGACCACCGCCCCGTCGAGTACGCGCAGGGAACGCTCCACTTCCACGGTGAAGTCCACATGCCCGGGGGTGTCGATAAGATGGACCTCGTGTTTTTTCCAAGGCAACACCGTGGTGGCCGCCGTGATGGTGATACCGCGCTCCTGTTCCTGCGGCATCCAATCCATAACCGCCTGACCGTCATGGACTTCGCCCATGCGGTGGATAACCCCGGTATAGTAAAGAAATCGCTCGGTAACGGTCGTCTTGCCGGCGTCAATGTGAGCGATGACACCAATATTTCTGAGTCGTAACTGCGCTGCGCTGGGTTTGCTGGACACGGCGGGTTCTCCTGTCTGACGCAGCCTTTCTGCGGAACCAAGGCATGATACACGATTCGAAGTTCCAGTCAATCGCCAGGACGGCCAAAATCTAGGTCACGATGATGCTTGCCCCGGCGCAATCTTTCGATTATGGTGAGAACCATACAAGTATCGTACAATGTCTGGATACTGAAGGATGTTGCCGAAGGAGCCAGAAATGACAGATGGCCAGAACGAAGTATGTGCGGTTGACGAGGAAGACAACCAGGGCAATCGAATGTTGGAGATTGAATTGGACTGGGAGGCCTTGGCAGTGGCCTTCGAAAACCAATTGGCGGAATCTCATAGTTTTCTCGAATTGTCCAGCGGAACGGTTCATACCATCAGCGGCACCATGACGATGCCGGAACCTCCGGAACCGACCGAAAATTATCTTTATATCCATCCGCGCCCTTCCCGTGAAGGCTATCGCACCATGCAGGCCTTTATTGAAAAGGTGAGCGACACGGTGCTGCGCGATCGGTTGGCGGCAGCCCTGGTGGGCAAAGGCGCCTTCCGCCGCTTCAAGGACCAATTGCTGGCCTATCCCGAAGAGCGGCTGCAGTGGTTCGCTTTCAAGGACGCCGAGGTATATGCCTATGTGCGCGATTGGCTTGAAGCCGAAGGAGTCCAGGCCACCAACGAGCCGCCCGAGACGACTTCCAAGGAAAAATTGCCGGCTCCGCGTCCCCATTTTTTCGAAACCCGCCGGGACATGCTTTCTAGCATTACCCCTTCCGAAGAAGAAGTCGATTTTCGCCAAGCCATCGTGCCCCATGATCGCGCCGATGTGAATTTTCGCCCGCGGCGCGCGGCCTTGTTGGTCATCGACATGCAGCGCGTATTTGTGGACCCGGAAGGAACCAGCTTCTTTGCCTCTTCGGTACCAGTCAGCGAACGCCTAACTATCATGATCGATGCTTGTCGCAAGGCGCGAATCCCGGTGCTCTTTACTCGGCACCTGCATCAATACCCGGAAAAAGACGGGGGCGCCATGTCTCGGTGGTGGCGCAGCCTCATCGAGGCGGGCGCGGAAGAGGCTGCGTTGGTCGACACCATCGTACCCAATGAAGGCGAGCCCGTAATCGCCAAGTGCCGCTACGATGCCTTTGTTGGTACCAACTTGGAAATGATCTTGCGCTCCATGGGCATCGAGGACCTGATCATCGGTGGCGTGATGACCAATCTGTGTTGCGAAACCACGGCCCGGGAGGCCTTTGTCAAAGACTTCAACGTGTTCTTCCTGGGCGATGGCACCGCTTCTCCGGACATGAGCTTGCACTTGGCCAGTCTGAAGAACATCGCCTATGGTTTTGGCCGGGTCCTGGGAGTGACCGATGCCTTGAATACCATCGAATCCGATGCCACCGTGAGTTCTTCCTAGACAGGACAACGAATCAGATGGACAGTTTTTCCAGTATGTTGGAAGCATTTGAAGCCCTCAACGCCAAAAAGCGCACGGATCCGGAAAGCCTGAATCAAGAGGAAAAGAAAGCCTGGACGGATTTACGCAAGGACGTGGAAAGGGTCCTGTTTCAGGAAGAACCAGACCCCCGATCTGACACGCGCGAATATCTCCGGGTGCCAATGGCGCTTTCTGTGAGTTACTGGACCAGCAATGAGCTCAAGGATCGATATATTCAGGTCATGGGAGAAGGCGGCTTGTTTGTCTCTACGGTCGATCCCCTGCCGAAAGGATCCCAACTCGATTTGGAAATCGCTTTGGCTGAAAAAGGTATTTCCTTTTCGGTCAAGGGCGAGGTGGTCAACATCAACGAATCAGAAGATCCCGCCAAACGAGGTATGGGTATCAAGTTTATCGAGTTGAGCTACGTACAGATGCACAAAATTTACAGCCTGGTGGATGATACCTTGCGCCAGCGTTTGCTGGAACGAAGGCGCTTCGCTCGGGTTCAGACCAAGTTACAAATTCAGTTTGTCTATGCCGACGGTTTTTTCGAGCTCAAAACCGAAGATCTCAGCTTGGGCGGGCTCTTTATAGCGACTGAAAATCAAGTTCCGGTGGGGGAGAAAATCCGCTTGGTTTTGCACATACCGGGAGGCCAGCCTTCGGTCAAGGCCTTGTGTGAGGTGGTGCGGGTGGTAGATGCCAGCCCGGGTCAACTGGCCGGCTTGGGCGTTCGTTTCTTGCAGCTGGAAGAGAAAGACCTTCATGCCATCCGCCAGTACCTGGCCCAGTTGGTGGTGGATACATACCATCCCGACGAAAAGGAACGCCGTCGTTATCCTCGGGTAGAACGGCTGGTAAAACTGCGTTTTGCGGCCTTGGATTCTATCGGCGTCACCCTGGCCCGCGATGTCTCCGCGGCCGGCGTTTTTGTCCAGACGCACGAAGCTCCTCCGTTGGATAGCGAGATTCAGATTTCGCTGGTTCATCCTGTCAGCCTGCAGGAACTGAGCTTGGTGGGCCGGGTGGTCAGAGTGGTTCCCGCCGAGGGCAACCAAGTCCCCGGGGTAGGCGTCTCCTTCGAAGAGTTGAGTGAAGAAAAGCGCGTCCAGTTGATGGCTTTTCTGCGCGAGTTTGTTTTGATAGACGGCCAGGAGATTGCCGAGGCAAGTGCCACGGAAACAGACGAATTAGCGCCCAAGGGCTGAACTGGGCATTAATATCCTTGGGTCCAAAGCCTGCGAACCCAAACGCAATCCAAACCAAAGTGCTGGACCGGCGGTGCCGAGTTGCGCGCCAGCCTGCACCCGGGCCCCCAACTGCAAACGAGCCTTGTTCAGACCACAGGTTTCTGATCGCATTTGACAGGCGTGCACAATCTCGACACAGAGGCCTTGGGAGCCATTGTTTCCCCGAAAGCTAACCCGACCGGGCATGGTCGCCCGCACAGCTTCCCCCGTCGTGGCCGTCAACCGCAGCCCGGCACCGGCGACCGTGCTGTCTGCCGAGGCCACCGGCCAGCCGGCATGAAGGGCCAAGGCCAATCCCTGGATCGAACACAACTGCTGGTTGGCATGGTGGCGATGATAGGCCAGCAGATGAAGACGCAGGGCGCCCACGATACGGCGGAATTCGGCGCCGGCTTGTTGGCACAAGCGCTGCGCCCGAAACAGACCCACAGACCAGGCCAGCCACGCACCGGCTGGCGAACTGGTGGCGGCGCGGTACCGGCCCAGCAATTTGGCGGCGGCACGGGTTCGGGCCAAGCCCTCATTGGCGACGTCGCTTTGCGCAGCGGGCAATTGGGGCCAGAACATGCCCCGAACGGTGGCGGTTCCCTTGGAACTGATGGCCAATAAAGCCTTGAGGCCATCGGCTGGTAGGCGATGGTCGTGCGCCAATCGGGCGATTTCGGTATCGGGGCGGTGATCGTCTCGAAGGGTTGCCAGGGTGGTCAGTGGCGCGCCCCCACTGCCACGGGCCAAGCCAAGGGCTTTGGCGGGGCGAAGGTAGAGTGCGAGCGGGTGCGGCTGCTGGCCAAGCTGAGTCGGGGAGCTGTGTTGAAGCAAGGCCAGGCCGTTGATGAATGGGATTTGCCCCAAGGCACAGCTGATGGCTAGCAAGGCAGACAACAGAGCCAGTAAGCCTCGATCCCGTCTCATCGCTTCACCCTTTTTTTAGCGCGTGATTTGGTCCGTCGCGATTTCTTTTTCCGCGGCCGGCGCCTCGGTTTGCGTCGAGGGCTTTTTTTGACCCGCGGAGCTGGTTCGGGCTCCTCCACGGTGGGCGGCGGATCCATTCCCGTCGCTGACAAGTCGATGATTGGCTGGGCATCGTCGGGCAGGGAGGGACTTGGTTGCGGTGGCGGCGCTGGGATGATCGCTTCCCTGTCCGCCGGGCTGAGGGGCACGACCAGCAAATCTTCCGTGGGTGCAGGCAGAGATGAATCTGTTTGCAGCTGGTCCCATCCCAAAAAGGCGAGGTAGACCAACACCCCGCCGATGGCCAGTAGTGCCAACACAATTTTCAACCGTCGGGCACGGGGCACCCGCAACGGATCGTCGAAATCATACACCACGGGGGCCTGGCTGGTATAGCTCTCGATGATGGCTTGGACCCTATCCACCTGCGCCCAGCGCATGCCGCTGCGGCCCCCGGCATAGGGGGTTCGGTGAGCCGCTGCCGATCCATCTGACCCTGCCGGCTCGGCCAAGGGCGGCGGATCGGGCAACTTGGGGATCGGGGTATTGGCGGCGGCCCTGACCCGGCGACTTTTTTCCGAGCGGGTGGGGATGCCGAAATCGTCGGTGTCCTTGAAAAGCACGTCGGGAGAGAGCAAGGAACGGGCCGGGTTTTGACTGGGCAAGGTGCCGGCGGTGGCCCTGAATTCGGCCGTGGTCGATCGGACTTGCTCACTCGAATTTGGCCCAGCGTCTCGCTGGTTGGCCGCGCCGGTCTCTTTCAGAATTCGACGCGCTTCTTCGTGGTTGGGGTCGATGTCGATAATTTTCATACAAGCGGCGGAGGCTTGTTTGGTTTTGCCCTGGGCGAGAAAAATGCTGGCGGCAGTGGCATATGCGGAAAGCAGCCGTGGGTTGAGCTTCAGCGCGATTTTGATTTCTTGCAGGGCTTGACTGTACTGGGCCTGGGCAAAAAGCACCTTGGCCAAGGCCAGGTGACCATCAGAGAATTCGGGCTGGAACGAAAGACCTTGCCGGCACACTTCCTCGGCATCGTCGAGTTTTCCTTGTGAGCGCAAGAGTTCGCTCAGCGGGGCGAAGACCCGTGAGCCAGGATCTTGGCTGAGAACCTTCAAATATTCTTGCACTTGCCGGTCAGAAGATTCCATGAATTCTCAATGCCCGGGACCCTTGCCGGGCAAAAGCAAGGTACCTAGTTCGGAGACCTGGGCACATAGATGATCAGGCTGGGCGGCGCGGACGGCATCTGGACCAACAAAACCCCATAACACCCCACAAGTAGCCATACCCGCGGCCCGACCGGCTTCAACGTCGTTGTGGTAATCGCCGATCATGATGCCCGCCTCGGGTGGATGGCCAAGCTGTTGGCAAGCCATCAGGAGGGCTTGGGGATGAGGTTTGATGGGACTGGCTTCGTCGCCGCCAATGACAGCGGCAAAGTGCCGGCTTAGGCCGAGACCCGCCAAGATGGCCCGGGCCATGCCGCCCGGTTTGTTGGTGACCACCCCCAGGGCAGTGCCTTTGAGTTGTTCAAGTAGGTCGATGATGCCTGGGTAAGGCAGGGTATGATCCATTAAGTGTTCGCGATAGTGGCGGCGAAAATGCTTAATTTGGCGGTCTAGATCATCGGGGCCGAGGTGGTGAAGAGTTCGTTCCATCAAGCGGCGCACACCATCGCCCACAAATCCCAAAACTTCATCTAGGGCCAGAGTGGGCAGGTCCAGATTTTCGAGCACATGGTTGACCGACTGGGCGATATCGCGGCCGGAATCGATTAGGGTGCCATCCAAATCGAACAAGATGGGCTCGAAACAAGATTTCATGTCCCCAGCTTAACACCTGCGCTCTTGACAGGAAACCTTCTTGGAGAGACATTGTCTGCACGGGTAGACGAAGCCCGCATACAATCGGTCTTTCGGATGGGTGAGAACCATGATGGTGGTGTTCTGGATTACGGTGGCGATTGGGGGATTGTGGGTGGTTCTTTTCGCCAAGGGATTGGCGGATCTCAAGCGTATGCCGCGCATTCGTCCGGCTCGAGACGCAAGTTGCGGCCCTCTGCCCCGGGTGAGTGTGATCCTCCCGGCTCGTAATGAAGAGCAAAACATTGTCGCCTGCGTTCGTTCGCTGTTGGACCAAGACCATCGGGATATTGAGATTGTGGTGGTAGACGACAACTCCACCGATCAGACGGCTGCGCTGGTTACCAAGCTGGCGGCCAAAGATGCGCGGGTTCGGTTGGTCCAGGTCAGTCACTTGCCCCAAGGCTGGACCGGTAAATGCAATGCCATCCATCAGGGCCTTAGCCAGGGCAAGCCGAGTGGCCCATGGTTGCTGTTTACCGATGCCGACACCGTACACTCTCCGCAGAGTCTCAGCGCGCCGCTGCAAGTGGCCCTCGATCGCAAACTTGATTTTATCACCCTGGTGCCTCACCTGGAGGCACTTAGTTTTTGGGAAAAACTGTTACAACCGTCTATTGCGGCCCTGATCGGCATGTTTCAGAATCCGTCCCGGATCAACAGCAAAGACAACGAGGAAGTATTCGCCAATGGCCAGTATTTGCTGGTGCGGGCAGAGGCCTATTGGCAGGCGGGTGGCCATGCCGGCGTTTGTGGCAAGGTGCTAGAAGACGACGAACTGGCTGCCGCGGTGGTCCGGTCAGGCGGCCGCTTGTTTTTGGCCATGGGCAGAGATTTATTCTCGACCCGAATGTATTCGAGTTTGTCGTCTCTGATCGAGGGTTGGGGCAAGAACCTGTATTTGATTTTGGGCTCCAAGCTCAGCCGGGTCTTTCTGGCCGCCAGCTTGTCCGTGGTGATGAGTCTATGGCCGGCGCTAACCGGTTTGGCCTCGGCGGCCGCTTTGCTTTTTGGTTGGCAGATCTGGCCGACCGGGTATTTGTGGACCGCGCTCGGAATCTATGTAGTGGTATTGGTTTTCCAGGCCTGCATTCGCAAGAGCAATCGCTGGTATCCGGCCTATACCCCTTTGGCCCCCCTGGCCAATATCATGACCGTATACATTCTCTTGCGATCTACTTGGGCTCATCGGCGGCAAGGGGGTGTTTCCTGGAAAGGTCGGGTGATCTTCGACGACCAGGATGAAAAGCCATGACCACGGAGGCGAACAAGCGGGAACAGTTGCCGTTGGCGCAAATTGTGCGTGGTCGGCTGCGAACTTTGCTCGATGGCCTCGGGTCCCATCATGTACCCGATCTGCATCGTCGCGTTTTGAACGAAGTGGAGCGGGTCTTGATCGAAGAGGTTTTGTCGCGAACCGCGGGATCGCGTTCGCAAACGGCCAAAATACTGGGCATCCATCGCAACACCCTGCGCCATCGAATGCGGGCCTTGCATATCTCCGCCTTGCGCCGGTCGTAAGCCATGTCGCCCTGGGGTTTGATATTCGCGGGCTGGGATCCATCGGCCGGGGCCGGCAGTCTTGCTGATTTGGAGACCTTTCGGAAGCTGAAAGTGGAGGCATCGGCGGCGCTTACTGCCGTAACTGCGCAGAATCATAGTCGGGTGGTGGCCGTTCACCCGATTCCGGTCAAGTGGGTTTGGCAGCAGGTCGAAGCCTTGCTGGCCGGTGATCGTCCGAGTGCTATCAAAATCGGCATGTTGGGCTCCGGGGCCATGGTGCGTGGGGTGGCCAAGATCTTGCGGCAGTGGCCAGAGGTCCCGGTGGTGCTAGACCCGGTTTTGCGGGCCACGGCCGGCGCGGCCTTGCTCGATCCGGCAGGCATTGGGCTCCTGCGCAAACATTTGCTGGGCCGAAGTACCGTGATCACTCCCAATGTCGACGAGGCCGAGCGCTTGCTCGATCGACGCATTGGCTCTCGCGCTGCCCTGACCCGTGCTGCCCAAGATCTGCTCGACCTGGGCCCGCGGGCGGTGGTGATCACCGGCGGTGATCGGCGCGGGGCGGCGGTGGATGTGTTTTGCGATCGCCGGGGGATACAGCTCTTGTCCGACACCCGCATCAAGGGCGGCACAGCGCGCGGAACCGGCTGCCGCTTTAGTTCGGCGCTGGCAGCTTATTTGGCGCGGGGTTTGCCCTTGCCGCGGGCCGCTCGCTTGGCAAAATCGTATGTACGCAAGTATCTTATCAGCTCGTTGCCGGGTCCTGGGTGATGAGCCACTGCTCAGTTTCGTCGGCATTCTCTTTGAGCAGAAGATTGAGCGACCAGAGCATGTCCTGCGCGGTTTTGATGGTGGGATGAGGGAAGGCGACCAAGGCAGCTTGGCTGACGATGGTATCCACACTTGCTTTGGCCGGCTCGCCAAAGGCGCCATGAATACGGTCGAGTGCCTTGCGGGCTCCCGCTTCGGTCGTCTCCGGCATCAAGACAATGAACTGATCGGTGCCGATTCGGTAGACTCGGTCTACGGAGCGCAAGGTCTCTTGCAACGCAATGACCACCGAACTGATGACGGCCGCGGCCTCTTTTTGGCCTTTTTGGCTCAGCACTTCTTCGTAGTGGGGGAAATGAAACAAGGCGCACGACAAGGGTCGCTGGTAACGCTGAGCGCGTTTGAACTCGTAGTCGAGGCCCGAGCGTAGTTGTCGGAATCCGCCGATTCGGCCCGGTGTGTCCAGATCGCCGATTTTTTGTAGTTTTTCCTGGGCCTCGGCGAGCTGGCGCCGGTAGCGACAGGTGTCCAGGGCAGTGCGGATGCGCCGTTGAACTTCGAAAAGCCGAAAGGGTTTGGTGATGTAATCGTCGGCTCCGTGCTCGATTCCACGCATTTTGCTGTCGAGATCGTCCAGGGCCGTGATGATGATGATGGGCAAGTCTTTGGTCTCGGTTTGCCCCCGTAACTCGCTACAAACTTCAAAGCCGTTCTTGCCCTCCATCATGACATCGAGCAGAAGCAAATCTGGTTTTTCGGCTGTAACCAGGCGTAAGGTCTGGATGCCGTCGTGGGCCACGGCCACTTGATAACCCGCCGACTCACACATCTCGCGCATCAAGGTCAAATTGAACTTGTCGTTATCGGCCACCAGGATTTTTTCTTTGTCGCTCATCGCCGGCTCCGTTTTCGGGTTCAAGGGCGCCGTCAGTCTTGTTCACGGGCCAGGTTTTCGAATCGAGTAAACTCAGGAAAGAACTTCAGTTTTGCGGTTCCGATCGGGCCATTGCGTTGCTTGCCGATGATGATCTCAGCGACGCCCTTGTCCGGCGAGCCTTCATTGTAGACTTCGTCGCGATAAATGAACAAGATGACATCGGCATCCTGCTCGATGGCGCCGGACTCCCGTAAATCGGACATTTGAGGCCGCTTGGATTCTCGGGACTCCGGTTTGCGGCTCAGCTGACTAAGGGCGAGGACCGGCACGTCAAGCTCTTTGGCCAAGGCTTTGAGCGAGCGCGAAATTTCGGAAATTTCCCGTTCCCGACTATCGCCCCGGGAACTGGCGGATGCCAGTTGCAGGTAGTCGATCATGATCATGCCTAGCTTCTGGCCTTGTTTGCTCAAATCGACCTGTAACCGTCGGGCCTTGGCGCGCATCTCGGTGACCCGGATGCCGGGGGTGTCGTCAATATAAATGGCCGCATCGCTGAGGTTGCCGGCGGCCCGCGCCAGCTTTCCCCAGTGATCGTCGGTGAGTTGACCCGAGCGTACATACTGAAAATCCACCCGGGCCTCCGTGCACAGCATCCGCATGGTCAACGAGTCCTTGCTCATTTCCAGAGAGAACAGCAAGGTGGGATTGCCGCCGTTATTCGGGCTGGCGGCCTGTTGGGCGATGTTCAGCGCCAGCGCGGTCTTGCCCATGGAAGGCCGACCGGCGAGGATGATCAGATCGGCTTTTTGAAAGCCGGAGGTTTTGTCGTCTAAATCACGAAAACCGGAGGGAATGCCGGTATAGATGCTGTCGGACTGAAATATCTTCTCGATGGTCTCGAAACTTTTCTTGACCAGATCCTTGACGGCTACTACGCCCTCGGTCGCTCGCTTCTGCGATACACTGATGATCAGTTGCTCGGCCCGATCGAGGTACTCAGCCACATCGTCGCTGTCGTGCATTCCCTCCTGGATGATTTCGGTGGCGGCGCTGATCAGTCGCCGCATAATGGCCTTGTCGCGCACGATGCGGGCATAGTGGGCGAGGTTGCCTAGGCTGTGCACCGAGTCGGTCAAGGTAGCCAGGTAGGCGGTGCCCCCAACCTCGTCTAGCATTTCGCGGGATTTGAGCCAGTCGGCGAGCGTCAAATAGTCAATGGCTTCGCCCTTGGCCGCCATCTCTTTCATGGCCGCGTATATTTTGCGGTGGCTATTTTGATAGAAGTCGGGGTCGTCGACCAGGTCTACTACTTGATCGAGCAGATTGTTGTCCAGCAAGACGCCGCCGACCACTGCTTGTTCGGCCTCGACATTTTGCGGCGGTTTGTTCAAGAGTTCTGATTCGCCCGTTGGCTACTTAGCAACGACCCAGACTTTGAACTGGGCAGACACGTCGGTGTGCAGGCGGACGCCTACGGTGTAGACGCCCAGGTTGCGGATGGGCTCTTCCAGTACGATCTGCTTGCGGGAAATCTGGATGCCTTCTTGCCCCAAGGCTTCTTCAATGTCCTTGGTGGTCACCGAACCGAACAATTTATCTTGCTCACCCACCAGCATGGGGATGGTGCAGGAGACCTTGTCCAGTTGTCCGGCGAGATCGGTGGCAATACCCTTGAGCTTGGCCCGGTTGGTTTCGATGAGGCGCTTTTGGTGATCAAATTGATGCACGTTCTTGGTGTCGGCTTTGACCGCCAGTTTTCTTGGAATCAGATAGTTGCGGGCATACCCATCCTTAACCGTGACCAATTCACCCACGGCGCCCAGGTCGGGAACATCTTCCCTCAAAATAATCTTCATGACGACTCTCCTGTTGTTCCCTGGGCCGCTAAATGGTGGACTCAGAGTAAGGCAGCAGGGCAATTTGCCGAGCCTGTTTAATGGCCTTGCAAACCTGACGCTGATGCTGGGCGCAATTACCCGAGATCCGCCGCGGGATGATTTTGCCGCGCTCGGTGATGAAATACTTCAAGCTTTGCGGCTCGCGGTAATCCACCTTGAGTTTCTTGTCGGCACAAAAACGGCAAACTTTTTTCCGGGGAAACGGACGCCTTCGTCTCCTTCTGGTGCTTCTGGGACGTGGCATGATTATTTCTCCTCAGTAGAAACTGCCGGGGCCTCATCGGCAACCGGGCTGGGGTCAGTGTCAACCACAGGGGCCTGCTTCTTCGCTGCTTCCTCGGCGGCTGCTTTCTTCGCTGCTTCCTCGGCGGCTGCTTTCTGAGCGGTTTCCTCAGCGGCTTGCCGGGCGGCGATTTCTTTCGCGCGGGCTTCAGCTTCGGCTTTTTTCTTGGCATCGATGACGGCCTGGGCCTGGTTTTGTGCTTCTTGCTCAGCTAGGCGCTGGTCCACGTCAACATTGTCGGCCACGCGAATAGTCTGGAATTTGAGCACGGGTTCTATGATTTTCAGATTGCGCTCAAATTCCCTGACCACCGGCCCTTCCGATAGATAATTGAGAGTCAAGTAATAGCCTTTGGGCTGTTTCTTGATCTCATAGGCCAGTTTTTTCTTGCCCCAAGCATTTTGTTTAAGGACTTTGGCCCCTTGTTTGTC
>JAUVBB010000586.1 GCA_030591445.1 Deltaproteobacteria bacterium | reverse complement strand
TCAAAACCGACCGGGAGGAAAAAGCTCAACCCGGCCGACAACATGACATGGTTCTGAATATCGGAAAACTTCGCGCCCGGTCCATCTAATTTGAGCGTTTCGGTGTAAATCAGATCGCGCACCTCGATCTTCACCGCCAGCCACGAGGTGGCGTAATAGCGCAGCCCAACGCCAAGGTTGGAAGCAAACTTGACGCCGGTTTCGGTCTTGGCAATGCCGAAACCGCCCAGTAGATAGGCGTCGAAATGGATGATTTCGTCCGTAAACAGGGACAGTTTTCCGTAGACCGGAGACCACTGGATGTTGCCGGTGACATAGTAGGCCAAGTGGCTGACCCGAGGCAGGGCCTGGTTGGCCTGGGTGAAAAAACCGACCATATCGGTCTGTACCGTCCCCAGGTAGGCGCCGTGAACCTCAAGCCCCAGGTTGTCGGCCACGTGAAAAGCAAACGATGCGCCACCACCCATCTTCTGATAAAAAGCGTCATTGAGACTCAAGCTAAACAGGGGCGTGAGTTCCCAGCGAACCTTTTTGAGAAAAGGTTTGCGCTGGATGCTTTTAATTCGGTCCTCACGCACTTCAACCGAATCTCGGCGGGCAATATTGGATTTTTCCGCCGCGGGCTTGGCCTTTTTCTCCGGGTCAAGTTCGTCGGCACCGGCCGGGGCCAGCATGAGCAATTGGGCGGCCAGAATCCAAGTCAGGAAAGGTTTCATCGATTAGTCCTCCCCACTTCCGTCGAGGAAGAAAAAGCTCAGGCCCAGATTGAACAACAACTGGTGCTGAACGTCCGATTTTTCGATGTCGCCAAAGGAAACTTGGTCGTTGAAAACCATGTAGTCCTTGATTTCGAGCTTCAGCGCGACCGCCGGGGAGAAGAACACCCGGGCGCCCAAGCCGAAATCGGCGGCAAATGCGTAGTTATCTCTCTTGGCCTGCTCCCCACCGACAAAGGCCACCCCTCCCATCAGGTAGGTGTCAAAATGCAAGATCCACTCGGCAGCCAGGCTGATCTTGCCATAGACCGGTGACCAGCATAAATCGGCGCCGGCCAGCAAGGATCGTTTGCCGGCGAAGGGTATCAGGGTGGTACCGGTCGGTGAAATGGTGTAGGCAGTGGCGTTGTTGGTCTCCACGTTCAGGCTATAGGTAAACAGGGCCTGGATGGAGAAACCTTCACTGAGATGATAGCCCAAGCCAATACCAGCGCCCAACTTTTGGTAAAAAGCGTCATTGAGACTCATGCTGGTCAAGGGAAAAGCCGTCAACTCCAACCGCCCCGCCTTGCCGTACATGCGATTAGACACGCTGCGGATACGGTCTTTCAGGCTCTTGGCTTTCTCCGCCGCCTGGACAGAGAAAGCCAAACCAAGGACAAGCAACAACGGTAGCCATGTTCTTTTTTTCACGGTCATGCCCCTTGCATTGTGCCGGAAACCGTCTGCTGCCGGCGCATTTGCGCGCGCCGAGAAACAACGGTTGCCCTGCGGGTCCGGGCTTCTCGTAACTTATTGGGAATTCGAGACATAATGACTACAAATGGTAATATGCCCGGCCCGTGACTGTCAAGGTTCTTGCGATTTTCCCAGCGGCACTAGATTTTAATTTTTCTTGAGTGAATTACGGCTCCTTGTGTATACTTTGACTGATAGGACAACCCGGCAAGAATACAAGATCATTTCAGTTTTCAAGCCGGAAACCCCGAGGAGATGCTCATGCGCGCAGTGGCTCTAGTCTTTAGTTGTGGATTGATTCTGGGCGGTCTTGGTTTATCCGGCTGCACCGACGATGACATCGGACAGCCCTGTGTCTTTTCCTGGCCGCGCAATGCCGACCAGACCAAAGACTGTCAGTCCTACCCCGCTTGTGCCCCCTTGCAGAAAACGGGCGTGGGCGGTGTGACCGTTAACAACGAAGAATGCCCGGTCGACTGCATCCAAACTTTGTCCATGCAGTGTGAGAACCTGATTTGCGTGGCCACCCAAATCGAAGGCAATACTGAAAACATGAACGGGGAGTGCCGGGCCGATCTGGTTGCCGGATCCGAATGCGATGCCGACAATGCCCCCGTCGGCTGTCAGGGTTATTGCACCAAGGAGTGTCTATCGGACGCCTCCTGCCCCAAAGGATATACCTGCAGCCCGATGGCGCCTTTCGAAAACCTGAATTGCGAATCGGAAGCCCTCTGGGGCACCGAGTGTACCTCGTCCTGCGTGGCCGCCGGCCAATCTCCGGCCGGTACCGGCGTCCAGTGCCCCAGTTCGGTTGAGGGAGAGACGGACTACGGCTATACCAAGTGTGAAGGCGCCGATTTCGCCACCTGTTGTTCCTGCATTTGCTACCGCTTCTGCTCCCTGGTGAGCAAAAAATTCTGCCGCAAGACCTCCTGGGACCAAGATTTGTTTCCCGGAGCTACAACCACGGCCACCGACTGCAAGGGTGGTACCGGAGAATAAGCGAGTCCAGCCTTGTCTTCCCCTGCCCCATTTTTGTTTCTTGCCCTCTTTTCCGCTAGCTGTGTAAGTGCTCAAATCAGTGTGGTCGATGAGCGCACCGCTCTGGAAAATCAGATCCTGGGCAGCTATGAAGAACTCGACCGCGACCTGCGTCTCTTGGCCTCGGTCCGGGCAGTCGACCTGGATGGCAAAGTCAAGCCGGCGCGTCAATTGAGCGATATCCGCGCCCAGGCCATCGCCGCCCGGCAAGTTCATCAGTTCAACCGGGATGATGTCGATGAACTCAAAAGCGCCGGTTGTCTGGGTGAATCCCTGACGGGAAAATTGGTCGGTCGACCCTGCCCCACGGCAGGCAAAGACCCGAAAATCGTCACCCGCATTGATCGCCTGCTCCAGTCCGAAAACCAGGCCCGGGAGACCATCCTGCTCTTCGTGGTAACCACCAGCCCCGATCTGACCCAGGGAGATTTACCCGGCCTACGCAAAGCCTACGCCGAAATGCAACGCAGCCAAGCCAAAGCCGGCGAGTGGATCCAAACCGAATCAGGTAGCTGGACCCAAAAACCTTAGAATCCTAAGTAGCGATAGAGAATCCCGCCCACCGGCATGGGCG
>JAUVBB010000203.1 GCA_030591445.1 Deltaproteobacteria bacterium | reverse complement strand
AGGTTGTGCAAGGCGCTGGCCAGTTCCAAATGATTTTTTCCCAAGGCACGTTCTTTTTGTTCCAGGCTCAAGCGGAAGTAACGCGATGCTTCTTGGAATTTGTCCTGCACCACCATGATTACGCCCATGGCGATGTAATAGGACGACAATGCCATGGGATCGTCGCCGGCCCGGGCGGCATTTGCCTGTACCAGGGGCGCTAAGGCCAAGGCTTCGGCAAAGTTCGATTGCAGGTAACCGGTGACGAAAACCAGGCCCGCCGAGGCCTCGGCCAACAGCTTGTCGTCTCGGGCTCGGGCGGCGGCTCGGCTGGCTGCTTTGAAACTTTCGGCGGCGCCATCGACATGTTTGAAGATGATTTGCATCGAGCCCAGGTTAAACAAGGCGCGGGCGAGCAAGGGCGGATAATCCAACTCGGGCGCTTTCTTGGCTACCGCTTGCGCCACTTCCAAGCCCTGCTGGTACTTGCCGGCTTTCTCGAATGCGCCGGCCTGATCGAGCCTTTTTTGTAGCTGTTCGACTTGGGCGCGGATCTTGGGATTGTCCGGCGGCGGATAGGCGGCGCTTAGCGCCTCGGCATCGGCACAATGATTAAGGCCCGACAGTTTCATGACCGCGGATACTGCCTGGTCGATGATTTCTGGGTCGGGTTTCTGGGCAAAGAGCCGGGTCAGGGCCTGCATTTCGCTTAGGCGCCGATCCAGACATTGCATGCGCTTGTCGAGCAGGGCTGCCGATTGTTCGCCGCGCAGGTGGGTTGCCTCGCAGGCATCCTGTCGCATCTGAACCCACGCGGTCGCTCGTTGGTCCAGGTTGCGGATGACTCGTTGGGCGGTATCTTGCGCATAAGATTTTCCGGTTTTCTGGAAATTGGCCTGGATGGCCAGGCGAACCGGTTCGTCCCACACCCCGGTCAGGCGCGTGGCCATGCCCTGACAAAGCCTGAGTTTGCGTGCTTGCCAAGCCGAAGCACCGGCGAAACTGGCCCCGACCAGAACCAGGATAGCCGCGGCGGCGCCCCAGCGTTTGTGCTTTGCCCGTGGGTCCCGGCCCAGCTCGGCCAAAAGCTCGGTCATGGAGGCAAATCGATCTTCTTTTGAAACCGATAGGCCTCGAAACACGATACGCCGCAGCCAAGCAGGAATTTTGATGGGCGTCGGCAGCGGATCGATTTGCCCGCGGGTTACCTTTTCTTTCAGGGTCAGGTACTTGTTGGCCAGGAAGGGACGCTGTCCGTACAGGGCCTCGTAGAGGGTGACACAGAAACTGTATTGATCGGTTTGCTGATCCAATTCCCCGCCCAGGTATTGCTCGGGCGCCATGTAGCCCGGGGTGCCCATGATGGCGCCGGCCAGGGTCATGGGTTCGTGCAACCACTGACCGCCGCTGGTCAGATCGGCGCTGCAGTCTTCTTCGACCAAAGCGGCCGCCCGATCCAGGGAGTGTACGCTTTGTTCCTGGTCGATGCCCCGGGCCAGTCCGAAATCCAGCACCCGCACCCGGCCGTCGTCGCCGACGATGATGTTGTCGGGCTTGATGTCTCGGTGGATCAGACCCGCTTGGTGCGCCGCCGCCAGGCCTCGCCCGGCGGCGAGCATGACCTCCACCATCTGCTTACTCGCTGGTTTTTCTAGCCGTAGCCAATCCTTGAGGGTTTTGCCTTCGACCAGTTCCATGGCCACGAAAACGCTTTCGTCGAGCGTACCCACATCGTAGGCTGCCACCACGTTGGGATGGGAGAGCTGGGCCAGGGCCTTGGCTTCGCGCAGCAGCCGCTCACGCGCCCGGTCGGATTTGCTCTCGCTGCTTTGCTGGACACTGAGAATTTTCAGGGCCACCCGGCGATCGAGTTGCGGGTCATAGGCCTTGTAGACCACGCCCATACCGCCCCGACCGATGCGCGATAAGATCATATACCGGCCGGCTTGGCTGCCCGGCTCCAATTCCAGTTTTCGAGCCGAGGTTTCCGTCTCCAGATCATCATGCGAGGCCAGCGTGTCGGCACTGGCCTCGAAGTTGTCTTCGATTCGGGTGGCGGTTGGTTTTATATCGTCGCTGCTCATCGCTTACCTTGGCGTTTTGGGGCGCAGGGCGGCCAGGCGCGCGCGGGTGCGCGCAGAACGGTCTTGCCGGCCCTGCTTTTCATAGACCGAAATCAGGTTTTCCAAGACCTGGGCCACGTGGGGGTGACTGGGTCCTAAGGCTTTTTCCCAGATGGACAAGGCCTGTCGGAAAAATGCCTCGGCTTTTTGGTACTCACCTTTTTCGCGATAAACCAGGGCCAGGTTGTGGGTGTAACGGCCGAGGTCTGGGTGTCCGGCCCGGAGGATCTTTTTGCCCAAGGTCAGCGCCCGCTGATAGTACTCTTGCGCTTCGTCTAACTCCCCTTGGCTGAAATACACTGCGCCCAAGGTGTCGTAGCTGTCGGTTAGTTCTGGATGTTCGTTGCCCAGTGCTCTTTGCAAGATGCCCAAAGAGCGTTGAATTTGCTCCCGGGCCTGGTCGTAGTCGCCCAGAACCAGAAAAATCCGGCCCAGGTTATGCAGGTTGCGGCCTACGTTCGGATGCTCTGGCCCCAAGATCTTTTCGTTGATGGCCAGCGCCCGCGAGATGAGTTTTCGCGCTTCTTGGTTTTGCCCCTGCATGACCAGGATGTTGCCCAGGTTGTTGAGCACGGCGGCCAGGTTGTAGTGATCGGGCCCATAGGTTTTTTCGGCAATGCGCAGAGACTGCTCAAGAGAGCTGCGTGCCTGCTCGAATTTGTTTTGTTGGGCGAAAATAATCGCGCGGGTGCCGAGCGCTTTGATGTGCAAACTCGGATCTTGGCCGGCACGAAACACATTGGCCAGGGCCAGGCGGTTCATGGCCAAGGCCTCGGCGTGCCGGGCCAGTTTGGTGCCTACGATATTGCACAAGGCGTTGGCAGTCAAAGCCAGCAAATGATCGTCTTTGGCTTTGGCCGCGATGATCAAGGCCTGATGGAGATAGTCCACCGCCGCTTCGGGTTTGCCGGTACAGTCCAGCAAGGAGCCGTGTTGAAAAAGCGCCTCGGCCAGAAAGGGCGCAAAGGAGAGCGCCCGGGCTTTTTCGCTTACCGGAGCCGCCATGGCCAGAGCTTCACGACATTTGCCGGCATGGGCCAGGGCGGCTGATTCATGCAGTTTTTTCCGCAGGGCAACCACGCGCGCCCGCACCTTGGGATCGGTGGGCGGCGGCACCGCCGCCATCAACGCTTCCCCATCGGCGCAGCGAGAAAGATCCGCTAGATCGTGGGCACTTTGGACGGCCTGGTCCACAACCTCGGCATCGGGGTGGCGGGTGAACAGACCGCTGAGCGCCTGCATCTCGCCTAGGCGGCGATCCAGACATTGCATGCGTCGGTCCAAGAGGGATTCGGATTGTTCTCCCCTCAGGTGGGTCGCTTGGCAGGCCTCGGTGCGCATGGCCGTCCAGTCATGTCCCAGCTGGTCGAGGATTTTTTCCACCCGGCCGAAAGTGTCTTTTGCATAAGGTCGGCCGGAAGCCAGGAATGCCGCTTGGGTTTTTTGCTTGGTTTCCTGATCCCAGGTGCCGATGAGATGTTCCGCCGCCCCGGCGCACAAACGTTGTTGTTGTGCCTGCCAGGCATAGGCACCGCCGAAGCTGAGCCCCACCGACAAGATGACCGCGGCAAAAGTAAGCCGCCTTCTGCGGGTGAGCCGAGGGTCTTTGTCCAACTCATCGAGCAAGGCCGTCATCGAAGGGAAGCGATCTTCACGGGCCACAAAAAGCCCACGCAGGATCACGCGCCGAAAACGTTTCGGAATCTTGCTGGTCGTTGCCACCGGGTCGATCTTACCGCTCAGCACTTTGTCGCGCAGGCTGGTGTAGCGCTTGGCCACATAGGGTCGCCGGCCGAAGAGTGCTTCGTATAAGGTCACGCAAAAACTGTACTGGTCGGATTGCTCGTCCACCTGCCCACCCAGGTACTGCTCGGGCGCCATGTAGCCGGGGGTGCCCACGATTACGCCGGCGTGGGTCATGGGGTCTGACAAGAAACTGCCGCCACTGGTCAGCTCTCCGCTAATGACCGGCCCGCGTGATCGGGCGGTGGAGCTATCGACTCTTTCGCCCAAGGGATCGGCCGGTTTTTCTTCGCCAATGGCTGCACGGGCCAGGCCGAAATCCAGGACCCGCACTCGGCCGTCATCGCCCACAATGATATTGTCCGATTTGATGTCCCGGTGTATCAGCCCGGCCTGGTGGGCAGCGGCGATGCCCCGGCCGGCGGCGGTCATGGTCTGTACCCGCTCCCAAATGCTTGGCTGTCGGTCGCGAATCCATTCCCGCAAGGTCAGGCCTTCGACCAGTTCCATGGCCACAAAAACGTCGCCTTCGTGGGTGCCCACGTCGTAGGCCGACACCACGTTAGGGTGCGACAGCTGGGCCAAGGCCTTGGCCTCGCGCAGCAGCCGGTTACGGGCCCGATCGCCGCGGGAACGGGTGTTGCTTTTGACACTTAAAAGTTTGAGGGCAATACGCCGGTCCAACTCGGGATCGTAGGCTTTATACACCACCCCCATGCCGCCGCGACCGAGCTCGCCCAGAATCATATAGCGGCCCACCTGGGATCCTGGTTCCAGGTGCCGTTGTTCTCCCTCTAGCTGGCTCCCGTCGGTGGAGGCCACCGTGTCGCCGTCAAGGTCAAACTCCCCCCCGACCGTGACCACAGTTCTCTTGGGCCGGTCTCCTGACATATTGTCTCCCTATACCTAAAATCATACAGGCTTAGCGGAGTTTACGGCAAGTTTTGCGAGGTCTTGCTGGGGTCTGGTTTGGCAGCAGGCAAGTGGTGCCGCGAGAGCCAGTTTTCCACTCTGCTTAGTTCTTGTTGCCAACGTCTGCCGCCGGTGCGGAAGATCGAGCGGGCTTGTTCGGCCAGATCGAGAGCCCGGGTTTGCTCTCGCCGGTTGGCCCATAGGGCCCGGGCCAAGACGAATTGGGTGCTTGCGCGCTGGGAGGGAATGGTCGACTTCGCTTCGCGTTGTTTGCGCACTCGTTCCAACAGGGCCAAGGCTTCCGGCGTTTTGTGGCCATCAACCAGACAAGCGCTCCAACCGGTGATGGGGCCCAATATTTGATGGCTATCGGCGCCGTAGGCCGTCTCCAAAATGTTGGCGGCCCGTTGATACAAGGGTTGGGCCTCCCGGTAGCGTCCCTGGATTCTGAGCAAATCGGCCAGGCCGCCTAAGGGCGTAGCCAACTTGGGATGGGCAATGCCCAAACTTGCTTCCCGTATGCGCAGGGCTCTACGGAAAAGGGTTTCCGCCTTGGCGTACTGTTTTTGCAGCAACAAGGATTCGCCCAGGTTGTTTAAGGCATTGGCGACCCGAGGATGCTGGGCACCCAGACTTCGTTCCCAAATGCTCAGGGCTTGTTCAAAGTGTTCTTGGGCTGGAGTGAATGCGCCCATCGAGTTGAGAACCAAACCCAGGTTGTTCAAGCCCCGGGCCACGCTGGGGTGGTCGGGCCCGAACTCCTTTTTCATAATCGCCAAGACGTGCCCCATCAATTTGCGCGCCTCGATGTATTTTTCTTGGCGATACATGGTGTGGCCCAGTCCATTAAGCGGATTGGTCATGGCAGGGTGGTCGGGACCGAAGGCCTCTTCGGCGATGGCCAGTGCCTGGCGGAAAGTATCCTCGGCTTTTTGGTAGTGACCCTGAACCGAAAGGATCACGCCCAGGCTATAGAGCACTTTTGCCCGCAAGCCCGGATCGGAACCGGCTCGGGTAATGTCATCCTGGGCCAGGCGGCCCACCGTCAGGGCTTCTGCGTGGCGAGCCATTTGGTAGCCAATGAGATGGACCAACTTGGTGCTGGTTTGTGCCCGCAGCCAATCGTCTTTGGACCGAGCTGCCATTTCAGCAGCGGTCTGGAAACTCTTTTCCGCGGCCTGGGCGTTGCCGGTTTCTTTTTGCAGGGAAGCGAGTCGATAAAAGGCTTCCCCTTGGAGCGGAAGATAGGATATCCGTGCCGCTTTTTCGGCCACGGCCTGGGCGATGGGCAGGCCCGCTCGGAATTTGCCGGCCTTCTCCAGGGCATCTGCCTCGTCCAGGCGAACCCGCAGTTGCCGGATCTTGGCCCGTAGCTTGGGATCTTCCGGTAGCGGCATGCGGGTGCCCAGGGCCTCGACATCGGCACAGGCGGCCAGGCGGGCCAAGCCGGATACGGCCTCGACCGCCTTGTCCACCACCTCATCGTCGGTCTGGGTGGCAAAGAGATCAGTCAGGGCTCGCATTTCCGATAAGCGTCGGTCCAAACACTGCATGCGTCGGTCGAGCAGTTGTTCTGATTGTTCGCCCCGCACATGGGTTGCTTCACAGGCATCGGTGCGCATGCTTACCCAAAGGCTAGCCCGTCGCTCAAGCTTGGGCACGATGCGCAAAAAGGTGTCTTCGGCGTAGGGCCGGGCGCTGGCCAGAAAGCGTTTGCGGATGTTCTGCTGGATCTCGGGGCTCCAGGCCTCGCTGATTCGGTCCTGGGCCCCCTGGCAAAGGCGAAAGCCCCGGGTCATGCCGTAGCTGACGCCAAAGACGGCCAAAGCGGCCAGCAGTACGAATCCCACCACCGACAAGATGCGCAGTCGACGGGCCCGAATTTTTTTTCGGGCAATGGCCGGGTCATTGGCCAGGTCGGCCAGCAAGGCCCCCATGGAAGCATAGCGGTCCTCCGGTTCGATCGACAGACCGCGCCGAATCACTTGCTCAAGCCAAGCGGGCACATCGGCGTTATCCGGGCGAACAATGCGTCGGCGGACCACGTTGAACACCATCTCGGTGTAGGTTTTGCCTTTGAACGGCCGCTCGCCAAAGAGCGCCTCGAACAAGACGATACAGAAGCTGAATTGGTCAGAGCGTTCTTCTACCGGTTCTTCCATGTGCTGTTCGGGCGCCATGTAGCGCGGGGTGCCTACTACCGAGCCCTCTTGGGTCAAGGAGGTCGACAGCACACTGACGCTGGAATCCAACTCGGCGCTACCCAACTCCCCGGTCAGCAGCGAGGTACTTGCCAAGGATGCGGAGGAAGAAGATCCGCGGTCTTTGGCTTTGGCGGCGGCTTCGCGCACGGCGGCGATGCGGGCGTCTTCGGCTTTGCTGTGGATAGGGCCGGTGGCGCGGGCCAGGCCGAAATCCAACACCCGCACCCGCCCGGATTGGCCGATGATCACGTTGGCGGGCTTGAAATCGCGGTGGATGATTCCGGCCTGGTGAGCGGCGTCGAGACCGTGCCCGGCCGCCATCACCACCTCCATAATTTTGTCCCGAGGATGCGGGCCCTGCTCCAGCCATTCTTTCAGGGTCTGGCCTTCGACCAATTCCATGGCCATGAAAATCGCGTCGTCGTAGGTGCCCACGTCGTAGACGGTGATGACATTGGGATGGGAGAGTTGGGCCAAGGCCTGGGCTTCGCGCAGCAAGCGAATCCGATAGCGGGAAAGATCGCGCTCGTCACCATCAAGATCCTTTTTGATGGTGAGTAGCTTCAGGGCCACCGGACGATTGAGATCGGGGTCGAAGGCCTTGTAGACCATGCCCATGCCGCCCTTGCCGATATGATCGATGATCATATAGCGGCCCACCTGGGTGCCGGGTTGAAGGGGAGGGATCTCCTCGGTCTTGATGGTGCCGGTAGCCTGGGTGGCGTGTCCGGTAACCGATACGGTGTCGTCAACAGGGCTCAAGGCTTTTTCTCTCCCAGCGCGGCCAGCCAGGCTTCCACTTCTTGCCGGGCTGTTTTTTCTTTATCGCCGGCGGCAACATAGCCCGCGAGGGCTTTTTTTACCAGGGTCATGGCCCGGTTCCGCTCGCGGCCGGCCTGCACCAGGGCTCGTCCCAGCGCCAGGCGCGCCGGGGCCAGCGCGAGGGCGTCATTGCTTCTGGTCATTTGCAAGGCCAAGGATCGTTCCAGTATCGGCAAGGCGCGGGCCGGCTTCTTGAGCTTGAGCAAACTTTTGCCCAATCCGCTCAAGGCCAGGATTAAGATGGAGTGTTGCTTGCCGTAGGCGTCTTCCCAGATAGACAAAGATTCGGAAAAGCGCGCGGCGGAGAGTTTCGCCTGGTCCTGGCGCAGGTAGGCCAAGCCCAGGTTGTTGAGAGGAAAGCCCACGTTGGGATGGCGGGGGCCGAAAGCTTTTTTTAGAATAGCCATGGACCGGGAAAAGTAGGCCGAGGCCTGCTTGAATTCTCCCTGCTCTAACAGGATCTCGCCTAAGTTGTTCAGGCCGCTGGCCACCTTGGGATGATCGGGTCCCAGCGCTTTTTCCACCAGCGCCAAGGCCTGGGTCATAACGGTACTGGCCTGGCTTTGCTTGCCCTGTAAGGAATAGACGATTCCCAGGTTGTTCAAGATGATCGCGCGCAGAACCGGCGAATTGCCGGCTCGAATCACATCGGCCTGGGCCAGGCGCCCAATGGCCAGCGCCTCTTGGTACTGGGCTTGCTCGTAGCCAACGATGTAGATCAATTCGGTGGTGGCCCGCGCGCGCAGATTGTCGTCCTGGGCCGCGGCCGCGGCTCGAATGGCCTGATCGATGGTGGCCACCGCGGCCGGGGCATCACCGGTGTGAGATTGCAGGCAGCCCAGCACAAAAAGCGTCTCGGCTTGCAGGGGGGCGTAATCGATGCCGCGGGCTTCTCGTTCGACGCTTTGCACTAAGCCGAGCGAGGCTGGGTAATGGCCGGCCTTCTCCTGGGCCCGGGCCTCATCCAGCCGCACGCGCAAGGCCTCGATCCGTGCCCGCACAGCCGGATCCGCCGGTGGTGGTATGGCGGCCAACAAGGCCTCGGCATCGGCACAAGCTGACAGGGAGGCCAGTCCCAAACTTGCTTGCACTGCCTTGTCGATTACGCCGTCATCGACCTTGGTAGCGAAGAGATGGGTCAGTGCCGCCATTTCCGAAAGTCGCCGCGAAAGACAAGCCATGCGTTTGTCTAACAAAGCCTCTGATTGTTCTCCGCGGACATGGGTGGCTTCGCATGCCTGTACCCGCATGGCCACCCAGTCTTCGGCGTAGCCGGAAAGAATCTTTTCGACCCGCCGGTAGGTGTCTTGGGCATAGGGTCTGGCCGTGGCCAAAAACTGCTCACGTACCTGGCCGCTGACCTTCCGATCCCAGACGCGGGTCAAGTGTCGGTCGGCCCCGGCGCACAGTTGATAGCGACTCTCTTGCCAGGCATAGGCGCCGGCGAAGCTGGTAGCCACCAGCGTGCAAACGGCGAAAATGGCCAGCCAGCGTCGCTTGTGCAAGCGTGGATCTTGGGCCAACTCGCCAAGCAGGGCAGACATGGAAGGATAGCGTTCGGCACTGGTGACGGCCATTCCCCTTAGCAATATGCGCCGGTATCGCGCGGGCACGGTCACATCGCTGGGCGGTGGATCCAGCTGACCGGCCAGTACCTTTTTTCTCAGTTTCTTGAAGCGGGAGGACTGAAAGGGCCGACAGCCGTAGAGCGTTTCGTAGAGGGTGACACAAAAACTGTACTGATCGGTTTGTTCGTCAATGGCGCCGCTCAAATACTGTTCGGGGGCCATGTAGCCGGGGGTGCCCACGATGGCGCCGGCCAGGGTCATGGGCATGGCCAAAAAATTCCCGCCGCTGGTCAAGTCGGCGCTCATAGCGGGCAGGGCTTCGCCTGGGGCTTCTTCCTCGGTGTCTTCGGTCGGCGTTGGTTTTTCCGTCACCGCGGCCCGGGCCAGGCCGAAATCCAACACCCGAACCCGGCCATCGTCACCCACGATGATGTTGTCCGGTTTGATATCCCGGTGGACCAGACCCGCCTGGTGCGCGGCGGCGATACCGTGGCCGGCGGCGATCATTACCTTAATCTTTTGCCAAATACCCGGCTGCTCTTGCTCGATCCATTCCCGTAAAGACTTGCCCTCGACCAACTCCATGGCGACGAAAACGTCTTCCCCCAAGGTGCCGACATCGAAAGCCGCCACCACATTGGGATGGGACAATTGCGCCAAGGCCTTGGCCTCGCGCAGTAAGCGGTCGCGGGCCCGGATGGCCTGGCTGTCTTTGCCTTGGCTGATGCTGAGTACTTTCAGCGCGATGCGCCGATCCAGCTCGGGATCGTAGGCCTTGTAAACCACGCCCATGCCCCCGCGGCCGAGTTCGCCCAGGATCAGATAACGGCCGGCCCGCGCGCCGGTCGGCAGCGGTTGCGCCGCGGTCGCCAGATCGCTTCCATCGCTGGAGCCGATAGTGTCGCCGTCCAGATCGAAGTCATCGCCGACCGTCAGTATGGAGCCCCGGGGCTTGTCTTCTGCCATGCGATCTCCCGCCAAGATCTTACTGTGTCTGGTGCCGGGACGGCAAGTTTTGCGTGCCGCGAATTTGCCTAAGGTCGTACTTTTACGGGAGGTTTTCTGTGACTTTGCAGCCAGTCTTTACATTGGGCCAGACTTTGCTCGCCGGATGGATCCGTTTGGGCAATGGCCTCGGCCGCCTGGCTGGCCAAGCGATAGGCCCGGACCTTATCGCCATCAGTATCCCACAGGGCCTGGGCCAGGGCGAAGCGGGTCTCGGCCAGAAAGAGAGGATCGGTGGCCTTGGCCAGCCGCAGCTTCAAGGCGCGCTCAAGCGGGGCCAGCGCGGCTTGGGCGTGGCCGAGGCCGTAGTGGGCCACGCCGATACAGGTCAAGTGGTGCTCGAAGTATGGGTGCCCGGGCTCCAGAACTTTTGTGGAGACCGCCAGTGCTTTTTGACAATGGGCCAAGGCTTGGCCAAAATTTTTCTCGTGCAGACAAAGTTGGCCCAGATTGTTCTCCGCCATGGAAATGTAAGGATGTTGCTCTCCTACCGTGTTTTGCCAAACAGTGCGGGCCCGTTGGTAACTTTTGCGGGCCAAGTCATACTGCTTCATCTGCATCAAGGTGCCGCCGATATTGTTCGAAGTCATGGCGGTGTCGGGATGGTCGGGACCCAGTACGCTTTGCCAGATGGCCAAGGCTTTTTGGTATTGATCGAGGGATTGCTGGTAGTGGCCCATGCGCTTGTTGACATTGCCCAGCGCGGCCAGGGTGCTGGCCACCTTGATGTGCTGGTCCCCGAGACTTTTGATTTGGAGCTGCAAAGCGCTTTGGAAGTGCTGCTCTGCTTGCTGGTACTTGACTTGCATGGCATGGATGACGCCCAGGTTATAGGTCAGATCCGCCCGCAGCACCGGATCGTCACCGGCACGGGCCACCTGGGCTTCGACCAGGCGAGACAGTTCGAGCGCTTCCGAATAATGGGCGAGTTGGTAGCCGGTCACATAGACCAGATTGGAAGAGATCTCGGCCAAAAGATGATCGTCCTTGGCGCGGGCGGCGGCGAGGATGGCCTGGTGTAGGCTGGTCTGGGCCGCCTTGCTGTCGCCGCTCTTACGTTGCAGCTCGGCCAAGGAATAGTCGGCTTCGGCCTGTAGCGGAAAATAGCCAAGCGCGTGGGCTTCTTTGCTGAGGGTGGTGATCAGGGCCAAGCCCTCTTGGTACTTGCCTGCTTTTTCTAATGCCCGGGCCTGGTCCACCCGTTCGCGCAGGTCTTTTACCTGGCGGCGTACTTGCGGATCGGCGGGCGGGGGCACCGCGGCCAGCAAGGCTTCTTGATCGGCGCAGGCGGACAGGGGGGCCAGGCCCAGCGCGGCGGGCACGGCTTTGTCTAACACTTTTTCATCAATGTCGCCGGCCAACAGTTCGACCAGGGCCCGCAGAGCAGAGCGTCTGCGATCCAGGCAGTTCATGCGTTTGTCCAACAAGGCTTCGGATTGTTCTCCCCGGACATGGGTTGCTTGGCAGGCCTCGGTACGCATAGCCATCCAATCGCTGGCATAGGCGCTAAGAATCTTTTCCACCCGGGCAAAAGAGTCATCGGCGTAGGAGCGCTGGGTGGAGTGGAACGATTGGCGCATGGCCGCGATGGTGTCAAGGTTCCAGACCTCGTCCATGGCTTGCCGGGCGCCAGCGCATAGTTGTTGTTTCTGTGCTTGCAAGGCATAGGCGCCGCCGAAGCTCAGCGCCACCAACAGCACCACCGCGCTGATGGTCAGCGCGCGTCGGCGAACGGTGCGTGGATCTTGGGCCAGGTCTTTGAGCAGGGTTGGTAGGT
>JAUVBB010000377.1 GCA_030591445.1 Deltaproteobacteria bacterium | reverse complement strand
GTTTTTAATGAACAGCGATGGCTCGGCGATAAGCGCGCTGACCCAGGGCGAGCAGGTTGATTGGTTTCCCCGCTTTTCGCCCGATGGCAAGAAAATCATGTTTTGCCGCAGTCAGAAGGGCTGGGTTTACGAGCGGGATGCCAACCGCAACTACAAATGGGATTTGTTCACCATCGCCACCGAAGGCGGCGCGCCGGCCTTGGTGGCCGAAAAAGCTTGCTGGGGCACTTGGCTAGGCGCGCAGGAAATCCTTTTCAACCGCGGCAGCCAAGTGTTTAGCCGCGACCTGGAAAGCGGCCAGGACAGTTTGCTGGTCGATAGCAAGCAAGAATCAGCCCTGGGCGGAGCCAATTTGCAGCAACCGCAAATGTCTCCCGATCGGAAGTTTTTGGCTCTGACCCTGCGTGGATCGCAGCGGGAGACCGGGATTTTCAACCTGCAGACCCGGGCCTGGGTGGCCACCGGACAAGGTTGCCAGATAAACTGGCATCCGGACGGCTCGCGCATCTACTGGATCAATCCCTCGGGCAATGGGGGCAGCGAGGTGTTTAGCATTCCGGTGACGGAGGGCAAACCCGCGCAAGAATATTCTTACGAGCAGATGCGTTTCATGGACATTCCCGGGCGTCGATCGCACGAGTATTTTCCCCAGATGAGCAAAGACGGCAAGTGGCTGGTGTGGGCGGCCACCCGCCGGGGGCATGATCACGACATTGCTGACTACGAAATTTATATCTGGCCGGTAGGTCAGCCACCCGCCGCGGCTACCCGTTTGACCTATCATTCGGGCAATGATCGCTGGCCTGATATCTTTATTCCGGCGGGCACCAGCGAACCATGACCCGGGCGTTCCTAACCCAGTTGCCGCGCCGCGCGGTGCTTAGCTTACTTGGGCTCACCGTCGCTCTTTGCCTATTCCCCCTGGCGGATCGTATCTGGGCCAGTGCCGAGGCCCGGCACCTGGTGCAACAAACCCGCAAGCAGCTTAGGCAACAGGGTGTCGTGACCGAGGCGGCCGGGTCCCGCTCGCTGCGCTCTTGCCCCGACTGGATGTGGCGCACTCAGCCCGATGCCTCCTTGTTGGCCAGTTGGGGAAACGTAGGCGGGTGCGGAGCCAGCGGCGGTTCCGCCACCGCGGGGGGTTTTAAGTGGGTGGGTCGCGGGGTGACTGGCGGGCTGGTCGATGTCCAGTGTGTCACCAGCCAGAATTTCTACAATGATGGTGCCAGCCAAACATCTTTCTCGACCCGAGTGGGTACCAGCCTGGGTTATAAATGGCTGGTGGCCGCCACCATTCCCTTTCTTTACAATGTGGCCGAAGTGGAGTCTTTTGGCCAGACCAAGACCGCGCGCTTGCCGGGCTTTTCCGACCTTAGTCTAGAGCTGACCCGCAAGCTGGGTATCACCAATGCCCATACCCTGAGTTTGGGTTTAACCGCGCCGTTGGGTTCCTACGACGCGGTTCGACAGCGCGTCGTCTTGCCGCAACGGATGCAGTTGGGTTCGGGGGTTATGGGCGCTTCGCTGACCTATGAGTACACCCAAGACCAGGATTGGGGTCTGTTGATCTATGGGGGCAGCCTGAGTTACGGCGGCTGGGAAAATCCGCTGGGTGATTTTAGGGCGCCGAGCGCCAGTGGCTATGTGTATGCCGGTTATCTCTGGGGTCCCTGGGTTCCTTCGCTGGGATTGAGCGTGAACGGAAAATTCATGGGCGATCGCGAACGCGAACTGCGCATAGCGGGTCAGCCCATGTTCCAACTGAGCCCCACCGTGGGTCTGGAATGGTCTTCGGATTTCTTTGCCGTCATGCTGTCGGCGGCTACCCCGTTTTCGTTCTCCGGTCTGGAGAACTGGACCCTGGCCCTGGGTCTGCAAACTTCCCTCTTCTGAGTCGACGCCATGGTTTCGATTGGTATCCTCGGTGGTGGCGGTTTCTTGGGTTCACATCTGCTTGCTGCCTTGTTATCGCGGGGTGACTTTCAGGTAGAGGCAGTCGACACCACGTTTGTAAAAGTGGCGACTAGCCACCCACAGCTGGTTTTGACCCAAGGCTCGATTGATGAGCCCGGCCTGCTGGCCGGAGTGGTGGCCAGGAACCAAATCGTGGTCTCCACCACCGCCTTGTGCAATCCCTCCCTCTACAACACCCAACCGGCCGAAGTGATTCATGCCAATTTTACCCATCTGGTACCGCTGGTCGAGTTGTGTGTCCGTGAGCAAAAACGCCTCATTCATTTTTCCACTTGCGAAGTCTATGGCAAGACCCTGCCCGCGGCTGGCTTGAACGAAGATCTTTCGCCCTTCTTGTTGGGGCCGGTGGCCAAAGAGCGCTGGAGCTATGCCTGCGCCAAGCAGTTGTTGGAAAGGCTGCTTTGGGCCCACGGCCAGCACGGTGATCTCAACTTCACCATTGTTCGCCCCTTTAACGTCATCGGCCCGCGCATGGACTTCATCCCGGGCATCGACGGCGAAGGCATTCCGCGAGTGCTGGCTTGTTTCATGCGCGCCCTTCTCTTTGGCGAAGCGCTGCCCCTGGTGGATGGGGGTCGACAGCGGCGCTCCTTTATTTATGTAGATGATTTCACCGAAGCCGTGCTGCGGGTGATTGAGCGCGAAGCCGCCTGCCGAGGCCAAATCATTAACATTGGCAATCCGCACAACAATACCCGCATTGACGAGTTGGCCAGCAGACTAAGCGCGGTCTTTGCCTCTGGCAAGGACGTGCCCGTGAGGCGGGTCGAGGTGTCGGCCGAAGAGTTTTATGGGGCCGGCTACGATGATGTGGTCGAGCGGATTCCCGACATCGACAAAGCCCGCTCCCTGCTGAACTGGGAACCGCATACCAGTTTGGAACAAATGCTGGCTCCCATCGTCGACGATTATCGCGCCCGCTACCAGCCCCAAGCGGCGGGTGAGCAATGAAGATCGACCTGGTTATTCCGGCCTACAATGCCGAGGGCACCCTGGCCGACGTGATGGCCCGCATTCCGGCTAGCCTCGAAAAAAGTTTGCATCGGATCTGGATCGTCAATGACGGCAGTGGGGATGGTACCGGGGTAGTGGCCGCTAAGCTGGTGGCCCGCCAACCCTGCATCCGGGTACTGAGCTTGGCGCAAAACCGGGGTTATGGCTATGCGATGAAAACCGGGCTGATCGCGGCCCAGGCCGCAGGGGCAGAGGTGGTCGCTTGCCTGCATGCCGACGGACAATATGCCCCGGAATCGTTGCCGGCATTGCTGGCTGCCTTGCAGGCCAAGAAGCTGGATTTGTTGCAGGGCTCCCGGCTGGCCGCCGGTACCGCTTTGGGCGGGGGCATGCCGCTTTATAAATACCTGGCCGGCCGCGCACTGGTGCAATTGGAAAACCGTGTCTTTGGCCTGCAACTGACCGACTATCACAGCGGCTATCTGTTGTATGGCAGCAAAGCCTTGCGCCGCATTCCCTTTGCGCGCCTGAGTGACAATTTCGACTTCGACCTGGAAGTCATTGCCTGTGCCCGGGCTCGGGGTTTGGCCATCGGTGAGTTGCCCATCCCGACCCGCTACGCCGATGAAGTCTCCTACCTGAATCCGATTGCGTACGGTTTTCGTGTGCTGGCAGTGATGTGGGCTTATCGGATCGGCAAATATAACGAGGTGCACCCATGATGAAGCGAAATCCGAACTTGCTTTTTCTCCTCTGCTTGCCTTTGGTGCTGATGCTCAGCTGTGCCGGTCAGCGGCGCTTTCCCTGGCCGCTTACGGCCAGCAATCCGGTTCTAGTGAGCGAAGTCGAAACCCTCAACCTGGACTATCACCGAACCCGCTCCCAGGTCTTGTTGCGCCGGGTACTCAGACCCACCCGGGCCAATCTCGATGTGGCCGCCTACCAGGCCAACGTCATGCGCGCGCAGCCGGCCGCGGCAAAGTTTGTCCCTGGGCAAGGTCTGGTGCCGGCAGCCGGAGAGCTTTTTGCCGGGGTATTGGTGCCGGAATCTCTGGGGGCATCGCTGGCGAAGACGCCACTGAGTCCTACCGAAGCGCAACGGCCCTTGGCTTTCTCGCCGCTGGTCGATGTTTTGGCCCAATGGAACTACGATCTGGCCAGCCCCTTGGAAGATGCCCGCTCGGCGGTTCGAATAGAAGCATGGGGAGGGGAGAAGAGTCCGGCGTTGCAGTATCAGGAAATATCCCTGCTCTATTTGCATAAGCCTCCTGCCGGCGGTGATTGGCAATGGTGGGTCAAGATCGAGTTTGCCCCTTGGGCGCGGTTGTTTGCGGACATGCCCGACGAAGACGGGGATTCGGCGCCCGAAATCTATGGTCGTCTGCGGCCTGACTTGGTGAACCCGGCCTGTAGCGATTATGTCCTGGGCGCCTACTCGAGTCAGCCACTTGACGAAAGCGCGGTGCGCACCTGGGCCAACGAGTTGGCCTCTTACTGGTATCCTTCCTTGAATACCGACATTGTTGATTTACAGGGCAGTCGGCGCTGGCCAACAGCGGCCACCGAAAAGGAGATTGTGGCCGAACTCGATGGCCTGGTGGTCAACGATCCCGCCGTGGTCATTTTGGGCAAGCCGCAGGGTCGACCGGTTTACAATGTATTCGTGATCCCCAGTTTGACCCCGGCCGCTCCGACCGCCCCGGCCGCCGTTTCGGCGGCCGGGGCCCGAAAAACGACCCCGTTGCTTTCGCCGGTGGCCAAGGCCCTGGCCGAAGAGCTTGATCAGCGCGGATCGATAAGCAATTGGGAGGCGAAGCTCGCCAAGCAGCATCGAGCCATGCGGCGCCGACTCAGAAGCCGGTCGTCAAAAATCAAGGCCTTGGCCGGCATAGATGGCTTCTTGTTTTTTCGCAATTCGCTCGAGTATGTCCTGAGTGGCGACTTGCGCAAGCAAAAGCCGGGCAAGAATCCCTTTCCCGCCATCGTAGACTTCAACGATTTTTTGGCCGAACAGGGAGTAGATTTTCTCCTGGTACCTATTCCCACCAAAGCCGAGGTGTATCCGGACAAGATCAGCAAAGGCCCGGTGAAGCTGGACTCCTTGCCCATCTTGAATCCCCATGGGCGCAAGTTCCTGGCCGACCTGACCGACGCCGGGGTCGAAGTGTTAGATGTGCTCCCCGCGCTGCTGGCAGCCCGGGTTAAGCGCAAGCCTGAGCAAGAGCCCTTGTATCAGCCGCAAGATACCCACTGGACCGATCGCGGTTTGCGTCTGGTGGCCGATCTGGTGGCCGAGCGTGTCCGGCGCTATCCTTGGTTTGCCGAAGCCAACGCCGAACCGGTTCGCTACCGCCTGGAGAAAAAGAACTTCAAGCGAAAGGGCGATTTGGTCTCCCGCCTGGCGGAGAGAGAAAAACGCCGCTATCGCCCCCAAAGCCTGGTGGGCCAGCAGGTCATCACCCCGGAGGGCAAACCCTATGAAGATGATCCGGCCAGCCCGGTTACGCTTTTGGGTGACAGCTTCACCGGCGTGTACCAACGCACCTATTGTCGACACGCCGGGGTCTCGGCCCATGTCGCCCATGCCCTTGGCTTGCCCATCGACCTGGTCATGAGCTACGGAGGCGGGCCCAATGTGCGCCGCAAACTTCTCCGGCGCGGCCCAGATGCCCTCAAGCAAAAACGCCTAGTCATCTGGATGTTTGCCGCCCGCGACCTGTACAATTACTGGGAGGCCTGGGAGCCGACCCCCCGTGACCAAAAGGGAGAGTCCCGCTGAATTCGTTTGCTCGGGCACCTTGGGCGGCCGTGTTGCTGGTGCTAGGCATCTTAGCCTGTGATCAAGCTGACCCTTTGCCGCCAGCTGACTCAGCCTGGACGGCGGCTTTGTTCGCCATTTCAGAGGAAGCCCGGCTTGAGCTGGATTTGGCGGTTCCCGCAGCCCATGCTTTGCGGGCGGATCTCCAGCAACTGCTGACCCGGGCCCGGGATCGGGTGGGCAAGAAAACCGGTCGCCAAGCCATTGCGGCCTTGGCTCAGTTCCTGTTCAAAGAAGAGAGTTTTCGCCGCGAGCTTACGGATAAAGGTTTGCAGACTTCCTTGCTTCCCTGGGTATTGCAGCAGCGCCGGGGATCCTGCCTGGGTTTGGCCGGGCTCTATCTGGTGCTGGCCGAGGCCTTGGGTCTTCCCTTGCAAGGCGCGCTTCTGCCGGGCCATTTCTTTCTCCGCTACCAGGCCTCTGACGGCAAACGGCTTAATATCGAGTTGCTCAAACAAGGCCAATTGCGCGAGCTGGCTTGGTACCAGGATCGATACCCGATTCCTGAAAATGTCAGTGCCTATCTACGCCCCCTGTCAGCGGCGGAGATCCAGTCATTGTTTCGTTTCAACCTGGCCAACGCCTATCGGCAAGGCAAAAAATACCGCCAAGCCGCCCGAAATTACCAAGCTGTGATCAAGCAGTTTCCAGATTTTGCCGAGGCCCATGCCAATCTGGGTTTGGTTTTCCAACTCCTGTCCCAACCCCGTCGCGCCCAGGCCGCCTACCAAAAAGCGCAGAACCTCCAACCCGACTTACCCGGCCTGCAAGCTAACATCCAGTCTTTCACTAACTGATTTCAGCCCAGGGGGTCGAAGAATTCGGCTTCTTTTTTGCGGGCGCGGTAGGTGTTCTTGGCGTAGGTCAGCAGGTTGTCGAGGTAGGACTCGATGGGCGGACAGCAGAGGCCGGAGTCTCTGAGGATTTTGTCGGTGTTGGTGTTGTTGTAGATGGCCATGGTGTTGAAATAATCGATGGCTTGGCGATGGGCGCGGGAGACGCGTTCGAGGCCGGGGATCTTGAGCATGGTCTTGGCCAAGCTGGCCGAGACCCGCACCCGTGATGGTTCCTGGCCGGAACGGTGGGCGACCAACTCATAGATTTTGCGGGCCGATAGCGGATTGCTGTCGACAATGTGGAAGGTTTGGTTCACGGCCTCCGGTAGCAGGCTCAGGCGGTAGATGGCTTCCACCACAAAGTCGGCCGGAACCATGTCCATGGGCGCATCGCCCTTGCCGGGCAAGGGCAGCGGGATCGAGACCGGGGAGGCGGCCAACAGCATGCCCAGAAAATAGGGACCGTCGAAGCGTTCGATTTCCCCGGTCATGGAATCGCCGACCACAATGGAGGGGCGGTAGATCGAGACCGGCAAATGGGCCATGGCTTTGCGGACCTTTTTTTCGGCCTCGAATTTGGTCGATTCGT
>JAUVBB010000176.1 GCA_030591445.1 Deltaproteobacteria bacterium | reverse complement strand
CAGCCTATTTGCCAAAGACGTTGATGATGAGGTTCTAGACAAGGCAGTCCAGGCCGCGATGGGATTGACGAGCATTGACGTTTGCGCAGACGTCAAGGCATTGAGCGCGGCCGTGCCTCCCCCCGAAGATCCGATGAAACGAAAAAAGGTGGAAGAACTCAGAAAACACCTAGATGAAGTCATGGCATTTGAAATGTCTGGCAAATACCAAGAAGGACTCGAGTTGGCCTTGCAGGCATGGACGATGGCCAAAGCGCTCGCCTACCTACCAACAGAAGTCGAAGCCATATACCTGGTGGGCCTTCTGCAAAGCAGAACCGGAAAATACCAAAAGGCAGTGGCCACTTTGAAAGCCTGCAGATATCTGGCCGACGAGGCCAAATACGATGAAATCAGGGCCAAGGCAAACAATGCTCTAATTTATGTGGTTGGAGTCATTCTGGCCCTTTATGAAGAAGTGGAACCAATTATCAGCAGATCGAAGGCCGTCATCGCCCGCTTTGGCGCCCAAGGGAAAATCAAGGCTCTTTGGCACAATAACGTGGGCGTTGTTTTCGTGGGCAAAGGCGAACTCGACCAAGCCCAGCTGCATCTTGAAAAATCTCTAACCATAAGAGCAAACACATTTGGCCCCGAGCATCCAAAAGTGGCAAGCTCGCACAATAATATTGGAATCTTGTATTACGAAAAGGGCGAGTACGACCAAGCTCGAAAAGAGTATATGAAGGCTTTGGAGATATCGGAAAAAGCCCTGGGCCCCGAGCATCCGTTGGTGGCAGCAACCCATAACAATATTGGCAATGCCTTTGCCGTAAAGGGCGAATACCAACGGGCACTTGTGCATCTTGAGAAAGCGCTACACCTAAAACTGAAAATGCTAGGCGCTGAGCATTCAAGCACGGCATCTGCCCAATCTAATATTGGCCAAGTATTGTACGATATGGGTGAGTACGACCAGGCTCTTCCGCATTATGAGCAGGCTCTGAAGATAGAAGAAAAAAGCCTTGGCTCGACGCATCCCGATGTGGCAACTGTAAGGGCGCAGATTGGCAGTGTGTATTACCACAAAGGTGAGTACGGTCGGGCGCTTGATTACTTTGAGCGGGCCATTAACATATGGCAGCAGGTCCACGGAGAAATTAATCCAATCATTTTAGCGCCACTTTCAGGCATCGGCTGGATAAAACTCAAAAGAGGTAAAACCAAAGAGGCAAAAGAATATTTCGAGCGGGTGCTTTTCCTCTGTCGCACCGTCGATTGCGCCACAGGGTGGAAAGACAGTCTTATCCAAGCACAATTTGGACTGGCCCAAGCTCTTTGGAAAACCGGCGGGAACAGCGCACGTGCCATCCAACTCTGCCAACAGTCCCTGGAGTTCTTCAAGACCTCCAAAACGTTCCATGGTAAGAATTTCCAGAAAGAAGCCGAAGCCTGGCTCAAGCAGCACCAAATCAATTGAGAAGCGAGAGTGCGTGAGGTTCTGCCTTCTTGTGGAAAAGTGGACCCCAGTTTCTAGTTCAAGCGTCGGTTGGTTCGGCGGCTAGGTGGGGGACTAGGCGGAAGCGGGAGCGGCCTAGTTGGATTTGATCGCCGAAGTGGAGCAGGGTGGCTCGGACTTTCTTGCCGTTGACTTGGACCTTGGCTTTGCCGGTGCATTGGAGTTGGTAGATGTCTTGGCCTTTGGGCTGAACGCTCGCGTGGATGCCTCGTACTCGGAAGCCGCGGGCGCGTAGGTCTGCTTGGGCGCTGCTGCCGATGGTGATTTCCTTGAGCAATTGGATCTGTTGGCTGGGGCCGATCAGAAAGGCGGGTTGGGTGGCGGCGGTCATAATCATGGTGGCGTCGGGGTGATGGCCTTGGGCGGCTTTGGTCATGGAGAGTACGAATTTGCCCATGTGGACGCGATCGCGGATGGTGATGGTTGAGCGGGTGATGGATTTGCCGTCGATCTTGGTGCCATTGGCGCTGTCTAAATCCTCGATGACAAATTTTCCGCGTTGCCAACTTAGACGGGCATGACGGCGGCTGATGCTGAGGTTGTCCAGGTTCAATTCGCAGGAAAAATCGCGGCCGATGGTCATGGCCGGGGGCATGAAGGCGCGCTGCATGATGATCCGGCCAGCCATTTTCACTACCAGGGTGGTGGGCGGCGGCGGACTGGCGGCTTCGGCCAGTTGCGCAAATTTGGCCCCGGCATCCTCGTCGGGTTCGATGTTGAGCTGATTGTAAACCTCGATTTTGCTGGCGCCGGCATCTGGTCGGAAGGCGGACAACAAGAAACGGTTGCTGGCATCGCCGTCGCCGGAGTCTTCGCGGGGATCGCCGAAGTAGACCCGGGCGGCTTTTCCTTTTTGCAAGAAAAGCAGGGTACGAAATTCGCCTCGTTCCAGGGCGATGGCGGCGTCTTCCCCTTTTTGTTCCAATACGTTTAGCACATGGGCCAAGTCGAGCAATTCGGTCGAAGCCTGCATGACCGGACGGTTGCGAAAGTGAACTGCTACCAACAATACCCGGATGGCATCGGAGCGCATCAGGCGGCAGCGGGCGCCTTCCATTTGCCGGGCCCGGCTGGGGAATTCGGCCAAGGGAACCCAAGAATAGCGGTTTTTTTCTTGTAAGCCGGCCAGGTGGGGCGCCGAGCGATGAAACAAGCAGGTCAGCCGGGTCTCGGCGGTTTCGATCTCTAGCCGGCCTTCGCGGCAGAATCCTTGGGCGAGCACCCGATCGGTTTCGGCAAAGACCTCTTCGTCGAAAGGCCGCTCGGCCCACAACACATCTCCCTGCGGGAACTGTACCAATGCCATACCAGGGATCATCCATCATCCTTGGCCAATGGGCAAGCAGATTTCATGGCCATTGATCTTGGTATGGGTACTCTTGGCCGTCGGAACTGCGCAAGACCACGCCCTTGCTGGTGGTGCGCACGATGGTGTTGGGGGCCAGGGCCACTTTGCCTACCCGGCCGGGCAGGTCCACCATCAGGTGGGGAACCAGCAAGCCGGAGTGCTGTCTTTGTAGCTTGCCGACCAGTTGCAGGGCGCGGGTGGTGGCTACCTGGAAATGCAGCGTGCCTTGGGCCGGATCGAGTTGGAAGAGGTAATGGGGTTTGGCGCCGCAGGCGACCAGGGCGCGGCCCAGCGCGGCCAGGGCCGATACCGAGTCATTGATGCCGCGCAGCAAGACCGCCTGGTTGAGCACGGGAATGCCGGCTTCGCGCAGGCGCAGCAGGGCCGCGCGGGAGGCCGGTGATAATTCGCGGGCGTGGTTGAATTGGGCGATCAGCCACAGGGGGCGGAAGCGACGCAGGGTTTGCAGCAAGCCGCGGGTGATGCGGGTCGGCAGGGAAAAAGGGGCCCGGGTATGGATGCGCAACAGACTTACCTGGGCGGAGGAACGCGACGCCTCCAGCAGCCGGGCCAAACTTCTATCTGATCGCAGCAAGGGCTCACCGCCGCTGAGAATGACCTCGTGAACCTGATGCCGTTGGCTTACCGCCTGGGCAATTTCTTCGGCCTTGGCGATGGGGCCGGTACGGAGCCACCAGCGTTTGCGGTTACAATGGCGACAATTGAGCGGACAGCGCGATGACACCAGGGCCAAAACGCGATCCTGAAATCGCCGGATCACGCCGGGGGCCAACTGGAAGTTTTCTTCGGTGAGGGGGTCGGCGAAGCCGCCGAGGGCAAGCTCTCGTTTGTCGGGCAAGGCCTGACGCCGGATTGGGCAGCGCGGATTGTTCCAGTCGATGAGGGATAGAATATGGGCCGGCACCCGCATAGGAAATCTCTTGGTCACCTTTTGCCACTCCCGCAGCTTGCGGGCGCCAAGATCCAGGCTGGCCGGATCGGATACGGTGTCGGCCAGCGCTTGTCGCCAGTCGCCTGTCTGGTGGTCTGCGTTCATGACTTCAATACCGGTAGAGGACCCCGATGAGCACGCGCCCACCGATCTGGGTCAGATCTTTGGTGGCGAAGGGTTCGGCAAAACTAAAGCCGCCCTCCAGGTTGATGGCGAATCGTTGCCAGGCGGGTGGGTGGATTTCCATGCCGGCGTTTAGGTGAAACGTGAACACGCCGCCCCAATTGCCCAGGTCGAGCAGGCCCAGGCCTACCCCCAGGCCGAAATAGGGTGTCATCCAATTGCGGATGAATCGATATTTGATTCCCATTACCAGGGGTACCAAATAGGCGGAAAAATTCTCGTCGTTGGCGTCTTCTCCCGAACCCATGGTGAATCCCAGCTGAAAATAGAGCGGCAGCTGGGGCAGGAGATAGTAGTTTGCTTCTACCTCCACCGAGGTCATCACCGTGTCTAGCTTGCCGCTGCCGTTGAGAGTGCTGACGAAGGTGCTGCCGATTCGCAAGATGGCGGCCATGATGGGTTGCCAGTTGGCCATGGATTCGAGACCCATGGCGGCTCGCATTTCGGCGGCCAGGTCTTCGACGGCGTGGATCTGGGCCGCTCCGTCCTTGGCGGATACATTGCGGCTGCTCCGACCCAGGGTGGTGCTGGCGGCGATGTCCACGGCGGCTACACTGATGACCAGTTGATTGCCCAGCTTGCCCACCGAGCCCCAAACCAGAATGGCGTTGCCCAGGGCGTGACCATATTCGCTCACACAGCGTGGGTCGGCCGGCGGGCAGCCGACCAATTGTTTGGTCTCTTCCAAACTCAAGATCTTGCCCAAGTCTACTTTGCCCAACAAATCGATTTCGCCGCCCTGGGCCAGCCCGGAAAGTAAGATCCCGGTTAGGGTAGCCACCGTCTCTTCGGCCACTCCGTGGGCCTGCAAATCAAGCACTGCCACCTTGGGCTTATCCGCGGTCTTTTCTGCTGCCCCGGCAAATCCGGAGAGCAAGCACAAAAAGAGGCCCATAGAGATGTGCTTCATTGTTCCCATAAAGAAATCTTAACATGGACCGGGAGCGGGGCAAAGGAAATGTCTCTAATATTTACAGCAACTTGCAAAAATATGCGGGATATTTTTTTAGCAGGCTTTACAAGTGGAGTTTTCCGCATAGCTTGTCTCTGTGACCAAAATTGAACCAAAAGGTGCTCACATTCCTTATCGTCGGCCACAAATCGAAAGAACATAAGACCAGCAAAGTAGCTTTGCTTGGTGGGGGAAAAGGGGGCTTGTCATGAACAAGCTAGCCGTATTGATTGCTGTTTTTGTTTTTGCTCTCCTTTCTCCGGTTTGGGCTGCTGACAGCCCAAGCGGAGCCGGAGAAAACAATTTATTGGCGCAAATGGATGCGAACCGGCAACAGATTTTTGGTTCGCTGGAGCAGAAAGTATCGATATCTTTTGATCAGAGTTTAGGGATTTCGCTGGAGCGCATCAGCCAGGCACTCAAGACCAGTCCAAACTCACGCTGCGCCTTGGCCGCGCTTAGCCAGTCAAAGCAATGCCCAATTCCAAAAGGAGTTTTGAAGGGTCGATCATGGCAAGGTAGCTTGGACGAACGATCTTGATTTTTTTGTTCAGGGCTGCAGGTGATCAAATTTTCCGTTGCCGTCCACATCCACCTGAACGGCGTTGGTCATGCCTACCGGGCGGGTGCCGGTAAAGACCGGATCCAGCCGGTCGCTCTCGTCTCCGCTGGCAATCGCGGCGTACCAGGTGTCAAGGCTGGGATTGACCGATACCGTGGTGTCGAGGCGCAAGGCCGGCTGATCTGGGTCTAGCTGACCTGCTTCGGCCAGCGGCAAAGTCTCGATGCTTTCGCCATTGGCCAGCAGTTGAAGTTCGGCCACCGGGACCCAATCGGCCGCTTGTACCTGCAAGTGGATATCAAAACTTCCGCTGGCCGAGACCAGATCGCCCGGGGATTTTCCGGCGACTTCGATCGACACGAAGATGCCGCCGGCAACCATGGCCCGGCGCCCAATCAAGTTCTGCCAGATTTCCTGCAAATCGATTTGGCTGGGTTGATCGACCGAAGACAGAACCATGGTTCGGCCGAAGCCGGCCGGCGAAAGCCGATGATGCGAGTCGGAGACGCCCACCGCGGTTCTAAAGAGGCCCTGATTGTTCAGGTTCGACCAAAGAGGAAGGTTTTTGTCTAGCATTCGGCTAGTGGAACGGCTGTTGAGTAATTCCATGGTGTCGAAATCGGTACTGAACTTCTCTGCCTCCAGGCTGTCTAGCCGAGGCATGACCTCGGGCGGATCGAAGCCGAGGTGATTGAAGTATCCGGCGCTGGAGAGCGGATGCGCCACGTTAATGACCCGCGCCCCCAATTCACGTACCCGCTCCCAAATTTCCGGTATCCGCAGCAAGCGTACAAAGACATTGTCTTCATACAAGACCAGGGGCACTTGCCAGTAGACCCAGCCGGTGGGGTGGGTGGGCATGGGAAAGGCGGTGCTGTGGCTAAACGATGGGCTGATTTCATTGCCGGTGACCACCCGGATGTACTGGTCCAGATCAAAATCAAGTTCTTGTTTGAGCTCTTGAACGAAGGGCGTGAAATCAGTGTTGCAGTCGTGGTCGGTGACCACCAAGACCTCCACTCCTTCACACATGTTCGAAGCGATCATGTCCTTGATGTCATACTTGGAATCGGCCGAGCGTGTGCAATGAGAGTGCAGGTCGGCGGCAATCATGCCGCCGCTATCCACTTGATGAACCAGCAGGCCGGCAACTTCGACCGTGTCCCCGGCCACGGTGGTGATGTTTTGCTGGAAAATACTGTATTCCATTCCGCGGGAAAGAGTCACGGTCCAGTCCCCGGTGGGGACAATGAATTCTCCCTGCCCACTCAGGCCAAAATGGAGGTGGCTCGTCTCCACCCAAGCCGTTTTGTCGGCGTCGTGTCCGCTTTGCAAGGAGACTTTACACGGCAGTGGGCCGCTTTCGTCACCCGCCAGATCTTGACCGCTGCATTGATAGGCCAGCCAGGCCGGCGGCGGTAGTTCGAAATCCTGGCGCAAGCTCTCATCGGCGGATACGGTCAGAGTCTCTGAATAGAAGGCTTCCCGACCTTCGGCGCGAACTTCGATTTGGTAGTCGCCGAAAGGCAGTTGCATTTCAAAGGACCCAGTCTCGTCGGTGAAGGTCAGATTGACCACGTCCGCGGTCTCCGGCCAGGCCGGGTCATGCGCTACCACCAGGGCTTGGCCCTCGGGCTGATCGTTTTGATTAAGCACTTGCCCGCCCACTCGGCCCAAATCGGAGTCGGCGCGGACCTCAGCCAAAAGACGCAGGCAGGCATCCATGCCGCCTTCGCCCACAAATAACAAGCGCTCTACCACCAGCGGATTGTCTTGGTCCCGGCGGCCCGGGGCGATGTCGTCGGCGGCCACCAAGGGGGTGTGGCCCTCCAGGCTGAACATGGTGCCCAAATCTCCCTCTTGCTTGGCGTACAGATGACAGACATTTTGGCTAAAGCCGGCGATGTAAGGGACCCGGTCCGAGACCGGTTCGGTGATGATTCCGGCGCCGGGCGTGAAGTCCAGGCTATGATCGCCATTGATGACCAGGTCACCGATTTGCAGGCTTTCAGCCAAGGCGCCATTGGCGAAAACCGTGGTGCGGATTTTCAAATAGCTGACATCCGGCGCCAGAATATATTCGTGGGTGATGTTGAGATCCTTGGGCAGTAAGGCCTGGCCCACGAACCCGTCTACCAGCGGTACGCCGTGGTGAATGCCGCGAATGCGAAGCACCGCGGCCTGGCCATCGCTGCCATCGGCCACCAGTTCGGCCTCGGTAGGTTTGATGGTGGCCAGATCAATCATGGGAATCATTTGCTGAAAGAGTTCTTCGCCCGCCTCATCCGCCGCCCGCACCCGATCCGCATCCAGCACCGTACCGCCAAAAGGACCCCAGCCGCGCGGATCGTCGATGTTCTCTATGATGAAGGCCACCCGATCATTGTACATCTTGAAATCACCCAGCCAGCCATGCGCCTCGCGGCCAGTGAGTAACTCACTATTTTGACTGATCACACCGGCGCGAACCTCACCGGTGCTCAAAATCTCATCCAGCCGAATGGGCTCCGGCCCGCCGTCGATTGCTTCCTGCTGGCTTTCTCCACAGGAGAGGCACAGACAAAGGATGGGAACGAATGCGACAAGTTTGTATGTCTTAGTCCAGGGCATGATTGGCACTCTCCAAGTCGGAATTAGCAACATTTGACCCGAAGATCCGAGCACTGTCAACAGCAGGCAAAGGTCGCCTGGTTCGCTTGTAGCGCCGGCGAAAAACGTTATAGTATGCTGCCAAGATCTCAGGAAAGGAGCGGGGTATGAAAAGCTTGCTACTTTTGGTGGTGTTGAGTTGGGTGAGTGTGTCAGCCTGCGGGTCGACCGACCCGGTTAACGATCTTTGTGACTTGGATGCTGATTGTGCCGAGGGCCAGACTTGTCAAGACGGACAATGCCAGGAGCACAGTGGCTGCCTCGCCGACACGGAATGTGCGGATCCTTCCCCCAAGTGTGACTTGGCGTCGGGTGCCTGTGTCGAATGCCTGGCGGAGAGTGATTGTGAGCAAGGGGAGCTGTGTGTTGGCCAGCAATGTATCATAGACAATCCTTGTGAAACCGACAGCGATTGCGCGGAAGATTTTTGCCTGGATGGGCTTTGTGTCAGCTGTCGGGCGGATGCCGACTGTGCCTTGGGGACCGTGTGTGAGGAGGGCGAATGCGCCGTCGGTTGCCGGGATAACCGGGATTGCCCGCCTGAGTTGACTTGTGATTTGTCCGCGGGCGAGCCGGGTAGTTGTGTCCAATGTGTGACTTCCGAGGATTGTCCGATCAACCGGGTTTGCGACAGCGCCGGCATTTGTCAGCGGGCTTGCCGTTCTGATCGGGATTGTCCGGAGGGTCAGGTCTGCGATCTGGATGGTGGCTATTGCATTGGTTGCCGGGAGGATGGCGATTGCCCGGAGGGGTTTCGCTGCACCGAGCAAGAGTGCGAGCCTTACTGTGCGCAGGACGCCGATTGTCCGCCGGCTACCATCTGCAGCGACAATCTCTGTATTCCCGGCTGCCGGGAAGATATCGACTGCATCGATATTGGCCCGGGCATGGTTTGCTTGGACGGCCAGTGCCAAGAAGGTTGCAACCAGGATGTGGGCTGTCCCCCGGGAACTTACTGCGATCTGGATCAAAAAGTGTGTCTGGCCGGTTGTACTTCCGACGACGATTGCCTGCCGGACGAGAGCTGCGATTTGGCCGGCCATATTTGCGTGCGCGGTTGCCAACTAGACACCGATTGCGATCGGGGCTTTATTTGCGAAGGCGGTGCCTGCCAGGCCGGTTGCCGCGACAGCCGGGATTGTCCCGAAGGCCTGTACTGTGACGGCGCCCAGTGCCAGGAGGGCTGTGAAAGTGACCGCGATTGTTTGTGGGACCGCCACTGCCTACTCGATACTCATCAATGTGTGGAGTGTACCAGCGACGAGCATTGCGGCTTTCTGACCGAAGGCTTCTGTGCGCTCGATAGTCACACTTGTTTGCAGGGCTGCGGCGAAGACTGGCAATGCGCCGTGTTCGGTCAAGTCTGTGATAGCCAACAAGAGCCGGCGGTGTGCGTGGAATGCCATGCGGACAACGACAGTGAGTGTCTGGAGCAGGGCCTGGTCTGCGCGGCTGATTTGCGCATTTGTGTCGAGTGTGTCCTGGACGCCGATTGCCAGCGGGAACCAGACGCGGCGCCGCTGGTTTGCTTGGCGGCGGAAAATCGCTGCGTGGCTTGTACCGAGGATCAGGATTGCGCCCCGGGTGAGAGCTGCGATGTGACCGCTTATGTTTGTCGGGCCGATAGCGGGCGCGGGCTATGCCAGGAGTGTGGTGATGACAATCAATGCGGGCTGGCAGAAGATCGCTGTCTGAACTTTCCCGATCTGGCCGGCAACATCATCGATACCGGCTGTGGCCGGGCTTGCGACGATGCTTCGCCCTGCCCTGACGGCTATCGCTGCAGTCGTTTTGCCATTGGCTCCCAGTGTGTGCCCCGCAACGCGGAGCCGGTGACCACTTGCGCCGCCGTCCGTGCCTTGGGCAGTGCCTGTGCCGGCCCGGGTAGCAACTGTGGGGTCGAAGCGGTCGACGATGCCACTTGCCTGTTCGACTTCGGCGGTTCGTATTGTTCCTTGCGCTGCGCTCTCGCGGAAGAGGGCGAGCCGGCAGGCTGTGTTGCCGACTGGATGTGCAGTGGCTTTGCCCAACGCTTCTTCTGTCGGCCCGATGCTGAATAGCCGCCTGAGCTGAGATGAAACTGGAAGTACTCTACCGGGAGGAGCGCTTCGCCGTGGTGGGCAAGCCTTCGGGGGTGTTGGTTCATCGCGGTTGGGCGCGTGATGGGGTGGTGCTGGTTGATTTGGTGAGGCGCGAGTTTAGGCAGAAAAAGGTACATCCGATTCATCGGCTTGATCGCGGGGCCAGCGGGGTGACGCTGTTTGCTCTGGATCCGGAGATGGCGCGCATGCTCAAAGAACTGTCCGAGGGGGGCGGTATCGAGAAGCGCTATTTGATGTTGGTGCGGGGCAAGCCTCCGGATGGCGATGTCATTGATCATCCCATTGCGCGCCGGCCAAAAGGGCCCAAGGTGCCCGCCGTTACCGAGTATCGGCGCTTGGCCACGGCGGATTGCCAGCCGCGCACGGTGTCGTTAGTGGAGGCGCGGCCGCGTAGTGGGCGTTTGCATCAGATTCGCCGACACATGAAGCACATTCATCATCCCTTGTTGGGAGATGCCAACTACGGCAAGGGGGCGCTGAACCGGGCCATGCGTGACCAGCATGGCCTGGCCCGCCTGGCTTTGCATGCCCACCATCTGACCATGCCGCATCCGCTGAGTGGAGAGACCCTTGATATTTTTGCCGATCTGCCGGTCGATTTGGTCGAACCGATGCGATCGATGGGTTTGATGGACAAAGAGAGGTCCGGTTTCTTGCCTTCTGCCCGGCCTTGGGCAACACTTTGGCCGTGACCGACACTGCCCTCATCGAAAGTACCGACGACCTGATTCTCGCCCTGCCGCGCTTGGCCGGCCGGCAGTTGTTGGCGCTAGATCTGGAAACCGAGGGGCTTGATCCTCACCGGCATCGGCCCTTATTACTAGCCCTGGGTGATGACAGCCAGCAATTGCTGGTGGACTGTCGGCAGGTAGATCTGTCGGTCTTGGCTCCCTTGCTGACCGGGCCGGCCCTCAAATGCACCCACAACGGCGCTTTTGATTTGGCCATGTTGCGGGGGGTAGGTCTGTCGGTAGAAAACGTGCTCGACACCATGCTCTTTGAGCAACTGCTTATCAATGGGCGGCCCCGAACCGGACTATCCCTGGCCTATTTGGCGGACAAGTATCTGGGGCTCGCCTTGGACAAAAGTGAGCGGGCAAGTTTTCCGCGTCATCAAGGATCGTTCTCGCCGGCCCAGGTGGAATACGCGCGGCGAGATATTTTGGCCACCTACCATGTTTTGTTGGAGCAAATGCCGCGCCTGCAGGAAGAGGGGCTCGGGGATGCGGCGTCGGTGGAAGGGCAAGCGGTGCCGGTTTTTGCCGACCTGACCTTTGATGGCATTTATCTCGACCGCCAGGCCTGGACCGAGATCGTCGATGAAACCCAAGCGCAGCGCGATCAACTACGCCAACAAATCGACGAGCAGCTGAAACATGTGGTGGACACCGATCTCTTCGGCCAGGTGAGTCTGAACTACGAAAGTGATGCCGAGCTGGGTGAGGCACTGTCGCGCTTGGTCGGAAAAAATATCCGCGAGATTAATAAATCGGTTTTACGCGGCCTGGGTCATGAAGTCGGCGGCATGCTGCTGGAATATCGGGAGCGGGCCAAGATCGTCAGTAGCTATGGCGAGAGTTTTCTCGGCGCCATCCACCAGCGAACGGGTCGCATTCATGCTGATTTCCGGCAAATCGGTGCGCCCACGGGCCGGGTGGCTTGCTCCAACCCCAATCTGCAGAACATTCCGCGGGGCAGCCGGTTTCGTAAGTGTTTTTGTGGTCCGCCGGGCCGAAAAATGGTGACCGCCGACTATGCTGGCTGCGAGCTGCGCATTCTGGCCGAATTGAGCGGCGACCCGGCCTTCTTGCGTACCTTTCAGCGGGGCGGAGATTTACACGCCATTGTCGCCACCGAAATATTTGGCCAACCGGTGAGCAAGACTCTCCATCAGGATTTGCGCGAGCGGGCCAAGGCCATCAATTTTGGCCTGGCCTATGGGATGGGAGCGGGGGGGCTGGCAGCGGTGACCGGGTTGAGTGGAGGCGATGCCGAACGGATGTTGGGCAGGTATTATCAAGCCTATCCGCGTGTTCGTCAGTACTTGGAAGATTCAGCGATCCAGGCCTTGCGCCGTGGTTACGCCCAAACCATCGGCGGGCGGCGCTTACACTTCCCCGCCGGCAGCGAGGGAGAGAACCGGGCGGGGTTGTTGCGGGTGGCCAAGAACATGCCCATCCAAGGCACCAATGCCGACATGCTCAAGGTGGCCATGGCCGGAGTGCGCACCCGTTTGCGCCAAGAGGGATTGGAGGCACTCATGGTCAACTGCGTGCACGACGAAATCCTGATTGAAGCGCCGGCGGCCGGGGCCTGGGAAGTGGCCGACATGGTGCGCGAAGAAATGGTTCGCGCGGGCGAGCGCTACGTTACCCAAGTGCCCACCGTGGTGGACGTATCGGTGGCCGACTCCTGGCAGAAATAAGCACCCAGCCGACCGGCCGCTGGGCCAAACCATGCCCAAAAGGTGAGTTGTAACCACGAAGGGTGTTACAATAGCAGAGCTTGGATTACGGGAGGAAGGCCAGACTTGTCGGGAGATTTGTCGCCAGAGGAGATTCTTTTTGCTGCCTGTGCCGTTCATTTGGGCATGGTTAGCCCGGAGCAAGTTTCGGCGGCGGTCAGAAAAAGGATCCACCAGCCTTCGATATCCTTGGGTGCGCACCTGGAGGCGAGCCACATTCTGACCACCGAGCAAGGGGAACGGGTCGCGCAGTGGGTCCGCTATGAACTGCAAGATGGCGGCGAGACCATCGTGGTCAACGCCGTAGATCGCGACTTGCCCCGAGAACCGAAAGAGCCCGTCCCGCCGGTCGACAACAATTTGTCGGACCTGATGGCGGAAATTCCTGTCGAGCGACCGACCGTCAATCTTTTCGACGATCAGGGCAAGCGGGTAACCCTGTCCCAGGGCGATCGCTATAGTGGTTCCCGCTT